>NZ_JALQDB010000028.1:0-371198 GCF_023631465.1 Caballeronia sp. GAWG1-1
GATGATAGTGCGGATCTCCCGTGTGAAAGTAGGTAATCGTCAGGCTCCTCATGCAGCAACAAAAACCCCACCCCCAAACAGGTGGGGTTTTTGCATTTCTGCGGCGCATGGCGTGCGAGAGAACACGACGTCAACGCATCCAATAGCGTCAGGCACGTTATAAGCTTCGAAGGCTGTGATTCTGTCGGTAGAATGGCAACGCAAGGTTGTCCATGCCGAACGATTAGGCTGACCTCTGGAGCGCATATGAGAACGAGTCTGTTGATCGCCGCCGTGAGCGTCTCGCTGCTATTCGCAGCCTGCGGCAAGAAGAACGATGCGAGCGAGTCCAGTCTGGGCGACGCCATTTCTGCCGATATGAAAACAGATCGCGGGCTTCTGTGTCTGAATCGCAGTGGACGTGGCCCGTACACATTTCCATCGGCCTATACGAGTCGCGATCTCAACGAATATTCCGGCGCCGCGCTGCGTGAGCAACTCGCGGCGCTCGAAAAAAGCGGACTTATCGCGCGCTCCGCGGCGACGCCCGCCAATGCCAATGCCAAGCAAAATGGCATTGCATATAGCCTGACGGGCGAAGGGCAAAAGTACGCGGTTGAAACCACGCGTCCGGCTGGCGACCCGAACGCCACCAGCGATTCCCGTGTCTGGATGCTGTGCTACGCGCACGTCAAGCTCGACAAGGTCGTCAGTTGGACAGAGCCTGATCCCACCGCGCATCGTTCGGACGTCACCTACACCTATAAGCTCGATAATCCCGCGTCGTGGGTCGACGACCGCGACATCAAGCGCGCTTTCCCCGACCTGACCGCCGCCGATCGCGAAGCGGGCGAGACCAAGCTGCACGTCACGCTCGAACAGCGTACCGATGGCTGGGTGCGCGTGGATTGAGGAACTTCGCGCAAGCCAGGCCGAGCGACGACGCGCCATCGGGTCCGCCGCGCATGTCCGATGTAGCGGCGCTCGCGGGCGTCTCGAAAATGACGGTATCGCGCGTGCTCGCGGGACACAGCGTTGCCCTGGCGACTCGTGAGCGCGTGCAGAAAGCCATCGAAGAACTCGGCTATGTAGCGGATGCCGCCGCCGGTGCGCTTTCATCCGGGCGGTCGGAATTCGTTGCCGTGCTCGTGCCGTCGCTCGCAAGCTCCAACTTCTCCGATACGGTGCGCGGTCTGTCCGCGTCGCTCGAACCGCATGGCTTGCAACTGCTGATCGGCGATACCGACTACGACTTGCAGCGCGAAGAACGCATCGTGCGTTCGATGCTGCGTCACCAACCACGCGCCATCGCTCTGACCGGCTCGCGTCACACGGACGCCGCCCGCGTTTTGTTGCGCCGCTCAGGCGTACCTGTCGTGGAAATGTGGGATGCGCCCGCCGAGCCGATCGATTCCGCCGTCGGTTTCTCCAACGTCAGCGCCGCGCGCGCGATGGTGCGCCATCTCGCGGAACGCGGCCATCAACGCATCGGATTTCTGGGTGGCGCGAGTGAGTTGGACAGGCGCGGCCTCGACCGGCTCAAGGGCTTTCGTTCGCAGATGAAGGCGTTCGGTCTCGACGATACCCGCGTCATCCGGCTAGGCGACTCGCCGATCACAATGAGCCACGGCGGCCCTGCGATGGCCGCGCTGCTCGAAGCATGGCCGGATACGCAAGCCGTGATGTGCGTGAGCGACATGTCCGCGTTCGGCGCGATAATGGAATGCCACAGGCGCGGGCTTCGCGTGCCGCAGGACATCGCCATTGCGGGTTTCGGCAACTTCGAAGTCGCCATGTGCTGCACGCCGTCGATCACAACCGTTTCCGTCGATGCTTACGGCATCGGTTCGCGCACGGGCGCGACGCTGCTCGAAGCGATCGAAGCGCGCGATCGCGGAATGATGGAGAGCATTGGCAAGAAGGTACGCGTCGGTTATTCGGTATTGGCGCGCGAGAGTGCCTAGGCGCATATCGAAGTAGCTCGAACGCTGCGATAAACAACCCGCCCGTGTTACCGGTAACATAACGCAATCGAAAACCACGGAGACAACCCCATGCCCCAGCATCCAACTCGCCGTCTACGTAGCCAGGAATGGTTCGACGATCCCTCGCACGCCGACATGACCGCGCTCTATGTCGAGCGCTTCATGAACTACGGCCTTACGCGCGAGGAACTGCAATCGGGCAGGCCGATCATCGGTATCGCTCAGACGGGTAGCGATCTCGCGCCATGCAATCGCCACCATATCGAGCTTGCCGAGCGCACGAAAGCCGGTATTCGCGATGCGGGCGGCATTCCCATGGAGTTCCCCGTGCATCCGCTCGCGGAGCAAAGCCGCCGTCCGACCGCCGCGCTCGATCGCAACCTGGCCTATCTCGGTCTCGTCGAAGTGCTGCACGGCTTCCCGCTCGATGGCGTCGTTCTCACGACCGGCTGTGACAAGACCACGCCCGCATGTCTGATGGCAGCGGCGACCGTCGATCTGCCGGCCATCGTGCTGTCAGGCGGGCCGATGCTCGACGGCTGGTACGAAGGCAAGCGCGTCGGCTCGGGCACGGTCATCTGGCATGCACGCAATCTGCTTGCGGCAGGCGAGATCGATTACGAAGGCTTCATGCAACTCACGACCGCATCGTCGCCGTCCATCGGCCATTGCAACACCATGGGCACCGCGCTCTCCATGAACAGCCTCGCCGAAGCGCTCGGCATGTCGCTGCCGACTTGCGCGAGCATTCCCGCCGCGTATCGCGAGCGCGGTCAGATGGCGTATGCGACGGGCAAGCGCATCGTCGACATGGTGCGCGAAGACTTGCGGCCATCGCAGATCATGACGCGCGAGGCTTTCGAGAACGCGATCGTCGTGGCGTCGGCGCTGGGTGCATCGACCAATTGCCCGCCGCATCTGATCGCGATTGCGCGTCATATCGGTATCGAATTGAGTCTGGAGGATTGGCAGCGTTATGGCGAGGACGTGCCGCTGATCGTGAACTGCATGCCTGCTGGAGAGTATCTCGGCGAGAGCTTTCATCGCTCGGGCGGGGTGCCGGCCGTGCTCAGGCAACTCGATGCGGCCGGTCTCATCGAGCGCGCGTGTCGGACGGTATCGGGCCGCAGCATCGGCGAAATCGCGGACGACGCGCCCGCCGCCGACCGCGAAGTCATCCGCACGGCCGACGATCCGCTCAAGCACGGCGCGGGCTTCATGGTGCTGTCGGGCAATTTCTTCGACAGCGCGATCATGAAGATGTCCGTGGTCGGCGAGGCCTTCACGAAGACCTATCTCAGCAAGCCGGGCGAAGAGAACGTGTTCGAAGCGCGCGCCATCGTTTTCGATGGACCGGAGGATTACCATCGGCGCATCAACGATCCCGCGTTGAACATCGACGAGCATTGCATTCTCGTGATTCGCGGCTGCGGCACGGTGGGTTATCCGGGCAGCGCGGAAGTGGTCAACATGGCGCCGCCTGCGGAAATGATCAAGCGCGGCATCGATTCCCTGCCTTGTCTCGGCGACGGCAGGCAAAGCGGTACGTCGGCGAGTCCGTCCATTCTCAACATGTCGCCGGAAGCGGCCGTCGGCGGCGGTCTCGCGCTCTTGCGCACGGGCGACCGGATTCGCGTGGACCTGAATGCGCGTTCGGTGAACGTGCTGATCGAGGAAGGCGAACTCGAAAGCCGCCGCACGCATGCCGCGTTCGCCACGCCGCCCGCGCAAACGCCGTGGCAGGAGTTGTATCGGCAGACGGTGGGGCAGTTGTCGACGGGCGGGTGTCTCGAGCCCGCGACCTTGTATTTGAAGGTGATCGAGACGCGCGGCAATCCGCGTCATTCGCACTGAAGAGGAGACGCTCATGGCCTATGCAATCTATCCGAGCCTCGTAGACCGACATGTCGTCGTGACGGGCGGCGGCAGCGGAATTGGCGCATCCATCGTCGAGGCGTTCGCGAAGCAAGGGGCGCGCGTGTCGTTCATCGATGTCGCCGAAACCGACGCGCGCGAACTCGAACAGGCGCTCGCCAGCGAGAAGCACGCGCCGAAATTTTACCGTTGCGATCTGCGCGATACGGCCGCCATCGAAGCCATATTCGACGACATGATCGCGGCGGCGGGACCGCTCGATGCGCTCGTCAACAACGCCGCCAACGACGACCGCCATCGATGGGACGACGTGAGCGCCGCGTATTGGGACGAGCGCATGGCCGTGAATCTGCGGCATCAGTTCTTTTGCGCGCAGGCGGCGGCCAAGAGCATGCGCGCGAACCGGGCCGGCTCGATCATCAACATGGGTTCGATTTCGTGGCATCTCGCGCTGCCGGAACTCACGCTCTACATGACGGCGAAGGCGGCTATCGAAGGCCTCACGCGCGGATTGGCGCGCGATCTCGGCGCGCACGGCATTCGCGTGAATACCGTGATTCCGGGCGCCGTGCGAACGCCGCGTCAGATGAAGCTGTGGCAATCGCCCGACAGCGAGGCCGCGCTTCTCGCGCAGCAGTGTCTGCACGAGCGGATCGATCCGGAACACGTCGCGCGGATGGTGCTCTTTTTGGCATCCGACGATGCGGCGCGCTGCACGGGGCGCGATTATTTTGTCGATGCGGGATGGTTTGGAACCTGAGCGTTACGGCAAGGACGTCCCATGTGTCGTCTGCCCGTAACGTAACGTACACGGCACCTCACACCCGCGCGTCGCGCCCACGCATCGCACGCGGCGTCGCCTTCACCTTCGGCACGCTGCTGGTTTCGATGTAATGCTGCACGCGTTCGGCCGCGTCGTAGTAGCCGCGTTCATCGAGCCAATGCCAGACGGCCGCGAGGAAGAGCCCGAGGCCCGTATGGCCGCAATGGGCGATGAAATCCGCGACGCCTTCGGCCAGCGCGGCATCGCGCCCGGGCTCCTGCAGTGCACTCGCCACGTGAGAGGCGCTGCGCGACACGAGCATGGCGTGCATCGAGAAAAGTTGCGGATTGAACGTGCGTGCAGCGTGACTGCGTTGTTTACTGCCCATCATCGGGCCCCCGGTTTCGAAAGTGCGGTGTACGGCGCGCTCGGTCCTGAACTGCTAGATGAGAAACGAGCGCGCGCCACCGATGGTCTATTTGGATTTTTCGTGACGCCTGTGCCGACGTTCGGAGCGGTTTACCGCAAGAAGTGGGCCTACTTTTTCTATTTCGCTGTCCCGCCTTGTGGGATAAGGCAGACGAATACATGCGGCTTCATCCAGACAGCACCTGCCGGAGCGAAAAGACAAATTTTTCTACATTCCGTAGAATCAATTGCCCGGCGTGCTTAATTCATAGCGAAGCCTAAGAAGCCGCCAACCGCGCATGGCCTGGCCTAAAGCCCGATGCGCTCAACCGGTCAACTCATGCGCCGTATCCTCGCGAGTCTGTTCAATGCAGGACAGCACGGCCCGCGCGCCGTCGTATGTGCCTTCGCCATGCTGGCCGGCTGCTCCGGCAACACGGTCGCGCAGAGCGAGGAGGCAGCGAGCACGAGCACCGCGAAGACCGATGCGCAAACCCAGCCGCAGCCGTTGCATCACGCAAAGCACACCGCGTCCGGTTTCGAGAACGACTACGGCCAGTTGCCGCACGAGTCGCTTCTGAAGTGGCGCTGGGAGCGCTTGCGGCAGGGTCTTCCCAAGCCGCCCGCGAACGGCTATCGATTTCCGATGGCGCATCCCGACATCGCCTGGCTCAAGGCCAATCGCACGGAGAACACGCTCACGTGGATCGGCCACGCGAGCGCGCTGCTGCAAATCAACGGCGTGAACATCCTCGCCGATCCGGTGTTCTCCGAACGCGCGTCGCCATTCTCGTTCGCGGGTCCGAAGCGCAAGACGCCGCCCGGTCTCACACTCGACGAGTTGCCGCATATCGTTATCGTGCTGATTTCGCATAATCACTACGATCATCTGGATAAGGCGAGCGTCGAAGCGCTCAACCGGCAGGCGGGCGGCCCGCCGCGCTTTCTGGTGCCGCTCGGCGTGAAGAAGTGGATGAACGACGACGGCATCCAGAACGCGGAAGAACTCGACTGGAGCGACGAAACCCATGTTGCCGGCCTCGATATCTGGTTCGTGCCGAGCCAGCACTGGTCGGCGCGCACGCCCTTCGACCGCGCGGAAACGCTGTGGGGCGGCTGGGTCGTGAAGACGCCGGCGGGCGCGGCGCATCCGTTTTCGTTTTACTTCGCGGGCGACACGGGCTATTCGCCGGACTTTCGCGATATCGGCGCGCGCTTCGGCGGCTTCGACCTTGCGCTCATTCCCATCGGCGCGTACGACCCGCGCTGGTTCATGCACGGCCAGCACGTCGACCCCGAAGAAGCCGTGCGGATCTTCCAGGACGTGCAGGCGAAGAAGGCGATCGGCATCCACTGGGGCACGTTCGAACTCACCGACGAGCCGCTCGACGAGCCGCCGCGCCGGCTCGCCGATGCCGTGCGCCGCGCGGGCCTGCCCGCCGATTCCTTCACCGTGCTCAAACACGGCGAAATGATCCGTCTCGATTCCTCCCCCTCAAGCGCCGCCGCAATCAGCCGTTAACCCAGTCAACTGCACTGGCATATACCGTGCATGGTGCGTTGGACGCCGCGCGCAGTCAGAACGCGCGCGCCGCAAACGATTCAATGCTCGTGACGCCTTCCGACGCGGTTTCATACGGTCCGCGCCGATCGATTACACATGAGGGTTCATCGCGTGAAGCATCTGTCCATCCGGCATCGCATACTGGCGAGTTTCGGCGTCATTCTCTTCCTGATGCTGGTCATGGCCGCGCTGTCCTATACGCTGCTCGGCGGTATCGACCGCGAGGCGAAAAGCCTCGAAGAAGATTCGATGGTCGGTCTTTCGCTGTCCAACGATCTGCGCGCGGCCTGGCTCGAAAGCTACGCCGTGACGCAACGCCTGGTCTTCGCCGATAGCGACGAGGCACTCATTCGCCGCGATAGCGACCGTCTGACGCAAACGCGCGCGACGCTCGACAAGCTCATCGAGAACTACGCGCCGACCGTCCACGAAGAAGACGAGCGCCGCATCTTCGACGAATTCAGGCATCAGCGCGCGCTCTACGCGCCGCTGCAGGACGAAGCGCTGCGCGGTCTCATCGATTCGAAACAAGCCGGCGCCACGGTGTTCAACACGCGCCTGACGCCAGTCTGGGAAGCGGGGCAAAACGCGGCGCGCGCGCTCGTCGACTACAACGAGGCGAGCAACACGAGTTCGGTCAAGAGCATCCGTCATTCGGTGGGCAAGTCGGAGACGACGCTCGTCGTCATCATGCTGGTGGCGTTGGCCACGGCCGCCGTGCTCGGCTTTCTGCTGATGCGCGCGCTGACCGTGCCGATGCTGCGTCTCGTCGATGTCGTCGACAAGATGCGTACGGGCGATTTCACGCAGCGGCTCGACCTCGCGCGCGCCGATGAGTTCGGCACGCTCGAAGCGGGTTTCAACCGCATGACGGACGAACTCACGGGGCTCGTCGGGCAGGCGCAGAAGTCTGCGCTGCAAGTGACGACATCGGTCTCCGAAATCGCCGCCACCGCGCGCGAGCAGCAAGCGACCGCGAGCGAGACTGCCGCAACCACGACGGAAATCGGCGCGACGTCACGCGAGATCTTCGCGACGGCGCGCGATCTCGTACGCACGATGAACGAAGTGTCGGGCGTCGCGGAACAGTCGGCGACGCTTGCGGGCACGGGTCACGCCGGACTCACGCGCATGGAGGAAACCATGCGGCACGTGATGGAAGCGGCCGGTTCGGTGAACGGCAAGCTCGCCATCCTCAACGAGAAGGCGGGCAACATCAATCAGGTCGTCGCGACCATCACGAAGGTGGCGGATCAGACGAACCTGCTTTCGCTGAACGCGGCCATCGAAGCGGAAAAAGCCGGCGAATACGGACGCGGCTTCGCGGTGGTGGCCACCGAGATTCGGCGTCTTGCGGATCAAACCGCGGTCGCGACCTTCGATATCGAACAAATGGTCAAGGAGATTCAGTCTTCCGTCGCGGCGGGCGTGATGGGCATGGACAAGTTCTCGGAGGAAGTGCGGCGGGGCATGCTCGACGTGCAGCAAGTGGGCGGGCAACTGTCGCAGATCATCCATCAAGTGCAGACGCTTGCGCCGCGCGTGTCGATGGTCAACGAAGGCATGCAGACGCAGGCAGCCGGCGCGGACCAGATTTCGCAGGCGCTCTCGCAATTGTCGGAAGCCGCGCAGCAGACGGCGGAGTCGTTGCGTCAATCGACTCAGGCCATCGACGACCTGACGCATGTCGCAAACGGTCTGCGTACCGGCGTATCGCGCTTCAAGGTGGCCGCGTAAAGCGGCGCGCGCCATGCTCTTCGTCCAGTTCACGCTCGGCTCCGATCGCTATCTGCTCGACAGCGCGCAGATCGAGCGCATGTTGCCGCTCGCGCCGTTGAAGGCGCTGCCCGGCGCGCCGGAGTGGGTTGCGGGCCTGTTCGATTACGAAGACGCGCCCGTGCCCGTGATCGATGTCGCAGCGCTGGCGCTCGGGCGCGCGTCGCGCGAACGCTTGTCGACGCGGCTCGCGCTCGTCGCATACAAGCGCGACGGCGCGCGCGATTCGACGACGCATCGACTGGGTCTCGTGCTCGAACAGGCAACCCGCACCGTCACGCTCGATACCGCCGCGTTCGCCGATGCGGGCATCGACACGCCGCACGCACGCTATCTCGGTCCCGTCGCGCGCGATGAAGCAGGCCTGCTGCAATGGGTGCGCATGGAACATTTGTTGCCGCTCGACGTGCAGGCGTTGCTCTTTGCCGAGAGCACATCATGAACGAAGACAACACGCGCCGCTTTACCGAGCTGCTGCATCGGACGATCGGGCTCGACGCCGAGTCTATCGGCACGAACGCGGTAATGCGCGCGGTGCGCGAGCGCTTCGATGCATCGCGCGCGGTGACGCTCGACGACTACTACCACGCCGTATCGAACGATCCCGCGCTGTTGCAGGAACTGATCGAAGCGGTCGTCGTGCCTGAAACGTGGTTCTTTCGCGATCCCGAGGTCTATACGGCGCTCGCGCGGCTTGCGCGCATTCGTCTGTCGGAGCGCCCTTCGAACCCCGTGCGCGTGCTGAGCCTGCCCTGCTCGACGGGCGAGGAAGCCTATTCGGTGGCGATGGCCTTGAGCGATGCAGGCATCGCGGCGGACCGCTTCGTCATCGAGGCTATCGACGTAAGCGAACGCGCGTTGTCGCATGCGCGCCGCGCGCACTATGGACGCAATGCGTTTCGTGGCCGCGCGCTGGGTTTTCGTGACCGGCATTTTCGCGCGACCGAAGACGGCTGGCAGCTCGACGAGCGCATGGCGCGCTGTGTGCGCTTCACGCAAGCCAATCTGTTTCAACTCGATGCGCGCATGTTCGAACGCTTCGACTTCATTCTGTGCCGCAACGTGCTGATCTACTTCGATCGCGAGACGCAGAGCGCCGCGTTGCGCGTCCTCGACAGCTTGCTGGCCGATGGCGGCATGCTCTTTATCGGACCTGCTGAAACGGGTCTCCTGATGCGCGAAGGCATGAGTCCCGCGAACATTCCGCTGGCTTTCGCGTTCAGAAGGCCCGAGCGCGAGATCGTGAATGCCGCTCCTCCGCTAAAGCCCGCGGCATCCGGCGAATTCGTCATGCCTGCATGGGCGCGAGGCGCTACGCGTGTGGACTCGTCGAAGGTATCCGTGTCGAAGCCGATGGCGTTTGCAGCGCCTGCAATGGCGTTGCATCGAACCTCGACACCGGTGAGCGTCAATCCGGCGTTGGCGCCGGCCTCGACGCCAACGCCAACGTCAACGCTCGCGCAAGCCCACGCTCTCGCCGATGCCGGTTCGCTGATCGAAGCCGAATCCATCGCGCGCGGGTGGTTGCACAAGCACCCGGCAAGCGCGGATGCGTACTATCTGCTCGGCGTGATCGCCGATGCCCGCAACGCGCACGACGAATCGCGCGCGCATTATCGCCGCGCGCTTTATCTCGATCCGACGCATCGCGAAGCGCTCACGCATCTTGCCGCGCTGCTTCAACTCGATGGCGACACGGACCGCGCGCGCATCATGCTGGCTCGCGCCGAACGCAGCGCCGAGAGCGCGCGATGAACGCCCGCACGCCGCTCATTCCCGATGTCATCGACGACTGCTGGAACCGCATCGGCGTGCGCGGCGACGGCTCGTGTCCGAAGCTCGAACGTTACGTGCATTGCCGCAATTGCCCGGTCCATGAGTCGGCGGCGGCGCGCGTGCTCGATCGTGTCGATGCGGTTTCGGTCGTCGAGCGCTTCAAGGGCGACGCAAAACGAACGCGCGACGCAGCCGATGCCGTTTCGTATCTCGTGTTTCGCATCGGCGGCGAATGGCTCGGCTTGCCGACCGCGTGTTGTGCGCAGGTCGCGCAACTTCGGCCGGTGCATACGTTGCCGCATCGGCGTAACCGCGCGGTGCTCGGCGTCGTGAACGTGCGTGGACGTTTGCTGGTATGCGTGTCGCTGGCGCGTCTCTTCGGTATCGAGGAAAGCGTGGCGAAAGCGGTTTCGAAATCGCAAGTTGTCGATGCACGCGAACTCGGCCGTCTGCTCGTCGTTCAGCGGCGTCGGGATGACGCGGACGCGGATGGCGAAGGGCCGCTCGCTTTTCCCGTCGATGCCGTCGATGGCGTGCATCGCTTTTCGGCCGCGCGTTTGCAGCCGGTGCCCGCGACGCTCGCGCAACGTCATGCGTCGCATACGCAGGCGCTTGCGCCGTTCAAGGATACGACCGTCGGCTTGCTCGATGCCGAACGTCTCATCGACAGTCTCGACTGGAGTCTCGGATGACGAGTGCCGATCCCGGACGCCGCTCGCTGCTCGACCTGTTTCAGGAGGAAGCGCGCGCGCAGGCGCAGATTCTTTCCGATGGCCTCATCGCGCTGGAACGCGCGCCGAACGATCCGGTCACGCTCGAAGCGTGCATGCGCGCGGCGCATTCGCTTAAGGGCGCGGCGCGCATCGTCGGTGTGCCGGTCGGCGTGACGCTCGCGCATGTGATGGAGGACTGCTTCGTCGCGGCGCAGGAAGCGCGCGTGACGCTCGATGCGGTCTATATCGACATGCTCTTGTGCGGCGTGGATATGATCGTGCGGATCGGTCAGGCGGAAGAAATCGACGCGCAGACGACGCTGGAAAGTGAGGTGAATGCGTTTGTCGAGGGGTTGAATGCGCGTTTGGTGGGTGATTCGGATGGATCGCGCGAGTTGGCGTTGGCAACGTCCACGGCGGATGAGACGGACAGACTTCGCCTAGGCGCAACGTATGATGTTTCGTCGCGCGATCGTGCAAACGATGGGCCTCGTTCGCACACACCGCATCATACGCATTCCGCAATGCGTTCGAACGAAGCTCACGCGCTTCACGCAAGCGATGAATCGAATCTCACATCGCGTTCTGACGAAGCCCACACGCTGCGCGCAAGCGCCGAAACGCATCGTCCACGAGCGTCGCAAGAAGCATCCCGCCCAACCGAAGCCCGCATGCTTCGCGTGCGCGCCGAAACTCTCGACCGCCTGTTGAGTCACTCCGGCGAGACGCTCGTCGAATCGCGCTGGCTCAAGCCTTTCTCGCAATCGATGCTGCGCGTGAAGCGCATTCAGCATGACGCGAGCCGCGCGCTCGAACGCCTGCACGACACCTTCGCCGACAGCGCGCCACTCGACGCGCGCGCACAGGCCGCGCTCGACGAAGCCCGGCGCCTGACGAACGAAGCGCATCGGCAACTGAGCGAGCGGCTCGCCGAACTCGAAAACTACGACCGCCGCTCGACGCATCTCGCGCAACAGATTTACGACGAAGCGCTCGCTTGCCGCATGCGTCCCTTCGTCGATGCAACCGGCGGCTTTGCGCGCATGGTCCGCGACGTGGCACGCTCGCTCGGCAAGGAAGTACGCCTCGTGATCGCCGGCGAAACCACGCAAGTGGACCGCGATATCCTCGATTTGCTCGACGCGCCGCTCGGCCATTTGCTGCGCAATGCGGTCGATCACGGCATCGAAGCGCCATCGCTGAGACGCGCGCTCGGCAAGCCGGAAATCGGCACTATCACGCTCGAGGCACGGCATAGCGCGGGCGCGCTTTTCATCAGCGTATCCGACGATGGCGGCGGTATCGACCTCGATGCATTGCGCCGCAACGTCGTGCACAAACGCCTTGCAAGCGAAGACACGGCCGCGCGTCTTTCCGAGGCGGAACTGCTCGAATTCCTCTTTCTGCCAGGCTTCACCATGCGCGACGCCGTCACCGATGTATCCGGCCGCGGCGTCGGGCTCGACGCCGTGCAAGACGTCGTGAGGCAAGTGCGCGGCAGTCTGCGCGTGACGCAGGATGCCCACGCCGGCACGCGCTTCGTGCTGCAGTTGCCGATCACGCTGTCGGTCATTCGCAGCCTGATCGTCGAAGTCGCGGGCGAGCCCTATGGCTTGCCGCTTGCGCATGTCGTGCGCACGCTCGTGCTGCCGGCGAACGCTATCGATACGCTCGAAGGTCAGCAGCATTTCGCCTTCGACGGCAAGCGGCTGGGTCTCGTGACGGCACATCAAATCTTGCAGACGCCGAGCTTCGAAGCCGCGAACGACGCGCTCGATGTCGTCGTGATCGGGCAGGGCGCGTCGAGTTACGGCATCGTCGTGGACCGCTTTCTCGGCGAACGTATGCTCGTCGTGCAACCGCTCGACAAACGGCTCGGCAAGGTGCGCAACATCGCGGCGGGCGCGTTGATGGAAAACGGCGACCCGCTGCTCATCGCCGATCTCGACGACTGGCTGCGCTCCGTCGAAAAGCTCGTGGCGGGCGGCGAACTCGGCCGTGTCGATAGAAGCGCGTTACACACGACGGCAGCAAGCGCGAAACGTGTGCTCGTGGTCGACGATTCACTCACCGTGCGTGAGCTCGAACGCAAGCTGCTTGCATCACGCGGCTACGAAGTCGCCATCGCGGTGGATGGCATGGACGGCTGGAACGCGGTGCGCGGCGAGCACTTCGATCTCGTCATCACGGATATCGACATGCCGCGTCTCGACGGCATCGAGCTCGTGACGCTCATCAAACGCGACGCGCAACTTGCGCGCACGCCCGTGATGATCGTGTCGTACAAGGACCGCGCGGAAGATCGCCAGCGCGGTCTCGATGCGGGCGCGGATTACTATCTCGCCAAGGGCAGTTTTCACGATCAGGCGCTGCTCGACGCGGTGCGCGATCTCATCGGCGAGGCGAAGCCATGACCACGGAGCGCGCGCGATGAAGATCGGTATCGTCAACGACATGCAGCTCGCGGTCGAAGCGTTGCGGCGCGCGCTTGCCATTCGCCCCGACCTCGAGATTCTGTGGGTTGCAAGCGACGGCCGGCAGGCTGTCGACCTGTGCGCTTCGCAGACGCCGGATGTCGTGCTCATGGATCTCGTCATGCCGAACATGGATGGCGTGGCGGCCACGCGTCACATCATGGCGAAGTCGCCGTGCGCCATTCTCGTCGTCACGGTGGATATCGGCGCGAACACGTGGCGCGTGTATGAGGCGATGGGCGCGGGCGCGCTCGATGCCGTCGATACCCCCGCGCTCGCCGGTGCCGATGCGCGGCGCGGTGCAGCGGCGCTCATCGCGAAGATCGATCAGATCGGCGCACGGCTCGCGCCTTCGATGACCATGACGGCCACGCCCAAGAGCCAATCACGGCTGCTTGCAATCGGCGCATCGGCGGGCGGCCCGGCGGCGCTCGCGACCTTGCTCGGCGCATTGCCTGAAGATTTCTCCGCCGCGACCGTTATCGTGCAGCATGTGGACCGCGCCTTCGCCGAAGGCATGGCGGACTGGTTAAGCGGTCAATCCGCGCTGCCGGTGCGCATTGCGCGCGAAGGCGACGTGCCCGCGCCCGGCGTCGTGCTGCTCGCGGCGACCAACGATCATCTGCATTTCACGGATGCCACGCATCTCGGCTACACCGCGCATCCCGAAGCGTTGCCGTACCGGCCATCCGTCGATGTGTTCTTTCAGAGCGTGGTCGAACGCTGGACCGGACGCGCGGTCGGCGTACTCTTGACAGGCATGGGACGCGACGGCGCCATCGGTCTCAAGGCGATGCGCGCCAAGGGTTATCACACGATCGCGCAGGACGAAGCAACGTCCGCCGTCTACGGCATGCCGAAAGCGGCCGCCGCGCTCGATGCCGCCGTCGCGATCCTGCCGCTGCCGCGCATTGCGGGCGCACTCGCGCAAGCTTTCGACAAAGAAAAAGAAGCGCGTATAACGACATTTCCGAGGACACGTTTATGAAGCTCCCTCATCCCGATCCGCTCGCCGAACGCGTGAAGCGCGCAACGGCCGCCGCGGCTCAGAGCATCGAGCAGGCGAGCGCGCGCTCGCTGGCCCATGAACGCGCCGTATCCGAACTGCTCGCGGTGGCGCTCAATGCGCCGCCTGCCGCCGACTTGCCGGTGATGGTGCTGCTCGTGGACGATCAGGCGATCATCGCCGAGGCACTGCGCCGCGCGCTCGCCGACGAACCGAATGTCGATCTGCACTATTGCGCCGATCCCGCGAGCGCGCTTGCCGTCGCGCGCGAAACGCGGCCGACCGTGATCCTGCAGGATCTCGTGATGCCCGGCGTGGATGGACTCACGCTCGTGCGCCAGTACCGCGAACATCCGGCTACGCGCGACATTCCCATCATCGTGCTTTCGACGAAAGAAGAGCCGCGTATCAAGAGCGCGGCGTTCGCGGCGGGCGCGAACGACTATCTCGTGAAGCTGCCCGATACCATCGAACTGGTGGCGCGCGTGCGATATCACTCGCGTTCGTATCAGAACTTGCTGCAGCGCGACGAAGCGTATCGCGCGTTGCGACAGTCGCAGCAAAAGCTCCTGGAAACGAATCTGGAATTGCAGCGCCTCACGCATTCGGACGGTCTCACGGGACTCTCGAATCGTCGAAGACTCGACGATTATCTCGATGCCGAATGGCGTCGTGCGGCGCGCGATCGCGCATCGGTCGGCTTTCTCATGATCGATGTCGACAACTTCAAGTCGTATAACGATACCTACGGACACGTCGCCGGCGACGATGTGTTGAAGCTTATCGCGCATGCCATCGAAACCAGTCTGAATCGTCCGGCCGATCTGGCCGCGCGCTTCGGTGGCGAGGAATTCGCGGTGGTGTTGCCATCGACATCGGCGCCGGGTTTGCGGCTGCTCGGCGAGAAGATTCGCATCGCGGTCGAGGCGTTGCAAGTGCCGCATGCGGGATCGGCCACGGACTTCGTGACCGTGAGTGTCGGCGGCGCGACGCAGGACGTGATCGACGAAAACGCTTCGAAACAACTGGTCGAATCGGCCGATCTCGCGCTCTATCGTGCAAAGCGCGATGGACGCAATCGCGTGATCATCGGTTGACTGGTGTAAAAAGCAAAGCCGGAAGCAAAAACGCGCGGTCCGAAGATCCGCGCGTTTTCGTTTGGGCTCACGCTTTCGTCATCGCCTGAACACGCCGAGCAAGAGCGTAGCGAGGAAGATCACGATAAAGATGAAGAACAGGATCTTGGCGATTTCCGCCGCGCCCGTTGCGATCCCGCCGAAGCCGAAGAAGGCCGCGATGAGCGCAATGATGAAAAAAATGACAGCGTAACGGAGCATGAAGCCTCCCACGGGGACACGATTGGTTGGTTTTTGATTCGCATGCGGACTGACATCGTCGCCGCCATCGCTCATCGGTTCATGCCGCGCTTTTGTTCAATGTTCGACGCGGCACGAGGACCTGAGCAACCAATGTGCCTAAGACCATGTCTGCGTGTAAATGCAACAACGCCGCGAGCACTGCTCGCGGCGTCGAGTAACGCGCTTCCATATGTGAAATGTCGATGCGCTCTAGCTGCCTGGCGCGCGATTGGAATCGGCTTCGTCTTGGAGATCGTCTTCGTCGTCGACTTCGTTTAGCGCATCCGGCAGGTTGTTCTCCATTTCGTCGCGCTCGATCTGATCGGCCAGGTCGAGAGATTTACGCGTGGCGGGACCGGATGGGCGGTTGGCTCCAGACATGGCATGACTCCTTGAACGGATTTCGAAGCCGCGCCGGGAATTGGCGCGAGTGAACGGTGCCAGTCGAGGCACGTGCACGCCGGCAAGAGCCGCCTTAACGAATCGCTTAAGGGTGAATGCGCGATCGCTCGAAACGGCAATGGGTCGATGTCGACCGATGTCGACCACCGGGAAAAGACGCAGTCCCAAACTTGCAAGGGGGACGGCAAGAATTGCGCGGCCGGCGCGTCGGATCAGTATGCACCGGTCCGGCGGCGCGGCAAAGAGGCAATTAAAAGATCATCGGATGTTTAGCGCCGCGCTCGAAAAGCAAATCTCAGGCGAAGAAATGCGCGACGATGGGATACAGCGAGCACACGAGCAGCACGGCCATGGTGATGTTGAACGCGCGCAACCAGCGCGGTCTTGAAAGGAAGCGCCGCAACGACATGCCGAAAGCCGCCCACGCCACGATGCACGGCATGCCGATCACGACGAACAGGAGCGCCATCAGCCCGGCATTGAGCGAGAGACTCGAATGCAGATGGATGGTCGTCGCGGCGGTGAGGACCATCATCCACGCTTTGGGATTGACCCATTGAAACGCGACGGCTTCGTAAAAGCGCATGGGGCGGCGCTCGCCGTCGCGCATCTGCACGGACGACGACGTTCCGATCTTCCACGCCAGATACAGCAGATAGACCACGCTTGCGGTTTCGAGCACCGTATAGAGCCACGGCAGCCGCTCGAAGGCTTGCGCAAGCCCGAGCCCTACTGCAAGCATCAGGAGCGCGACGCCCGCGCTGATGCCGAGTACATGCGGCACCGTGCGCTTCAGGCCGAAGTTGACGCCCGACGCGAGCAGCATGGTGTTGTTGGGACCGGGCGTGATGCTCGTCACCATCACGAAGAGGGCAGCGGCGGGCAAGGCGTTCAGGAAGTCGATTGGCATGGTGCAGTCCGCAAACAAAAAATCTATCGCACCAAGTGTAGGGAAAGATGGCAGTACAGTACCGGTACAAAACGTCAGAGGCTTTCCGGTACGGTACGAGCGCCTTCAACGAGAGCTATCAGACAGGAAACGGATTGCGCTCCGCAAATCCTTGCTGATGCCAGTACGGATACGGCGGCTTCACCGTGCTCGCTTCGTCGAGTTTCTTCACCTGTTCCGCCGTGAGGTTCCAGCCGACCGCACCGAGGTTCTGCCGCAACTGTTCTTCATTGCGCGCGCCGACCAGTACGGTCGCCACCGTCGGTCTTTGCAGCAGCCAGTTAAGCGCGATTTGCGGAATGGTCTTGCCGGTTTCCTCGGCGATGGCGTCGAGCGCGTCGATCACGCGATACAGATGTTCTTCCGGCACCGGCGGCCCCATGTCGGCGGTCTTATGCAGACGGCTCGACGCGGGCAGCGGCTGACCGCGCCTGATCTTGCCCGTGAGACGCCCCCAGCCGAGCGGACTCCACACCACCGCGCCCACGCCTTGATCGATACCGAGCGGCATCAGTTCCCATTCGTAGTCGCGCCCGATCAGCGAGTAGTAGGTCTGATTGGCGACATAGCGCGGATAGCCGTAACGGTCCGCGACATCCAGCGACTTCTGCAGATGCCAGCCCGAGAAATTCGACACGCCGGTATAGCGGATCTTGCCCGCGCGCACGAGATCGTCGAGCGTGGAGAGCGTTTCCTCGACGGGCGTTTTCGCATCGAAACCATGTAGCTGGAAGATGTCGATGTAGTCCGTCTGCAAGCGCTTCAATGCATCGTTCACGGCATGGATGAGATGGAAGCGCGACGAGCCCACGTTGTTCGGCTCGTCTTTATCGAAGCGAAAGGTCGCCTTGGTCGAGACGATGACTTTGTCGCGCCGGCCCTTGAGCGCTTCGCCGAGGATGGCTTCCGACGAGCCGCCCGAATAGATGTCGGCGGTGTCGAACATGGTCACGCCCGCGTCGAGGCAAATGTCGACGAGCCGCTGCGCTTCGCTGACGTCGGTTTCGCCCCAGGCCTGAAAGAACTCGCCCTTGCCGCCGAACGTGCCCGTGCCGAAACTCAGCACGGGTACCTTGAAGCCCGAAGCGCCTAGATGTCGATATTCCATTGTTGCGTGTCCTCATTCGGTTGTCGGTCTGTCCTGCCGCATGTATCGCGGAAGGGGGATCGTCGAGACTACCGCAATGCGCACGTATGCGCTGAGACTGCCGCCGTGCGCTTTCGCGAGGCTAACGCCGTTTTGCCGCGCGCTCGCCGAGCGAATCGTATATCGGCGGACAGCGCAGCAGTATGGGCACGAGCATGGCGGTGAAGCACGCGGTGAGCATCGGCAGGAGCAGCGTGAAGCTCGCGGTCATTTCGGTGACGAGCACGATACCCGTCATCGGCGAACGCACGACTGCCGCGAAGAACGCGGCCATGCCGACCGCCGCGAAGGTGCCGATATCGCCGGTGGATGCGGACATGCCGGGGAACCAGTCGAAGCAGATGCGGCCGAACACGAAACCCGTCTGCGCGCCGAGCACGAGCATGGGCGCGAAGAGACCGCCCGGCGTGCCGGCCGCATACGATACCGAGCCGAGCACGAAGCGCAGCGCAAGAATGGCCGTGACGCCCGCGATGCTGCCCGCGCCCACCAGCGTTCGTTGCGTGAGGACATCGCCGCCGCCCGCGACATCCGGCGCGAACCACGCGAGCAAACCGACCGCCGCGCCAATGACAGCCGCGCGCGCGAAGGCTCTGCGCGTCGGCGATGCAATCAACGGATGACGCGTGAGCCAGTCGGATGCGTCGAGTGTCCAGAGAATCGTGCGTGAATAAGCGGTGCCCAACAGGCCGAGCGCCACGCCGAGCACGAGATGCGCGGCCGTCATGCCGAAGCCTGGAAACGGCTGCGCGGGCAGATGGAAGTCGGGCAGATCGCCGTGCATGAGACGCGCCATGGCGATCGCACTTGCCGATGCGCCGAGCGCGGCCACGGCGGTGCGCGTATCGAAGCGGCGCATCAGTTCTTCGAGCACGAACACCGCGCCCGCGATGGGCGCATTGAACGCGGTGGCGAGCCCCGCGCCCGCGCCGGCCGCGAGCAAGACGCCGCGATCGGTTGCGCTACGTCCAAGCAAGGTGCCGATGCGATGCGCGATGCTCGCGCCCATTTGCACCGTCGGTCCTTCGCGTCCGAGCGCGAGTCCTGCACCGATGGCGAGCACGCCGCCCACGAACTTGACCGGGATGAGGATGAGCGAAGCGGGCGGCGCCTTGCCATGCAAGACTGCCTCGACATGGGGAATGCCGCTGCCGCTTGCCTCGGGCGAGAAGCGCGCGACGAGCCACGCCGCCAACGCAGCGGCGAAAGCCGCCGCAAGTACCACGACAATGCTTGCCGCGCCATGCCCCGAATGCGCCCATGCAACGAGCGCGTAGCGCAGCGCATCGGCGCGTTCGAGCGAAAAGCGGAATAACGCACCGAGTGCGCCACTTGCCGCCCCGACGATGACCGCGGCTACGGCGAGCGGAATGAGTCCGCGTGGCGAGTCTGCTTCGACTTCGGCTTCGGGCTTGTAGTCGGTCATGGCGCTCGTTCGTTTGAAGGATGCGCGCCAAGCGTAGCACCGAACGCGGCGGCATCGCGGGCACGGCACTTGCAAACTTAGACTTGATGCAAATGCCGCGCTTGAATCTGGCGCGGCGAGCGAAACCATCACGGAGAAACCGGCATGAGTCGCACCCACGAACGCACGACGTCTGACGAAGCTGCATAACGCATGACGCACGTCGATGCCCCTTTCTTCGAGCCGGACCGCAATTGCGCGAACGTGCGCCATGCGGATCGCTTCAGCCTGCTGATAGACGGTGCGGATTATTTTCGCGTGCTGCGCGAAGCGATCACGCGCGCGGAGCGCACCGTGTTCATCCTCGGTTGGGATATCGACAGCCGCATGCAGCTCACGCCGGAAGGTGTGGACGATGGTTTCCCAGCTGCGCTCGGCGACTTCCTGCATGAGATCGCGGCGAACAAGCGCCGTTTGCGCATCTACATCCTCGCGTGGGATTTCGCCATGCTGTATGCGTTCGAACGCGAATGGCTGCCGGTCTACAAGATGGGCTGGCGCACGCATCGGCGTATCGCGTTTCAGATGGACGGCAAGCATCCGATGGGCGGATCGCAACATCAGAAGGTCGTCGTGATCGACGATAAGCTCGCGTTCGTCGGCGGTCTCGATCTCACGCGTTCGCGCTGGGACACGACCGCGCATGCACCCGACGATGCGCTGCGCCGCGATGCGAACGGTGCGCCGTATCAGCCTTTCCACGATGTCCACACCATGTTCGATGGCGATGCCGCGCGCGAAATGGGTATCCTGGCGCGCGAACGCTGGGCGCGCGCGTGCGGAAGACGGCTTGCGATACGCGCACATCGCGCGGCCGCCGACAGCGATCCGTGGCCGCCTGCGCGCGCGGTCGATATCGACGATGTGCGAATTGCCATCTCGCTCACCGAGCCTGCTTACGGCGGACGTCAGCCCGTGCAGCAGATTCGCACGCAATATCTCGATGCCATCGCGAGGGCGCGCCGCTCGATCTATATCGAGAACCAGTACTTCACGTCGGGTTCCATAGGCGCGGCGCTCTCGGAGACGCTCGCGCGCGAGGACGGGCCGGACGTGGCTATCGTGGTGCCGCGCAATCAGAGCGGCTGGCTGCAGGAGGTGACGATGGGCGTGTTGCGCGCGCGGCTCAACACGCTCTTGAAAAGCGCGGACCGGCATGGGCGATATCGTCTGCTGAGCCCAGAAGTGCCCAATCTCGGCGAGCAGATCGTCAACGTGCACAGCAAACTGATGATCGTCGATGACGAATTGTTGATCGTCGGCTCCGCGAATCTGAACAATCGCTCGATGGTGCTCGACAGCGAATGCAACGTATCCATCGACGCTGGCGCCGATCAGCGCATTCGCCGCGCGATTGCTAAGATGCGCGATACGCTGCTCGCGGAACATCTCGGTTGCGAAGTCGCGGATGTCGTGCGCGAGCGCGATGCACGTGGCGGCCTCAATGCCGCGATCGAAGCGTTGCAACGCAATCGCGATGAACATCGCACGTTGATTGCGCTCGACCCGGAAGTATCGGCGGAATTGGATCAGCTCATTCCGCCCGATGCGCTGATCGACCCTGAAACGCCTATCGCCGCCGACCAGCTCGTCGAACAATTTCTGCCCAAGGAAAGGACGCGTCCGCTGATCGGCCGCTTCGCGCTTCTCGGTGTGCTCGTGCTGATGGTGGTCGGCGTGGCCGCGCTCTGGCACTGGACGCCACTTGGCGACTACGCCAATCTGAAGTCGTTGACCAACGCCACACGCCACATCGAAGCACTGCCGTTCGCGCCGCTGTTGATCATTTTGTGCTACGTGGCGGCCGCCATGCTCTCGGTGCCGGTGACGCTATTGATCGCGACGACGGGCATCGTGTTCGGCGGTCTATGGGGCGGCGTCTATGCGTTTGCCGGCACGCTGGCAGCGGCGGCGATCACCTATTCGCTCGGCAACTGGCTTGGGCGCGATGCCGTGCGCAAGGTCGCGGGCGCGCGCGTGAACCGGCTATCCGAACGCGTGGCGAAGCGCGGCATCGTAGCGGTCGTCGTGTTGCGGTTGCTGCCGGTGGCGCCGTTTGCCATCGTCAATCTCGTGGCGGGCGCCTCGCATATCCGCATGCGCGACTTCATGATCGGCACGGCGCTCGGCATGGGACCGGGCATCGTTCTGACAGTGGCGTTCGCGCATCAACTGGTGGCGTCGTTCCGGCATCCGACAGTCGGCTCGTTCGCGGTGCTGATCGGCATCGGCGCGGCGTTACTCGGCGTGTCGCTGCTGTTGCAACGCTTCCTCGGAAGTGGCGAAGAAGAAAAAGTCCACGAAGGCGCACCGAGCGATGCCGACAAACCGCGCGCCAGCGACGAGGCGCAACGCGCGAGCCGTCTGCGCGAAAGCGGTGCGATGCCGCGCGAAACCGGCCATGCCGCAAGTAACGGCGCGAACAAGGGCGCGCCTACACGCCATGACGAGGTCAACCCATGACGATGATGCACGAAGCGGGAATGGATATCGGCAATCAATCGAAGCACGTGGCGCGTGCGAGAGAGTTGCGTATCGCGACTTACAACCTGCATGGTGCGGTTGGCATCGACGGACGTTTCGCGCCGGAGCGTATCGGTGAAGTGCTCAACGAAATCGATGCCGATATCTTCGCGCTGCAGGAAGTGCCGCTCGGCGGCAGTGCATCGTCCGATGTACTCGAAGTGCTGCAGCGCATGACGGGTCTGCACGCGGTCGCGGGCCCGACGCTCGATACACCTGCGCGCCGTTATGGCAACGCGGTCCTTACGCGCTATCCGGTGCAGGCCGTGCGCACGCTCGATCTTTCGTTCAGAAGCCGCGAACCGCGTGGCGCGCTCGATGCCGACATCGACTGTGGCGGTGAAGTGTGGCGCGTGGTCGCGACGCATCTCGGGCTTGCATCGAGCGAACGTCGCATGCAGGTCGAACAAGTGCTGCAAAAATTCGATACACCTGCCTTGCCCGTGATCCTTCTCGGCGACCTGAACGAATGGTTCGTTCATGGCCGCACCTTGCGCCGGCTCGTTACGCACTTCCATCGCGCGAGTGCGCTGCGCACGTTTCCGACGCGCTATCCGCTCTTCGCGCTCGATCGCATCTGGGTGCATCCCGGTGAACGTCTGATGAGCGTGAACGTGCATCGCACGCGCTTGTCGCGGGTTGCATCGGATCACTATCCGCTCATTGCGCATATTGCACATCGTTCATGACTGGCTCTTCATGAGCCTTTCAACTCGACGCATGAGCATCGATTCGATGCTCATCACTCGATCGTCGACTCGCATGTCAGCGCGACGCCACGAAAAAGCCCTGGAAAAACGATATAAAAACGCAAAAGACTCGCACGAACTCGCTTGGCGTATGTAGAATCCGGCCTGATACGAACGCATTACCGCGAACGTATTCCGATATCACTGACCAAAAACACAGGTAGGAGAAACATGCCGACTTCCGCAAAAACCGCTGCCAAGAAAGCCACGGCCAAAAAGGCCACGGTAAAGACCGCCGCACCGGCTAAGAAAGCAGCATCGAAGGTTGCCGCGAAGAAAGTACCCGCCAAGAAGGCCGTCGTTGCCAAGAAGGCAGTCGCCGCCAAGAAGACCACTGGCGCGCTGGCTCCGATCAAGGACACCTTCACCAAGGCATCGCTTGCAACGCATCTGTCCGAGCGTGCAGCCGTGGATGTGAAGGCGGTCAAGGCCGTGCTGGTCGCGCTGGAAGACACCATCCTTGGGTCCATCCATAAGAAGGGCGCAGGCGAGTTCACGCTCTCCGGTCTTCTGAAGATCACGGCGCAAACCGTTGCCGCGAAGAAGAAGCGCTTCGGCAAGGACCCGTTCACGGGCACGGAGCGCTGGTTCCCGGCCAAGCCCGCAAGCGTTCGCATCAAGGCGCGCGCGTTGAAGAAGCTGAAGGATGCCGCAGCGTAAGGTTTAAAGACCTGAACTGATTGCCTGATTTTCGGTGATCGGGAATCGAGAGGCCAGCGTTCCTTTTAATCGAGGACGTTGGCCTCTCGTGCTTTGATTTCAAACGTCGGCTTTCGCAAAGATATCGCTCAACCAGTCCACGAAAACCCGTACGCGCGCTGAAAGCTGCCGCGCATGCGGATAAAGCAGCGATACCGGCATGGGCGGAACAATCAAATCAGGTAACACGCATTGCAGCCTGCCATCGGCGAGTTCGCTTTCTATGCGATAACGCGGCACTTGCACAATACCGAGTCCCGCGAGCGCAGCTTGCGTATATAGCTCGACGCCGGTAACGGAAATCGCGCCCGGCAGCTCTATGCTTTGCACGCCGTCGGCCATTTCGAATTCAAGGGCAACATTGCGCCCGCTTGCACTCGATACATAATTAACCGCGCGATGCGCCGCAAGCGAATCGATATTTTCCGGCGTGCCCATTCGCGCGAGATAAATGGGGCTCGCCACCGTCACTTGTTCGAGCGTGGCGACGCGTTTTGCGATCATCGACGAGTCCTGCAGAGTGCCCGCGCGCAACACGCAATCCACGCCTTCACGCACGAGATCGACGAAGCGGTCGTCTTCGCCTACATGCAGTTCGATCTGCGGATAGCGTTCGAGAAACGCCGGCAACCCAGGCACGATGAAATGGCGTGCAAGCGTTCCTTGCAGGTTGACGCGCAGCAAGCCCTTCGGCTCCGCATGCCTGAACGAACCTTCCGCTTCCTCCATGTCCGCGATGAGCCGCACGCAACGGCGATAATGCGCGTCGCCATCGGGCGTGAGGCGCACGGTGCGTGTCGTGCGTTCGAGCAGGCGCGCACCGAGCCGTTCTTCCAGGCGCTTCATCAGATTGGTGACGGTTGCGCGCGGCATCTGCAAGTCGTCGGCGGCTTGCGTGAAGCTGTGGCGCTCGGCAATGCGCACGAACACCTGCATTTCCTGAAAGCGGTCCATGTCGGCTGAAGTTCGAGGTCTGAGATTGTTGAGGCAACTGGAACGATGATACTAATCCGCAAGCGATGATCGCGAAAACGAAATGATCCATCATGGCGCTCATCGATCAACGAACATCAGGAGCGAACCATGAATCAATCGCACGCGAACAAGGTTGCCATCGTCACGGGCGCATCGCGCGGAATTGGCGCGCAGATTGCGAGACGTCTCGCGCAGGAAGGTTTTGCGGTAGCGGTGAACTATGCATCGAGCGCGAAGGAAGCGGACGCGCTCGTCGCGGAACTGGAAGCCGCGGGAAGCCGCGCGCTCGCGGTAAAGGCGGACGTGGCTAGCGCCGACGACGTGCGACGCATGTTCGATGCGGTCGAAGCGCAACTCGGCCCCGTCGATGCGCTCATCAACAACGCAGGCGTGCTCAAGGCCACGCCGCTCGCCGACACGAGCGACGCGCTCTACGACCAGACTTTCAACATCAATGTGCGCGGCACGTTCAACACGTTGCGCGAGGCGGCGAAGCGTTTGAACGAAGGCGGGCGTATCGTCAATTTTTCGAGCACGACGCTCGCGCTCAACATGCCGGGATACGCCATTTACAACGCCACGAAAGCGGCGGTCGAAGCGTTCACGCATGTCTTCGCGAAGGAGTTGCGCGGACGAAGCATTACCGTGAATGCGGTGGCGCCGGGGCCGGTTGCGACTTCGCTCTTTCTCGATGGCAAGACCGACGAACAGATCGCGAACTTTTCGAAGATGCCGCCGCTTGAGCGACTCGGCCAGCCGGAAGATATCGCGTCGGTGGTTGCGTTTCTTGTCGGCAAGGATGCGGGATGGGTCAACGCGCAGGTATTGCGGGCGAACGGCGGGTTGGCTTGAGTAAGGCGCTCGATCGCGCCGTATCGTTAGGGCGCCGTCTTCGCGTCAGAAACTCAATGCGAATTGATCTTCGACGTAACGCGTCTTCATGCGCTTCGTCTTCGTTTGGGTCGGCGCCGGCGTCTTCATCGGCGCCGCCACGATTTGCGCGATCTGCGCGACGAGACTGAACGCAGGTCGCGCATCGCACGCGATCCATTCGAACTGACCGGCCGACAGGCGTTTCGCGATCAGCGCGTACACATCCGGGTCGAACGGACGTATCTCCGGCGCACTGGCAAGCAACGATGCAATTTCATCGCGCGCGGCGCATGTGCCGAGATAGCACCATCGATCGATGACATGCCACGCCTCGCGATTCGTCGATGCATCGCGCTCGCTGATCGCGATGGCGCCTTCATGCGGCCAGCGCACGAGGCGCGCATTGCCGAGCGCTTCGAGCGCACGCGCCGCATGGTCCGCGAACGGCTCCGCGCCGGCGCACGAACCGAGACAGCGCTTCACCTGATAGCCGAAGCAACCGCGCGCGGGTCCCGCTTTTTCCAGGCCGAGCGTGGCGTGGCAGAGTCGATGTTCATCGGCGAGATGGCGCAGATACGCATGCGCCTTGGCGCGCGATTCGAACACGCCGAAGAGATGCGCCTCGCGCGACAGATCGCGCTTGCTCGCGCGCAGCAGCACGGGCGCAGGCGCGCCCGGCAGCCATTGCCACGCGCACGCCGCCGACGCGCGCTTGAGCAGCCGGTTATGCAGCGGCTGCAAGTCCTTTACGAGCTTCGCTTCGAGCAACAGCGCGCCGAGTTCGCCCACGGTCTCGCGGTATTCGATTCTGCGGATGGCCTGCGATATCGACAAATCCTTCGCCAACCGATGATCCCCCGCGAAATGCGCGCTCACACGCTGCTTCAGATTCACGCTCTTGCCGACGTAGAGCGTAATGTCGTCCGCGCCGTGGAAGAGATAGACGCCGGGCGTGGCAGGCAACGCGTCGAGCGCGCCCTCGGGCAACGCGGCGGGCAGACTCGCGCGCCTGACGAGCGCTTTCACGGCGGCATCGACGAGTTCTTGCGAATAGAGCGCGTGAATCTTCTGCCAGAACTGCCAAAGGAGGTCGGCATCGGCGAGCGCGCGGTGGCGTCCTTCGGGCGCGAGATTGAAGCGCGCGATGAGCGCATCGAGCCCATGACGTTCGACCGATGGAAAGAGCGAGCGCGACAAGCGCACCGTGCACAACGTATCCGCGCGAAACGCAATGCCCGCGCGACGGAACTCGTTCTTGAGGAAGCCGTAGTCGAAGCGCGCGTTATGCGCGACGAAAAGCTTGCCCTGGAGACGCTCGGCAAGCGCCTGCGCGAGCGATTCGAAAGTGGGCTGACCGCGCACCATGCTGTCCTCGATGCCCGTCAGACGCGAGATGAACGGGGGCACCGGCATGCCCGGATCGACGAGCACGCTATAGCGTTCGATGCCCGCCTTGCTCACTTCTATGACGCCGATTTCGGTGATGCGATCCACCGTCGGATTGCTGCCGGTGGTTTCCAGGTCGACGAACACGATGGGACGCGCGAGGCCTGCGAGCAGCGTGTCCGCTGCGAATTCATCGAGGTCGTCCGTGAGATCGTGCATGAATATAGGTGCTGGAAGTGCGCGCTGGTGACGCTCTCAAGCAGCGCGGATAAGTGCCGTTAATCAGTTTAATGCCTTTACTGCCGCATTTATGCGATTCAGCGAAAAAACGCAGCGCGAATGCGATGCGCGGGCAGCGTCAGTACAATAGCGTTTTGTTTGGCTTCAGGATTGATCGACATGACTTATTGCGTGGGTATGTGTGTGGACGAGGGCCTCGTGTTCCTTTCCGATACGCGCACGAATGCCGGTGTGGACCACGTAAGCGCCGCCCGCAAAATGACTGTTTTCGAACAGCCGGGAGACCGGGTGATCGTGCTGCTTGCGGCCGGTAACCTCGCGCTCACGCAAGCGGTGACGCATATGCTCGCCGAACCCGCGGACCCGGACGCGCCCACGCTTTATAGCGTCGCCACCATGGCGGAAGCCGCGCGCATCGTCGGCGACGCGGTGCGCGAAGTGCATCGGCGCGACGCGCTTTCGCTCGCGGAATTCAGCGTCGATTTCAACTGCAGCTTCATTCTCGGCGGTCAGATACACGGTCAGCCGCCGCGCCTTTTCATGGTTTATGCAGCGGGTAACTTCATAGAATCGACGCGCGTTTCGCCTTATTTTCAGATTGGCGAGTCGAAATACGGCAAGCCGATCATCGACCGCGTCATTACGCCGTCCACGGATCTCGACGAAGTCGCGAAATGCGCGCTTATCTCCATGGATTCGACGCTGCGTTCGAATCTCTCGGTGGGCTTGCCGCTCGACTTGCTGGTCTACGAGAAAGACGCGTTGCGCGTGACGCGTTTCGCCTCGCTCGACAACGACAGCGCGTATTACCAGATGATCCACCGCACGTGGGGCGAGCGCCTGCGGCAGATTTTCGGCGAGATTCCGAACCCTTCGTGGACCGATCTTGCCAACGTGCCGCTGCGTCCGCGCGAGTCGCGCACGATCGTGCCGCGGCTCGTCATCGGCGATCTGCCAAGTTCTGGTGAAGCGCCGGCGCAGACGCTCGCCGAGGACGTGGATTCAAACGGCAACGCGCCGCAGCAGTAGACCTTCAAGAATCCTTCAGGGCGCGTTTGCAGGGCACTGGAGCGGCTCGGCGAGGCTTGTCTTGCTCGCGTATGCCCGGCGCGGCGAATCGGCCAGCACGGCGTCCATTCCAAGACACGCGGCGGCGCGATAATCCTCTGCCTGGTCGACCCCGATCGCCAGAATCCGTACGTTGCCGTTCGTCTTGAAGCAACTGACCGCCGGCGGCGTCCAGAGTCGCGCATCCACGGTGGAGCGCGCTTCGCCAAGCGTGAACGTCTCGACCAAATCCATCTTTCTCCTGTATTCGAACGCCGTCCATGCGCCTTCGGGCGGCGGCTTTCGGCACTCGTGCTCCAGCGCGACTTGCGCCAAGCGCTCACGCGTCGCATCGCGCGATTCGAAAAGACGCGCTTCGCGATAAGGCGCAAACGCCGCCTGGTAGGCGGCATCCGTCGAATAGATCAGCACGCGCGGCCACGCGCTTTCCTCGCTCAGCACGCGGGCGACGGCGCTTGCCTGCGTTTCGGCGGGCAGCGCTTTCATGTCGAGTATGACCGTCGTGGACGATGGAATGGCCCGCAATGCCTCGGCGAGCGAGGGAATAGGCAACGGCCGCGCGCGATACGGATACTGCTTCTCGCCGTTCGCATCCGTCTGCGTGAAGTTCCAGCCCGCGTTCAGGCTTCGCAACGCGGCGAATTCGTGGCTGGCGACCGTGCCCGTACCATTTGTGTTTGCGGAGAGGTCGGCCGGACGATAGAGCACCGGGACGTCATCGCGCGTGAGTTGCACGGTGAGCCAGATCGCATCCGCGTGATTCGCGAGCGCGGTCTCAATGGCGAGCAGGGTGTTTTCAGGCGCGTCCGCCGCGCCGCCTCGATGCGCGACGATCATTGGCAAAGCGTTGCCGGATGCGGCTGGCACAGGCGCGAAACGGCAGGCGCCGAGCAAGACAAGCCAAGCGAAACACGAGACAGCGGCGAATTGGCGCGACAGCATGAACGAATCTCCCCGGATGCTTGGTTATCCGAACGATTGTGCTTTATGCGCGCGCGTCGATGAAGCCCGTCGGCACAATTTGTTGCGGTTCACGCTGGCTCGGAGTGTGGGGCAAAGGCTTCGCACAAGAAAAAACAGCCACCGGAAAACCGGTGGCTGTCGAGGTGTGCTGCTCTATCGTGTGGCGCGGTACTCGCGTACCGGGCCATCCGCTTGTTCTTAGAACTTGTGACGCACGCCGATGATGACGATTTCCTGATGGCTGCTGCCGCTGTCGTAGCCGTAGGAACCGATCGAGGCTTGCGCCGAGTTGATGCCGCCCGTCGTGCCGTCGCGCTGATCGCCGCTTGCGTGCTGGTAAGCCGCAACTGCGTAGAAGTCCGTGCGCTTCGACAGCGAGTAGTCCGCACCCAGGCTGGCCTGGTGGTACTTGGCCGACGTGTCGCCGCCCGACTTCGTGTAGGTGTAGCCCACGCCGAGCAGCAGCGCCGGGGTTGCCTGGAAGTTCACGAAACCGTTGCCGACGTTGAAGTGTTCCGAGCCGAAGCGCGAACCACCGTCTGCCTTGAACTGTGCATTGCTGTACGAACCGCCGACCGTGAACGCGCCGATCGTGTACTGAACCGCGCCGCGAGCGATGCCGATTGCGTGCGCCGATGCGTATGCGTTGTTGATCGGGCCGTCGAACAGTGCGTCCGACGTCGTGCTGTTCCACGTGCTTGCGCCCGTCGGCGGAATGCGGCCGGCGTTCGGGTTGTTAGCGTAGAAGTAGCCGCCGGCGACTGCCAGGGGACCGTTGTTATATGTTGCAGCGCCCGACCAGGTTTGACCTTGGCCCGTTGCGCCTGCCAGACCCGAGAAGCCGTACAGGCCTTCGACCTGGAAGCCCGCGTAGTTCGGCGAAACGTACTTGACGGCGTTGCTCACGCGCAGCGAGTTGTCGTAGTTGTCGACGTCGCCCGGCGTTGCGAAGATTGCGCCCCAGTAGTTGTCGGCCGTGATGCCTTGGACCATGTCAACCAGCGGATCGTATTGGCGACCCAGGGTGACCGTACCCCACTGATTGCCCGACAAACCGACGAATGCTTGACGACCGAACTCGCGGCCACCTTGGCCGAGACGGCCGGTGCCGATGTCAAAGCCGCTTTCCAACTGGAAAATCGCCTTCAGACCGCCGCCCAGATCTTCTTGACCCTTCAGGCCCCAGCGATCGCCGGACAGATTGCCGTTGATCATGCCGTACAGGTGGTCGCCATTTGCGTTGGCGTTGCTCACATAACCGAGACCAGCGTCGATCACGCCATACAGCGTCACGCTCGTTTGTGCCTGTGCCGCGCCAGCTGCGCCGAGCAGCGCCAGCGAGAGGGACGTCAGTGCGAATCGTTTCATCGAATTCTCCACGCGATTGTTAAATATCGTTGTTGCCGGCGCAGAGAATAACGCAACGTTTCGAATCTTAAGAAACGAAAAAAATTTACTGTCTCGTAAAAGACACAGTTTCTAACGTGGTCTCAAAAAGGGGGATTTCCGTTTGTTTTGAACGGGTTGCGGATGACAGGCTATCTTGAAATTAGTTCCGCGCTCAATTCTAGGATATTCCGATGGCGCGCGATTACCATCAATCCGATTAACAAACAGCAGCCGCGAGCGGGTATTTTCCTTTCACCGAGGCAACAAAAAACGCCGCGCCCTAGAGGCGCGGCGTTCGTGGAAGGCGAAAAGGGAAATGCGGATCAGCTTTGCAGGTCGTTGTTTTCCCGAGGCGCGGAGCCGCGGCGTGTGAGCAACGCGACTGCCATTCCCGCGCTTGCCGCGAAAAACACCGAGCGCCATGGGTGCCGCTTCACTGCGGCATTGGCGGTCGATGCCTTGCGGCCCGCGCCGAGCATGGCCATCGCCGTGGCGCGCGTCGCGGTGCTCTCGACGCGCGCGATCTTGCGCGATATCTCCAGCGCCTTCGCCACCGCCGATACCTTCTTGCGCGCCTGTCCCGTCAACAACTGTGTGTGTTGAGCGCGCGCGCCGATGGCACGCCGGGCGCTCGCGGGCACGGGCGCATCGTTCCGAGCGCTGGCGGGCGATACGACTGGCGCTGTGCTCGATGCCTCCGTCGCCGCCGCCGATGCGGATGCCGCCGCAGGCATGCCCGTGCGGGTGGAAGCCGCGAGCATCGAACCGATCTTGGCGCGGCTGCCCGGCGGCACGCGTCCCATGTTTTGCTGGCCCCACGCGCCGCGCGGATCGTGCAGACGCGCGCGCGCCGCCGAGAACTCCGCGCCGAGCAACAACACGGCCGCCGAAAAATACAGCCACATGAGCAGAACCGCGAGCGATCCGGCCGCGCCGAACGCGCTGGCCGTGCCTGCGTGCGTCAAATAGAGCGCGAACAGTTTCTTGCCCGCCGAGAACAACAGCGCCGCGACGAGCCCGCCGACGAGCGCGTCGCGCCACTGCACGGGGGCATCGGGGAGAAATTTGAGCAGCGCGCCGAACGCGACGGTCAGAATGGCGAGACCGGCGACCAATTGAACGATATCGCCGATGATCACGAACGGCGAGTCGCCCCAGAGCCACATGCCGACGGCCTGAATCGCGGTGTCCAGCACCAGCGAGACGATCAGGAGAAACGCCACGCCGAGCACGAGTCCAAACGAGATGAGCCGCACGCGCACCATTGCAAAGACGCTCGAGCGCTGATCGCCCGTGAGCGGCCATACAAGATTGAGCGCCGTATTGAGGGATGAAAACGTCGCCGACGCACCGATCGCGAGCAGCGCGAACGAGATGACCGCCGCGATGCCCGTCCCGCCGCTGCGATGCGCATTCTCGACAATACTCTGCACGCCCGCCGCGCCCTGATCGCCGAGGAGCCCGTTGACCTGATGAAAGAGCTGACCGCGCGCGGCTTCGGCGCCAAACACCCAACCGGCCACGGCGATCACCATGACGAGCGTCGGCGCGAGCGAAAACGCAGAATAGAAGGCGATACTCGCGGCCATCGCGGCGCAGCGATCCTCCGAAAATTTCTTGAGCGCGCCGAGCACCCAGGAGGCGTCCTTTTTGACGACGGCTTCGATCTTCTGTGTGGATACGGAACTCATGGCGGACCTCTGGATACGATGAACGGACTGACCAAACTCGAACGAAGGAGAGCAGGAACTATTCCAGTCCAACCGTAAGTCGACGTGACTGGGTGCAACGTTTGGCTCTTGAGCGCGCGTCGGCGCAACGCCACAACGAGGCTTCGCATCGAGTCGAAAGTGCCGTGTTCGCCAGCGAAATAGGACAGCGCGCCCTATAATTTCGCCACCCACATTACAAAACGCCGAGGCACTAAAATGCTGCAAATGTCACGGCGACAGTTCCTGAAGGTCTCAGCGAGCACGCTCGCCGGATCGAGCCTGGCGGCGCTAGGCTTCTCTCCGGCACCTGCGCTCGCCGAAGTTCGTCAGTACAAGCTGTCGCGTACCACGGAAACGCGTAATACCTGCCCGTACTGCTCAGTCGGATGCGGCATCCTCATGTACGGCCTCGGCGACAACGCCAAGAATGCGAAGGCCAGCATCATCCATATCGAAGGCGACCCCGACCATCCCGTCAATCGCGGCACGCTGTGCCCGAAGGGTGCATCGCTCATCGACTTCATTCATAGCCCCAGCCGCCTCATGCATCCCGAGTATCGCGCGCCGGGATCGGACGAATGGAAGCGCATCTCGTGGGAAGACGCGCTCGACCGTATCGCCAAACTGATGAAGGAAGATCGCGACGCGAATTTCGTCGAGACCACGGCGGACGGCAAGAAGGTGAATCGCTGGCTGACCACGGGCATGCTCGCGGCGTCGGCGGGCAGCAACGAAGTCGGCTATCTGACGCATAAAACTGCCCGCAGCCTGGGCATGCTCGCATTCGACAATCAGGCGCGTGTCTGACATGGCCCGACGGTGGCAGGTCTTGCCCCGACGTTTGGCCGTGGAGCGATGACGAACCATTGGGTCGACATCAAGAACGCGGACGTGATTCTGGTAATGGGCGGCAACGCAGCCGAGGCGCATCCGTGCGGTTTCAAGTGGGTGACCGAGGCGAAGGCGCATCGCAAGACGCGTCTCATCGTGGTCGATCCGCGCTTTACGCGCACCGCATCGGTGGCGGATTTCTATGCGCCGATTCGCACGGGAAGCGACATCGCGTTCCTGGGCGGCATCATCAATTACCTGCTCACCAACGACAAGATTCAGCACGAGTACGTCCGCAACTACACGGACATGTCCTTTATCGTGCGCGAGGACTTCGCATTCAAGGACGGCGAGTTCTCGGGCTATAACGCCGAGAAGCGCAACTACGACAAGTCGAGCTGGGACTATGAACGCGGCGACGATGGCTTCGTCAAGGTCGATCCGACCTTGCAGCATCCGCGCTGTGTCTACAACCTGCTCAAGCAGCATTTCTCGACCTATACGCCCGAGATGGTGACGAAGGTCTGCGGCACGCCGACCGACAAGTTCCTCAAGGTCTGCGAGATGCTTGCCACGACCGCCGCGCCGAATCGCGCGGGAACCATTCTGTATGCGCTCGGCTGGACGCATCACTCGGTCGGCGCGCAGATGATCCGCACCGGTGCGATGGTGCAACTTCTGCTTGGCAACATCGGCATGGCGGGCGGCGGCATGAACGCGCTGCGCGGGCACTCGAACATTCAAGGCCTAACCGATCTCGGCCTGATGTCGAATCTGCTGCCCGGCTATATGACCTTGCCGATGGAAGGCGAGCAGGACTTCGACGAGTTCATCAAGAAGCGCGCGACGCAGCCTTTGCGGCCGAATCAGTTGAGCTACTGGAAGAACTATCGCGCGTTCCATGTGAGCTTCATGAAGTCATGGTGGGGCGACAACGCGACCGCCGAGAACAACTTCGGCTTCGACTATCTGCCGAAGCTCGACAAGTCTTACGACATGCTCCAGGTGTTCGAGCTGATGGCGCAGGGCAAGATGAACGGCTATATCGCGCAGGGTTTCAATCCGCTCGCGGCCGCGCCGAACAAGGCGAAGATCGGGCTTGGACTGTCGAAGCTGAAGTGGCTCGTCATCATGGACCCGCTTGCCACCGAGACTTCCGAGTTCTGGAAGAACCACGGCGAGTTCAACGATGTCGACGCCTCGAAGATTCAGACTGAAGTCTTCCGTCTGCCGACCACGTGTTTCGCGGAAGAGCGCGGCTCGCTCGTGAGTTCGAGCCGCGTGCTGCAATGGCACTGGCAGGGCGCGGTCGCTCCGGGCGAAGCGAAGAGCGACCTGGAGATCATGTCGGGGCTGTGGCTGCGCATTCGGCAGGCCTATAAGGAAAAGGGCGGCAAGTATCCCGATCCTATCCTCAACATGACCTGGCCTTATGCGGACCCGGAAAGTCCGACGCCGGAAGAGATCGCGATGGAGTTCAACGGCCGCGCGCTCGCGGATGTCGCCGATCCCACCGACAAGACGAAGGTGCTGGCGAAGAAGGGCGAGCAGTTGTCGAGCTTCGCGCTTTTGCGTGACGATGGCTCGACGGCGAGCGGTTGCTGGATCTTCTGCGGATCGTGGACGCAAGCTGGCAATCAAATGGGCCGGCGCGACAACTCGGACCCGACGGGCATCGGTCAGACGCTCGGCTGGGCGTGGGCGTGGCCGGCGAATCGCCGTGTGCTCTACAACCGCGCGTCATGCGATGTGAGCGGCAAGCCTTTCGACCCGACGCGCAAGCTGATCGCATGGAACGGCAAGGCGTGGACCGGACCGGACATTCCCGACTTCAAGGCCGACGAGCCCCCGGAGAACGGCATGAATCCGTTCATCATGAATCCGGAGGGCGTGGCGCGTTTCTTTGCGCGCGACGGCATGAACGAAGGACCGTTCCCGGTGCATTACGAACCGTTCGAGACGCCGCTCGGCTATAACCCGTTCTTCCCGGACAACAAGGCAGTGGTGAGCAATCCAGCCGCGCGCATCTTCCCGGATGACCGCGCGGCGCTCGGCACCGCCGACAAGTTCCCGGACACGGCGACGACCTATCGCCTGACCGAGCACTTCCATTACTGGACCAAGCACGCGCGGCTCAACGCCATCGTGCAGCCGCAGCAGTTCGTGGAAATCGGCGAGGAACACGCAAAGGAAGTGGGCGTCGTGGCGGGCGAGCGCGTGAAGGTATCGAGCAATCGCGGGCATATCGTCGCGGTGGCGCTCGTCACCAAGCGCATCAAGCCATTGAACGTGGAGGGCAAGAAGGTGCATACCGTCGGCCTGCCGCTGCATTGGGGCTTCAAGGGCCTCACGCAGCCGGGCTATCTCGTCAACACACTGACGCCTTCCGTGGGCGACGGGAACTCGCAGACACCGGAGTTCAAGTCTTTCCTCGTGAAGGTCGAAAAAGCCGAGAAGGCTTAAAGGAGACGAGATGGCTCTGCAATCGCTCGACATCAAGCGCCTCTCGGCCACCACCACGCCGCCGCCGCAAGTTCGCGAGCCGGTGACGGGGACGGTCGCGAAGCTCATCGACGTATCGAAGTGCATCGGCTGCAAGGCATGTCAGACGGCGTGCATGGAGTGGAACGACCTGCGCGACGACGTCGGTCATACGACCGGCGTCTACGACAATCCGCGTGATCTCACCGAACATTCGTGGACGGTGATGCGCTTCACGGAGTACGAGAACCCGAAGGGCGACCTCGAGTGGCTGATCCGCAAGGACGGCTGCATGCATTGCGAGGATCCGGGGTGTCTCAAGGCGTGTCCGTCGCCGGGCGCGATCGTGCAGTACACCAATGGCATCGTGGATTTTCACGAGGAAAACTGCATTGGCTGCGGATACTGCGTCACGGGCTGCCCGTTCAACATTCCGCGTATTTCGAAGGAAGATCATCGCGCGTACAAGTGCACGCTCTGTTCGGACCGCGTCGCGGTCGGGCAGGAGCCGGCGTGCGTGAAGACATGTCCGACGGGCGCGATCATGTTCGGCACCAAGGTGGACATGATCACGCAAGCGGAGGATCGCATCGAAGACCTGAAGGAGCGCGGTTTCGAAAACGCGGGTCTTTACAACCCGGCGGGCGTGGGCGGCACGCATGTGATGTACGTGCTGCATCACGCGGATCAGCCGCAGCTTTATCACGAGCTCGCGAAAGACCCGCACATCAGTCCGCTGGTGTCGATCTGGAAAGGCGTGACCAAGCCGCTTGCAATGGCGGGTATCGCGCTGGCCGCGATCGCCGGGTTCTTCCACTACACGCGTGTCGGTCCGAACGAGGTGAGCGCGGAAGAAGAAGCCGAAGCACAGCACGAAGCCGAAGAGGCGTTTCAGCAAAGGGAGCGTTCGAATGAATCACGATAGCGAACTGCGCGACGTGAAGGGCAACCGCCTAATCGTCCGTTACACGCCGAACGAGCGCAGCAATCACTGGATCACCGCGATCACGTTCGTCTTGCTGGCGCTCTCCGGTCTCGCGATGTTTCATCCGTCGATGGCCTGGCTCTACGCAATCTTCGGCGGCGGCCAGTGGACGCGCATTCTGCATCCGTTCGTCGGCTGCGTGATGTTCGTCTCGTTCATGATTCTTGCGCTGCGTTTCTGGCATCACAACTATCTGGACAAAGCCGACGTGCAGTGGATGAAGCAGATCGACGACGTGCTGGCCAATCGCGAAGACCGGCTGCCGGAGATCGGCAAGTACAACGCCGGGCAAAAGCTGCTGTTCTTCACGATGGCCGCTTGCCTGCCGCTTCTGCTGTTGAGCGGCATCGTGATTTGGCGGCGCTACTTCTCGTTCTACTTTCCCATCGAGATCATTCGCGTGGCGGCGGTCGTGCATGCGGCGGCGGCGTTCGTGCTGATCGTCGGGATCATCGTGCATATCTACGCGGCGATCTGGATCAAGGGTTCTGTCGGCGCGATGACACGCGGCACGGTCACTTATGGATGGGCCAGGAAGCACCATCCGCGGTGGTTCAAGGAGATCATCGGCAAGTAGGCCGAATGCGCGTCAGTCGAGAATGGCGTGACGGCGCGCTAGCGCGTCGTCCGTCACTTCGATTGGCGCGCGTTCCTCGACTCGTACCGCGCGCTTCGAGGTCTAACGTGCGGACCATGTTGACGAGCGCGACGCCTTGCGTCCTTGAGCCAAGCCCGGCGAGCGGGACTGCGAAACCGGCGTATCGCGCGAAGCCGCCGCTCTGCGTGACAGGCGCGACCAGTGCGGTCTCCAGCGCATTGAATGACGCAGCCGACAGCACGAGCCCGGGCCTGAAGTCGCTTTGTTGCTCATGGCCGATTGCCGGACTCAGGCCGACGTGCGCAATATCCCCGCGTCGAATTTGTTGCCTTTCACCATAGCTCACGTCCTACCGGTTTTAGATTGTTCCAGTCAGCCAATTCATCGGAGATAGGCGCCTTCGGGTCGCACTGCGCCTGCAGTTCCTCGAGCGACAATTCGCGACGAGCCGGCATCGGCATGATTCCGTCCGGGCACACCTCGACATTGAATTTGTCGCCAAGGGTCCGTTTCATGCCTTTCAGCAGCGCGGCGGGCAACCGGACTGCCGCGCCATTTCCCTGCTTCCGTATTGAAAGTTCCATTTTGAATTTCCGTTTGCGTGAACTCATTTTTGTACCTCCGCGCGGAGCATGAGCATCGCTGAGCGCTCCGTTATAAGCTGTTATTCTTGATCCCGCCCCGACCTTCCTCAAGGAATCCCGTGGTCCAACGCATTCTCGAAGCCGCCAAGATCGAGTCTCTCGATCCTTCGGCCATTCCCCGTCTTCGCATGCCCGAACGCGGCACCGTGTTCGCCGCCCGCGCCGCCCGTCTGTTGCAACTCGCCGAAGCGAGCAATCCGATCGCGGGCTATCTGCGCCTCATGGCCGCGCTCGCCGATGCGCAGCAACGCATCCTTTCGACCTCCACCGCTTTGATGCCCGCGCGCGAGTCAATCGAACGCAATCAGCAGCATTCGATGCCTATCGTCCCCGCGCTCACCGACGAGCGCGATCCCGCGTGGCGCGACGTGCTGTTCATGCTGCTCGACAGTATCGAAGCCGCGGGCGCGCTCACGCCGCCGCTCGCGCAACTCGTCGCGCGTCTGCGCACGACCGACGCCGCCACGCTCGACACGCAGGCCGACGCGATCATCGCGCTGCGCTTCGCGGAGATCGATCCGGCGGCGGCGCCATTCATCGTCGCCGCGCTGCAAGTGGTGTGGACCGATCTGGCCACGCGCATCGCCGTGTCGGATGTGCCTTATCTCGATGCGCCCGGCGTCTGCCCGCTCTGCGGCTCGATGCCGGTGGCGAGCATCGTGCGCGTCGGCGGCACGCATGATGGTTATCGCTACGTGCAGTGCGGCTTGTGCTCGACCGAATGGCATGTCGTGCGCGCCAAATGCTCGAATTGCGACTCCACCAAGGGCATTGCGTATCACGCCATGGGCACGCCCACGGACGACGAAAACGAGGAACAACGCGCTGCCCGCGCGAAGCAGGCCGCGCTCAAGGCCGAGTCGTGCGACGAATGCGGCACCTACAGAAAGATCGGCTATCAGGACAAGGCCTACGACTTCGAGCCTTACGCCGACGATCTGGCAAGCCTCACGCTCGACCTTCTGATGGGCGACGCGGGTTTTCGCCGTGCGTCGCCGCATCCGTGGCTGTGGCCCGAACACGTCGATGAAGCATGAAGGGAAGAGGATAGAAGCGTGAGTAATGTCACCGGCAACAACGACAGCGAATTGCGCGCGCTGATGGCGCGAGTGCCATCGGTGGAGCGCGTGCTGGCATCGGCGGCATTCGCGCCGGTCTTGGCCGCGCACGGACGCACGCAGACGCTCGCCGTGCTGCGCGCGTCGCTCGACGCATGGCGCGCCGAAGCGCAGGCGGGCCGCGCATCCGTCGAGGCACTGGCCGATGCGAGCCTCGCGGCAAGCGTCGGCGCGACGCTCGACAAGCGCGCGGAAAGCAGCGTGAAAAGCGTCTTCAATCTCACGGGCACGGTGCTGCACACGAACCTCGGCCGCGCGCTGTTGCCGGATGAAGCGCTGCGCGCCGTCGCCGAAGTCCTGACGCGGCCCGCCAATCTCGAATTCGATCTCGCGACCGGCGCGCGCGGCGACCGCGATGACCTCATCAACGAACTCATCTGTGAACTGACGGGCGCCGAAGCCGCGACGGTCGTCAACAACAACGCGGCCGCCGTGCTGCTGACGCTGTCCGCGCTGGCCGCGCGTCGCGAAGTGATCGTGTCGCGCGGCGAGCTGGTCGAGATTGGCGGCGCGTTTCGCATTCCCGACATCATGAGCCGCGCGGGCGCGAAGCTGCGCGAAGTCGGCACGACCAACCGCACGCATCTGAAGGATTACGACGAAGCGATCAACGCCAGGACCGCGCTCCTGATGAAAGTGCATTGCAGCAACTACGCCGTCACGGGCTTCACCAAGGAAGTCACGCTCGCGGAACTCGCGCCGCTCGCGAGGGCGCGCGGCTTGCCGGTTGTCGTGGATCTCGGTAGCGGCACGCTCGTCGATTTGGCGCAATGGGGCTTGCCGCGCGAGGCCACGGTTCGCGAGACGGTCGAGGCTGGCGCGCAACTCGTCACCTTCAGCGGCGACAAGCTGCTCGGCGGCCCGCAGGCGGGCCTGATCGTCGGTACGAAGGAACTGATCGCGAAGATCAAGAAGCATCCGCTCAAGCGTGCGCTGCGGGTCGGCAAGCTCACGCTCGCGGCGCTCGAAGCGGTGTTGCGGCTTTATCGCACGCCGGAGACGCTCGCCGAACGTCTCACCACCTTGCGCCTGCTGACGCGTCCCGCGGACGCCATGCGCATTGCCGCCGAACGCATCCGGCCCGTGCTGCAGGCAATGACCGGTGCGGATTTCGTCGTCGCCACCGAGCCGATGTTCAGTCAGATCGGCAGCGGCGCGTTGCCGGTCGATGTCCTGCCGAGTTACGGCCTCGTCGTGCGGCTCACGAGCGGCAAGAAGGCGGGCGGCCAGTTGAATCGCATCGAGCGCAGACTGCGCGATCTGCCGCGCCCGGTCATCGGGCGCATTGCGGATGGCGCGCTGTGGCTCGATCTGCGCTGTCTCGAAGCACAGGACGAAGCCGCGTTCATCGCCCAACTGGAGATGCGGGCAACGGGCCGCAACGCATGATCGTCGGCACGGCGGGGCATATCGATCACGGCAAGACCACACTCGTGCGCGCGCTGTCGGGCGTGGATACGGATCGTCTGAAGGAAGAGAAGGCGCGTGGCATTTCCATCGAATTAGGTTATGCATACGTGCCGCTCGGCGATGGCGGCGTGCTCGGCTTCATCGACGTGCCGGGGCACGAAAAGCTCGTGCATACGATGGCTGCGGGCGCATGCGGCATCGACTTCGCGCTCGTCGTGATCGCCGCCGACGATGGCGTCATGCCGCAAACGCGCGAACATCTCGCGATTCTCCAGTTGCTCGGCGTGAAAGACGGCGCAGTGGCGGTGACGAAATCCGATCGTGTCGATGCCGCGCGCCTGAACGAAGTCCATGCCGAAATCGCCGCGCTGCTGGCCGGCGCCGCTCTGCAACACGCACCGCTCTTTAACACCAACGCCACGCGCGATGACGACTCCGGCGTGGCCGCGCTGAACGCGCATCTGCACGATGTCGCCATGCACTGGCGCGCGCGCCGCGACGACGGCTTCTTTCGTTTGGCCGTGGACCGCGTGTTCACGCTCGCGGGCCAGGGCACGGTGGCGACCGGCACGGTGTTCGCGGGGCAGACGAAGGTCGGCGACACGCTGGCGCTCGCGCCGCGCGAGGGCGAAGCGCCGGTTCGTGTGCGCAGCATTCACGCGCAGAATCGCGCTTCGGAGACGGGGCGCGCGGGCGAGCGCTGCGCGCTCAATCTCGCAGGCATCGAGAAGGACGCGCTGTCGCGCGGCGACTGGATTCTCGATGCGCGTCTCGCGCGCGCGTCCGAGCGAATCGACGTCGAACTCACGCTTCTCGCCGATACCTCGCCGGCGCTCACGCACTGGAGCCCGCTGCATGTACATCTGGGCACGATGCACCGCGTCGCGCACGTCGCCTTACTCGACGGCGAGACGCTCGCGGCCGGGCAGACGGCGCGCGTGCAACTCGTATTCGATAGGCCGGTTTGCGCGCTGCCGGGCGACCGCTTCATCGTTCGCAATGCGCAGGCGGATAAAACGGTAGGCGGCGGGCGTGTGCTCGACCCGTTTGCGCCCGCACGCAAGCGCCGCACGCCGCAGCGCCACGCGTGGCTCGATGCGCTCACCGCGATGCTCGACACCGGCGCCATCGACGAACTCTTCGCGCAGTCGCCGTATGGCTTGCCGCGCTCGCTTGTCGAGCATCTTGTAGGTCGAACGCTTGGATCGATGACCCAGCCCGACGGTCTGCGCAGCGTACCCATTCACGACGATGCGCTCTTGATCAGCGTCGCGCGATGGGACGCGTTGCACGCGTGTCTGACGGATGCACTCGCCGCCTTCCACGAACGCTTTGCGGACGAGCAAGGCCCGGATACCGCGCGCCTGCGCCGCATGGCCGCGCCGCTCGCGCCCGAAGCGCTGTGGCGCGCGCTCATCGACGACGCCGTGACGCAAGGCACGATTGCGCGAAGCGGTCCGTGGCTGCATTTGCCATCGCATACGGTTACGCTCAATGCCGCCGAGGACGCGCTGGCCCGCGTCGTGCTCTCATCGATCGAGGAAGGCCGCTTCGACCCGCCGTGGGTCAGGGATTTGGCCACCACGCATGGCGTGCCCGAAGACGCGGTGCGGCGTCTGTTGCGCAAGCTCTCGCGCCGTGGCGATGTCTTTCAGGTGGTGCGCGACTTGTTTTACGGACGCGCGTCCATTGCAGCACTTGCACGGCTGGCTGCCGAACATGCGAACGCGAACGGTGCGATAGGCGCGGCCGCATTTCGCGATGCCAGCGCGCTCGGCCGCAAACGCGCGATCCAGGTTTTGGAGTTCTTCGACAGGGTTGGGTACACTCGGTTTCACCGCGACCTTCATCTGTTGCGAACCGACAGCCGCTGGCACGAATCCGTCTGACTATCGAACGTCGAGTTACGACGTGGAGACCTTCGCGGCGCACGCTGTCGCGTGAAATCCGATGGAGCATTCCTACTACAAGCTCTTGCATCTTCTGTCGAGCCATCCCGAATGGACGCTCGTGGTAGTGCTGCTTGCGTCCTTTCTGGAGTCGCTCGCATTCATCGGCACCTTCATTCCGGGCAGCACGGCCATGTTCATCGCGGGCGCGCTCGTCGGAACCGGCGCGCTCAATCTCGGCTGGGTGATGGTCTGCGCGGTCGTCGGCGCCATTGCGGGCGACGCAGTAAGCTTCTGGTTCGGCAAGCGCTATGCAACGAGCATCGCGCAGATGTGGCCGTTTCGGGCGCATCCCGGCGCACTCGTCGCCGGCCGAAGATATTTCGACAAACACGGCGCGAAGAGCGTGGTGCTCGCGCGTTTCGTCGGACCGATGCGCGCGGTGGTGCCGGTCGTCGCTGGCGTCGCGGGCATGACGCCCGCGCGCTTTCTGGCCGTCAACATCATTTCCGCGCTGATCTGGGCGCCGCTGCACATCCTGCCGGGCGTGGTCTTCGGAGCTTCGATCGAACTGGCGGGCGCGGTATCGATCCGGCTCGTGGTGATCCTCGTCATCCTCGCGGCGCTTGCGTGGCTCGTGTTCAATCTCGCGCGCGTGGTGATTTCGCATGCGAAGGAATGGACGTTCGCCTCGCGCGACATGTTGCTTGCGACCTGCCAGCAACGCCGTGGTCTGGCCGCGCGGATGCTCGCACGCGCGCTCGATCCGGGCAATCCTGCGACCGGGCTCATCGTGATGATCTCCGCGCTGCTGCTCGTCTCGGCGGTCGCGTTCTTCTACGTGCTGTCGGGCGTGGCGCGCGGCAGTTCGCTCGTGCAGGTGGATACCTCCATCTTCCGGCTGTTGCAGTCGTTCCGTTCGACCTGGGCCGATTCCATCCTCGATGCCGCCGCCACGCTCGGCAGCACGCCGACGCTCGCCGCGCTCGCCGTGACGGTCGTCGTGTGGATGGTGTTCGAGCGGCGCTGGCGCACGGTCACGTACTGGCTTGTCGCCGTCGTGTTTTCGCAATTGCTGGTGCTCGCGATCCGCTTCACCGCGCGCGATCCGATGCTCGTCACGCTCGCGCCCGCCGACCATTCTTTTCTGAGCAGTCACGTCTCGGCCACGGTCGTGATCTACGGCTTTCTCGCGTTCTTGCTGCTGCGGCGCGTCGGCACCATTTCGGGTGTGTTGATCGCGACGGCGACATCGGCGATCGTCACGGCCGTCGCGCTCGCCGGGTTGTACTTCGGCCGCTTCACCATTTCCGCCGTGCTCGGCAGCGTCGCGCTCGCGGCCATCTGGGTGTTTCTGATCGCGCTCACGGCGGTGTGGCGCAATCCCGGCAAACCGAAGCCGCGTCCGTGGATGCCGTTCGCGGTGCTAGCCGTCATCTGCGCAAGCGTGGCGTTGCAGTTGAGCGATTCATCCGAGGCGCACAGCGCGCCGCCCGTCACGGTCGTCATCACGCCGATTCAATGGACCGATACCTTCTGGCGCACGTTCTCGTGCTACCGGTCGGCCATGGATGGCGACCGTCGTGAGCCGATCACCGTGCAATGGGCGGCCACGCCCGCGCAGATCCGCGCGCAACTGACGAGCCGCGGCTGGACCGAGGTGTCGGGTGTGTCGGTGAAGAGCGTGATGTCGGTGGTGTCGCCCAACGCACCGGCGGTCGCCTTGCCCGCGCTGCCGCGTCTGAACAACGGCGAGCCGTCGAAGCTCGTGTTCACGCGCTCGCATCTCGGCCCGCAGGAGCGCGACGTCCTGCGTTTCTGGCCCACGAACTACGCGCTGGGCATAGGCTCCCGCGCGCGGCCCATGCCGATCTGGCTCGGGTCCGTGGTCCATGAGCGCATCAGGCGACCGACCTGGCCGTTCAACGTGCTGCGCCCGGACTTGCGTGGCGACCCGATGGCGTTCGACCGTGGCGCGGGTTCGCCGTGGGGCGGCATTGAAATTGCGACTAGCGCGGGGTGCGGCGGCATTCCTGTGATGCTCGTCGAATCGCGGGCCGATTGAGCGCGTCCGGCCGCGAGACCATAGACCACAACGAACCGAGGAAGACGCGTGATTCAGATACCGCCATCGGCGATTGCGCAGTGGGGCGGGGCGGCGGTGTTCGCCAATGTGCTGCTGACGCGGCTCGGTGTGCCGCTGCCTTCCGCGCCGTTGCTGCTGTTCGCGGGAACGGCCGTCGCGAACGGGCGGCTCTCGTTCGTCTCCGTGCTGGTGGCGGCGGTGGCGGGCGCGCTCATCGGCGACGGTGTGTGGTTTGCGGCGGGACGCATCCACGGGCGCAAGCTCATTGCCGCGCTTTCGCGTCGCTCCTACGCGATCGACAACGGCATGCGTACGACCGGCGCCCTTTTCGAGCGGCATGGCGCGCCTATCGTCGCGGTATCGAAGTTCATACCGGGACTCGGACTCGTCACGCCGCCCTTGATGGGTACGACGCAAATCGCCGTGCCCGCGTTCTTTCTTTGGGATACGGGTGGGATCGTCGCGTGGGCTGCGTTCTGGCTGCTGGGCGGCGCGCTCTTTCAGCGGCAACTGCAATGGACGCTGATGGAGTTGCATCTGCACGGCGCGACGGTGATCGACCTGCTGGTGGTGCTCGCGCTGATCTTCTTCGCGTACCGTCTGTTACGCCGCAAGCCGCCGCACCAGCCAAGCGACAAGAGCGGTTGATGGCCGGTACGCCGGCAAGTATGCGAATTACGCATCGCCGCTATAATCGCGGCGCGCCTGGTCGAAGTGTTGTCAGCGTGCTGAGTTTCTCCGCAGGAAGGCATTCGTATCCGGTGGTACGGCCGGGCTTCAAACCCGGTTGGGGATGTCAGACATTCCCAGGTCGGTTCGACTCCGGCTGCCTTCCGCCAATGCCTTTCCTCGCGCCTCTTTGCGTGCCGTTAGCGACGCTCGTACGACAACGTCGCCGGGTCGCTGTTTCTGAAGACCGCGAACCACGGATCGATCAGGCCTCCGCCAACCGGAACGACGACGTCGCATTTCTTCGTGCGCGTGTCGCATCGGCGCAATTCGCCTGTCGTCTCCGCTGCGCTCCCAGAGATCGGAATGTACAGCTTTCCTTCGGGACCGAAGATCAGTGCCTGCGCGGATGCTCGGGGCTTATCGAAGTCGGATAGCGGCAAGGAGTCGACGACTTTCCCGCTCCTCACGTCGAACTTCAGAATGCGGTCGACGTTGTTCTTATCCAGCGGATCGGCGCTGCTGGTGGTATCGCGAAAACTCGTGACCCAGAGGTAGCCCTTGTCGTCGAACACCAAGCCTTCTGGCCGATGGAATCCGAACTTCAAGCCCTGACTTTGCACCGATGCATTGGTCGCAATTACCTTGTCCAGTTTATGGGTGTAGGGATTGAAGCGAAGGATGTACGCGAGCAGCGATAAGGGGTCCGTCGGCGCTACCGCCGGACAGCCGCGCGCCGCGACATACAGCATGCCGTCCGGCCCGAACACGACGCCACGCGGATAAAAGCCCGCCGCGATCCGACACGGTCCAGCGTGCGAACGAACGCGCCCGATTCGCTGTATTCCCGCACATCGCCTTCGTCCACCTTCGTGCAGGTTTGCCCGCTCTTGATGACGTTCGCGACGTAGTAATGGTCCGGCTGATAACCGTAATGCCAGTCGCGCGTGCCGCCGCCGAAAACGATGCCCTGCGGCGCATAAGGTACGTTTCGCGATTTTGGATTCACGAGGTACTGCTCGAACATGCCCGTGCGCCCATCCAGCTTGATGACGTCGCCGCTCGCCGCGGGATCTTCGCTGAAGTTTAGAATGCTGGCGATCAAGGAGGCGTCGTTGAAGATGATGCCCATGACGCCGTTCAACTCGCCACCGAAGGTAGAAGATGCGAAAACGCGCACGGCTCCGGTACGGAGGTCGACCTGCTTGATGGTGTCATCGTTCGTGTCATTCGGGTCGCCGATATCGCCGACGAAGATGCTCTCGCTTCTGTTGCCGCCTCCTCGCGAGAACGAGTCATCGGCTTGCGCCCAATGCGTCGTGAACATGCCGCCCGCGACGGCCGCACTCAAAAGTAAAGAACGAAGAATCTTCGACGCGAATACCGCTCTTGCGTGCCGCGTCTCGCTTGAGACCGGGAAAGCTGGTTTCATTGCCGCCTCCATGGATGAGCTTGATGTGTTCCTCGTATGCGCCACGGTCCGATCGCGCATCCGTGTCGCGACATGTGTGTACGGCCGTGGCTTTCATCGACGTCGCGTGCGGCGTCTGGTCTTGCTGAATTGCGCGGACAAAAGGAGAGGCGTGCTCGTGTCCATCGAGCAGCATGAATTCGTTTGGAGTCTGAAATATACCGAACGGTCGGATGCGCGGTTGCTTTCTGGCGCGCGCTGGGACGCTGGCGATGACCTGACTTAGCAGTCGGAACGAAGCGGAGTGCAAGGCAATGACAAGACGCTCGTCGGATGCGTCCGGTGGGTTTCGGGCACAGCCAATTCAGCGCGAATCTTCGAGCCATGCGGAATTCACAATTCAGACTTGCTTTGACCTCTGTATAGATTTTGGCTAACATCCAATCACTTGGTGTGTTCGCTTCGGCTTTTTGCAGCTCTCGTCCGCGCTTAAAAGTGCATATGCACTTTAGCCGGCCAACCTGGAACGGACGTGCTTAACCACGAAACAGGAGAGGCATCATGGGACAGCAACGAATCTTGGTTACGGCAGCGGCGGGCAAGACGGGCGTGCATATCGTTCAGAACCTCCTCGACAGCGGACATGCAGTCCGCGCGCTCGTGCGAACAGTGGATGCGCGCAGCGAGGCGCTTCGGCAGGCCGGGGCGGAAGTCGTCGTCGGAGACTTGCTCTCGCACGACGACGCCATTCGTGCGACGGATGGCGTCTCTGCCGCGTATCTCTGTTTTCCCGTGCGTCCGGGCTTCATCCAGGCGACCGCGTATTTCGCCGATGCAGCGCGTCGCAATGGACTCGATGTCGTCGTCAACATGTCGCAAATCTCCGCGCGAGAAGATTCGAAGAGCCACGCTGCGCGCGACCATTGGATTGCCGAGAGAGTGCTCGACTGGTCGGGCGTGCCGACGGTGCATATCCGTCCGACGTTTTTCTCCGAGTGGATGGTTTTTCCGTGGGTGCGCGATACGATCGTGCAGGACGGCAAGATTGCGCTGCCATTCGGCAACGGACGTCACGCGCCGATTGCCGCCGAAGATCAGGCGCGCTTCATCGCGACAGTGCTCGCGAAACCCGCAGGTCATATCGGCAAGACGTACGAGCTTTGCGGTCCCATCGAGCTGAGTCAGAAGGAAATTGCCGAGAAGATCGGCGCGGTGCTCGATCGCAAAGTCGTCTACGACCCGATGACGCTCGACGCTTATCGCGAGCATCTGAGCCAATACAAGTTGCCCGAATTCATGATCCAGCATTTCATCGAAGTGGCGGTGGACTATCAGAACGGCGTATTCGAAGGGCGCGACGAGATCATCGGCCGGGTCACCGGGAAGGCGCCGCAGACCGTCGAGGAATTTGTGGAAGCTAATCGTGCTGCGTTCGAAAAGCGCGACATTTAAGGTGCGTGCTCTGTAGCGTTGCCGTGGCGCGTTTAGCGTAAGAGCGCGTCACCGGCCCGCTTCAGCATCACGGACGTGTGCCGTTTCCAGATGTTCTGTGCATTCACGCGTCGCATGCGTTCCGACCCGTAGCGGTCTTTGGGTACGCTGGCTTATTCGCTGCAGAGCGCGTACCGCGTCGTCCGCGCCATCTACGGCCGAATAGCTTGAGTTTTGCAACCGGTCTAAATCGTTACCGGCCGACTGGCAGCGCAACGTATATGCGTCTTGCCAAACGACAGACATATTTAGGACGTTTAATAAAGTATCTTTCGTGCAGCTTGGTTACGATTGGGGTTCCGCTTGCTTTCGAACGACCGAGCCTGGTGGCTTCGGTTGTCGACAGCTTAAGTATCTGGCGACAGCATGTTTGCTGAAAGCGGACTGTCGCCCCACATAACCAGAAAAGGTTTGAAATGATCAAGATCGATCGCATTGCACTGGCACAATCGAATATCGCTGGCGGCGCTGTGAAGCAGGGCACGGGCACCGGCCCGTACTCGCCGAGCACGCCCGCCGCACCGACGCAAACGGGCACTGCCAGTTCCGTCATCATCGTCAACGGTCAGACGGTCATCAGTCAAAGCGTCACGTTTTAACGAACGCTGCGGCTGACAGTCGACAAAGGCGGATCGCACGATCCGCCTTCCTTCGAGTGTGTAACTGCCGTTCAACCTGCCTGCGCGGGTTGCACGCTGTCTTTCTGCCTGCGCTGCAGTTCCTGCGTCGTCTCGCCTTGACCGTTCGGCAACCAACCCGGCGGGCGAAGCACGAAGGAGACAGCATCCGAAACACGCTTTGCACCGGCCATGTCTTTTGCAAGGCTCACCCAGTGCTCCGTCTCCACGACGATCGGGTTATGCGAAGTGGTCGGCGTTGTCAGGCCGTAGCGGCAGGGTTCATCGGCGCGTTCCTCCACGTAAGTGCCGAACAGCCGGTCGAAGATAATCAGCACACCGCCGAAGTTGGCATCGAGGTAAGTGGCATTCGAAGCATGATGAACTCGGTGTGAAGAAGGCGTGTTGAACACGTATTCGAGCCAGCCGAGCTTGGGTATCCACGTAGCGTGCAACCAGAACTGATAGAGCAGATTGATGGACACGACGGCTATCACCACTTCCGGTTTGACGCCGAGCCACGAGAGCGGCGTGAAGAAGATGGCTGAGCCCGTGAGCTTGGTGGTCCAGCCGAGCCGATAAGCGGATGACAACGTCAACTGGTTCGGCGAGTGATGAACCGCGTGGCTCGCCCAGAAGAAGCGCACCGTATGCGCTATGCGGTGATACCAGTAGTAGCAAAACTCCTGGCCAATAAAGAGCAGGAAGATCGTCAGCATGTCGTTGGTCGCGACGGTATGAATACGGTGTTCCCATGCGAAATGAAACACAGGCGTTGCTAGCGAAAGCGGCAAAAATGCGAGCAGCTTTCGGCCGATCAGATCGGCGAGCGAGATCCAGAACTCGTGCCAGTCAAACGCGCGGTCGGTGCCTTTGTACTTGCCATGCAGTACGAACGCTTCGGTCATCGATGCAACAAGCACGATGGCCATCATGTACGTCGTGATTTTGCCGATCAATTCCATGATTTCACTCGGTTCCAGTGGGTTGCGAATGAAGTCACTTTAGCGATCGACTTCGTTGAAAACCATGCAGAAGTTATTTCGCGGGATGTCACGTCAACGACCTGCACCGGGCCTGCCGAAAAATCGAATTTAGATGCGCTTGCCTTTGGACAGCCGTCTGAATGTTGCGTCGCTACAAATTTTCCATGCGGTTAATGATAACGAATCGCATTTACCCTATAATGCCGGCGACAATAGAACAGACCGAACGTGCGTGAGCCTTTCGGCGTTCGCCAAAATAATCCCGCCCGGATTCCCCTTGCCCTGGGACGGTAATCGACCATCACCGACGTTCTGCCGATTCATGCCCGTGTTCCGTTCGAATTCCGCGCAGGCCTTGCCTGCCAAGGCGCTTGTTCATCGCGCCGCTATCGTTGCCGCTATCGCCGTCGTGTTTTCCGTGTCGGCCCAAGCTCAAACTGCCGACGCTCCATCCAGCACCGATAACAGTGCTTCTCCCGCCAACACTTTGCCTGCGGTCAAGGTTCAGGCTTCGAAAGAAGCGTTGCCCGGTTCGCTCGAACCGACTTATGCAGGCGGCCAAGTCGCGCGCGGCGCAAGTTTTGGCGTGCTCGGCCAGCAGAAGATGCTCGACGTGCCGTTCAGCATGACGACTTACACGTCCAAGCTGATCGAAGATCAACAAGCGCGCACTATCGGCGACGTGCTGATGAACGATCCGTCCGTGCGCACGTCTTACGGCTTCGGCAACTTCGCCGAGACCTACGTCATTCGCGGCTTCCAGTTGCAGGGCGACGATGTGTCGCTCAACGGTCTCTATGGCATCACGCCGCGCCAGCTCGTCGCGACCGACGCGCTCGAACGCGTCGATGTCTTCAAGGGCGCAAATGCGTTTCTGAATGGCGCATCGCCGGGCGGTTCGGCGGTGGGCGGTGGTTTGAATCTGCAGTTGAAGCGCGCGGACGATAAGCCGCTTACGCGCGTGACGGTGGAGGAAACCGCTTCGGGCGATTTCGGCGCGCATGTCGACGTGGGTCGCCGTTTCGGCAGCGAAGGGCAGTTCGGTATTCGCGTGAACCAGGCGAATCACGACGGCGAGACGAGTATCGACGGCGAACATCGGCGCGACAATACGACGGCCGTGTCGCTCGACTGGCGCGGCGAAAAGCTGCGTCTCTACGGCGATTTTCTGTATCAGCGCCAGCGCGTGAACGGCGGCCGGCCGACGGTCAACGACTCGGCGAACTACATCCCCGAGCCGCCCTCGGCCACGTATAACTATGCGCAGACGTGGAGCTATTCATCGCTCGAAGATACCGTCGGCATCCTGCGCGCGGAATACGATTTTCTGCCTGGCTGGACGGCTTACGTGACGGGCGGCACGCGTCACACCAACGAGCACGGGGAGTATTCGTCGCCCACGGTGAGCGCGACTGGCGTGACGGCCACGCGTCTCGGCGTGCCGCACCAGGAGGACAACACGTCGGCGGAAGCGGGTGTGCACGGTCATTTCAACACGGGACCGGTGTCGCATTTCGTGGCGGCGGGCGCGTCGATCGTACGGACGGATTCGCAGTCGGCCTACACGCTTTCCGGTTCGTTCCCGACGAGTCTGTATGACACGCCGCAAGTCGGCTATCCGGCTAACGCGTTCACGGGCGGCAATCTGCAAGATCCGCAGACCACCGCGCTGAATCTGCTGCGCAGCATTTCCGTGTCGGATACGCTCGGCTTCCTGAACGATCGCGTGCTCTTCACCATCGGCGCGCGGCACCAGGAATTGCTGTCGAATTCTTACTCGTACACCGGAGCGCAGACGGCGAACTATAACCAGTCCATCACGACGCCGGTCTTCGGCCTGGTCGTGAAGCCGTGGGAAAACGTGGCGCTGTTCGCGAATCGCAGCGAAGCACTGACCATCGGCGACACGGCGCCCAACACCGCGCTCAACTTCGGGCAGCAACTCGCGCCCGAGAAGTCGAAGCAATACGAAGTCGGCGCGAAGTACGACAACGGCAAGTACGGCGCATCGCTCGCGCTATTCCAGATCGAAAAGCCGATGACCTACACCAACACCGCGGGCTTCTTCGTCGCGGACGGTGACGAGCGCCATCGCGGCGTGGAGGCATCGGTGTACGGCGAGCCGGTAAAGGGCGTGCGCCTGATCGCGGGCGCGACTTACATCAACGCGACGCAGCAGGACACGGGCACGGCCGTGACCAACGGCAACAAGCCGATCGGCGTGCCGACCATGATGTTCAACCTGAACGCGGAATACGATGTGCCGATGCTGAACGGCCTCACGCTGACGGCGCGCTGGATCCACACGGGGTCGCAGTATCTGAACGTGAACAACACGTTGTCGATCCCGGCGTGGGATACCTTCGACCTCGGCGCGCGCTACTCGACGGCGGTTTTCGGCCGTCCGACGACCTTCCGCGCAAGCGTGCTCAACGTGGCGAACAAGTCTTATTGGTCGTCGACGAGCGGCGGGTATTTGCTGCAAGGCGCGCCGCGCACGGTGCTGTTGTCGATGACGACGGACTTCTGATGCTCACGTAAAAACGCCGCCGGTTCGCGATGGGACCGGCGGCGTTTTCGTTCGCGCGATGCACGTCAGGCAATCAGGCGTTCAGGCACTTATGCAGCGAAACCCGGCGTAGACGTACTGGTAATGCCCTTGAAACCAGTTGCGAAAACTTGGTCTCAACATGCATGCCGCGGTACGCGGTGAGCCGCCCTTCATGATGAAGTGCTTGCCGTCGAAGAAATTGGCCGAATAGCCGAGATAGAACGGGAAGGGCTCGAAGCCTTCGAGCGGCCCGAATACCGTCGAGGTCCATTCCCAGCCATTGCCAAACTGGCCTTCGACGCCAAAGCCGCTGCGATTCTCCGGATACGCCTGCACGGGTGAGGGGTCCCAGCGCCGGAAGTCGAAGTTGCCTTCCACTTCGTGCGGCGCGCCCTCCGCCGCGCGCTGCCATTGCGCCTCGCTCGGCAGCGCCTTGCCGGCCCAGCGCGCATAGGCGTTCGCCTCGGCATAACTCACGTACACCGGCCAGTCGAGCGGCAACTCGATTTCCTCGAACATCGTGCGCAGTCGCCAGCCATCGGAGCTGTCGCTTTCGGCGGGAATCCAGAACGCCGGATGCGCCACGCGTTGCTCCTCCTTCCACGCCCAGTCGGCATCGGTCCAATAGGCACGATTCCAGTAGCCGCCGGCATCGATGAAGCGCAAATAGTCGCCGTTCGTCACCATGTGGCGGTCGATCTCGAACGCAGGCACGTCCACGCGAACCTGGCCGAACTCGTTGTCCCAACCGAACATGCCGCCTTGGCGCGTCAGCCCGAGTGTCGCCGTTCCGGCCGGCACGCTCACCGTCTCGTGGGAAAGTTCACGTTCGGAGTTTCGCTGCGAAATCGCATTGGCCGGCGCGATTTTTCTATCGACTGGCAATTGATGCAGCATGTAGGCAAGCGTTTCGGCGTGCATCAGCCGATGTTCGATTACGACTTCCAGCAACTGCGCGGGCGATTCGTCGGCGGAAAGCGGCCGTGCGGCGATGGTCACCGGATCGAATTGCGCGTCGATATCCGCGCGCACGCGGTCGCGATACGCCCGCACTTCGGCGAGCGTGGGCCAGTCGGCGGGCTGATCGGTGGGCAAGCCGCCATCGACCGGATCGATGCCGAAAGCAAAGAGTTGGTCGTAGGCAGGATTGAAGTCCGGCAGGTCGAAGAGCCGTTTGTCCAGCAGATTACGGTCGAAGGCTTCGAGATGCCCGATGTAGAAAACGATGCGATGCCGTTCGGCAATCGGCCGGTCGTAAAGATGCTCCGGCTTGACGATATCGAACAATTCGTCGGTCACGCGACGCGCCTCGGCGAGCCGGTCGAGCAACGGGTGACGCAGGGAAGGTTCGCGATTCATGTCGCCCAATCTCCGTGGCTTAGCCAATCAGAAAGATTAAAGCGTAGCGAACCGCGTGCCAACTGAAAAATCCACGCGGTTTATGCGCGTTTTGTCTAACAATCGCGGCGCAAGGCGCGCCGCGCAAGGCTTTGCGTCAGATGCTGCGCAGGCGTTCGAAATCGTTGATGCGAATGGATTTGCCCTTCGCTTCGATGAGGCCGAGCTTGTCGAAACGCGAGAGCGTGCGGCTCACGGTTTCAAGCGTCATGCCGAGATAGCTACCGATATCGTCCCGCGTCATGCGCAACGTGAACTCCGCCGTGGCATACCCCCGCTTGGCGAGCCGCATGGATAGATCGAGCAGCAAGCGTGCAACGCGCTCTTCGGCGCGCAGCAGGCCGAGTTGCAGGACATGATCCGCCTCGCGATTGATAGCCTGTCCGAGCATGCGAAGCATCCGCTTTTGCAGGGTGTCGGTTTCGCGGCACATGCGCTCGAAAAGCGCATACGGAATGACACACACGGAACTGTCTTCGAGCGCGATCGCGTCGCAGGCATGCTCGCCTTCGCCGATACCGTCGAGCCCGAGCGCGTCGCCTGCCAGCAAGAGGCCCGTGACCTGTTCGCGTCCGCCTTCGCGGATGACCACGGTCTTGATCGACCCCGAGCGCAACGCGAACAGCGAATCGAACGGAGTGCCCGCACGGTAGAGCGCTTCGCCACGCCGCACCGAACGCGTAACCGAGATCACATGTTCGAGCTTGGCGATGTCACGAGCGTTCAGGCCTTCGGGCATGCAGAGATGGCGCATGGCGCAGGTCGAGCACTGAGCCAGATTGCGCCGTGAGGGAAAAATGTCGGACATGGCGGCCGCTTTTGTTGATGGATGACAAAAACCATTGTCCCATCGCGGGATTGTTAACCCTGGCGGCAAAATGCCGCGCATCCGTTTGCGCTAGTCCGTGGTCAGGCGCTCTCGTCGTCTTCCGCGCTGGCTGCCGAGGGAATCAGCAAAACGGGCAGCGTGGCTTGCCGCAGGCATCGCTCCGCAACGCTGCCAAGAAGCAGGCGCTGAAAGCCTTTGCGTCCGTGCGTGCCCATGATCAGCACATCGGCGTTGAAGTCGACGGCGGCCTTGGTGATGAGCATCGCAATGTCGTCGCTCGCGGTGGCCTCGACGGTCACGACCTGCCCTTCGATGCCGCGTTGCCTGAGCGCGTCCGCCGCCTGTCGAGCAAGGTCGGAGCCTTCCTCCGCCAGCGTTTTCTGCAACTGGCTCGGATCGTAGCCGGGCACGTCGAAATACACGGCCCCGCTCTCGACGACGTAATACGGCTGCACGACGGCCTGATGCGTGACAGCGAGATCGAGCGCGATTTCGAAGGCGCGCTGTGAAGTCCGGCTTCCGTCGATGGCGACGACAATGCGTTTGAACATGACGTTTTCCTCTTTCCCGGTCGATGTTTCACCGTGGATTGCACGGCGAGAAGGCGCTTCCAGCATAGCGCGCGAGTAGTCCGAAGACGTGCGGTTAATTTTGCGCTGGGTCGATCTGCCGCAAGCTAACCCGTACAATTCGTTTTTCTGACATCAGCGCCCGCTTAAAAATTCCACGGGCGTTCCTCCGACTCGTTTTCCCCAGCCCGCCGCATGACCGAAACCCAGCCGCCAGCACTCGCCTTCAGAACCGCGCTTTACGCGATGCTCGGCATCGGACTCGTCAACATGCTCGTGGCGCTCGATCAGACCGTGGTGAGCACCGCGCTGCCGTCTATCGTCGCGGAACTGCACGGCTTCGAGTATTACGCGTGGATCGCGAGCGCGTATCTGCTGGCGTCGGTGGTGACGGTGCCCGTGTTCGGACGTCTCGGCGATTACTTCGGCCGCAAGCGTTTCGTGATCGCCGCGGTGATCACGTTCACCGTGGCGTCGGTGCTGTGCGGACTCGCGCCGGACATGCTGTTTCTCGCGCTTGCGCGCGGCTTGCAGGGCGTGGGCGGCGGCATGATGGTCGGCACCGCGTTCGCCGCGATCCCCGATCTCTTCCCCGATCCGCGTGCCCGCGTGCGCTGGCAGGTGGTGCTGGCGGCGGCATACGGCATAGGCACGGCGGCGGGGCCGTCGCTCGGCGGCTGGATGAGTCAGCACTGGGGCTGGCGCTCGACCTTCCTCGTGAACTTGCCGGTCGGCGCGCTGGCGCTGTACTTCATCTGGGCGCATTTGCCGAATCTGCATCGGCCGCGTGAAGGTGGCGTGAAGATCGACTGGCCCGGCGCCGTGCTCGTCGCGCTCGTGCTCGGCGGTTTCCAGGCGTTGATCGAGGCACTGCCGAAGGGCGGACTGTCGGCTGGCAATCTCGCGCTCGGCGGCGCGGTGATCGTGGGCGCGGCGGCGCTTCTGATTTGCGAGCGGCGCGCGACGCATCCGATCATCCCGCTCGATATTTTTCGTGAGCCACAACTCGTCACGTTGTTCACGCTGTCGTTCCTCGCCGGCTTCGTCATGTTCTCGCTGATCTTCTTCGCGCCGCTTCTGCTGCAGGGCGGCTTCGGCCTTTCGCCGCAGGAGGCGGGGTTGCTCGCCACGCCGATTGCCGCGTGCATTGCGCTTGGCAGCTTCATCAACACGCGTATCGTCATTCATTTGCGCAAGCCGACGATGATCCTCACCATCGGCTTCACGCTGCTGATGCTGGCGTCGGTGGCGCTTGCCTTCGCGCAGGAAACGACGCCCTATTTGTATATCGAGCTGCCGATGGGCGCGGTCGGCATTGGTTTGGGCTTCGTGCTCAACAACATGAATATCTTCGGGCAGGAGATCGCGGGGCGCGAGCGTTTCGGCATTACGACGGCGCTCTTGCAGTCCACACGCATGGTCGGCGGCATGCTCGGAACGAGTATCGTCGGGACGATCGTCGCGCATCATTACGCGAGCGTGGTTTCGCGCACGATCAGCGTTCTGGGTACGAGCGCGGCGTCGCAGTGGCGGCCGCGTTTTATCGACCCGCGCATTCTCGTCGATGAAGCGTTGCGCGACACGCTGCTGTCCGAACTGCGCACGGCCGGGCTCGATGCTCCCGCGCTCTTCGATGCTGCCCGCGACGCGCTCGTGCAGTCCATTCACATCGGCGTGATGTTGACCGCAGTGGCCGCGCTGGTGGCGGCGTTGCTCGTGCGGCGGATTTCGCATATCACTTTTCGGCGGGCTGGGGCTTCGGCGAAAGACGCGGCGTAAGGCGCGGCGGTCAGGCTGAACGGCTGCCGCGCTCGAAGTACGATCGGTTGCGCCTTCCACGTTTGATACCTTTCTGGCGCCAGTGTGCTAGCTTTTCGACGCGATCACCGCAGCTACGACACGCGTCGCTCATGCATTCGCGGAACGCTTCCCTCGCGTCGCCGGTCACTGGAATCAAGACGCGCAGCGCCGCATGCGGCACGCTTACTGCGCCCGTTCGTCGACACGTTCATTGCCGCGCGCCCTCGGATTTAGTGAAAGAAGGCGCATCCGGCCTCATCGATACAAGGAGCTGACATGAAGATCACCGGCGAAATGCTGATCGGCGCATCGGCCGTACGAGGCACCGACGCCACGCTGCGCGCCTTCGATCCCGCACGCGACATCGAACTCGAACCCGTCTTCGGCGGTGGCGGCGACGCCGAAGTCGCGCGTGCCTGCGAACTCGCGGATGCCGCATTCGACGCGTATCGTCTCGCGCCGCTGGAAACCCGCGCGCAGTTTCTCGAAGCGATCGCGGACAACATCATCGCGCTCGGCGATACGCTGATCGACCGTGCGCACGCGGAATCCGCGTTGCCGAAGGCGCGAATCGAAGGCGAACGCGCGCGCACGGTCGGACAACTGCGGCTCTTCGCGTCGCTCGTGCGTGAAGGCCGATGGCTTGCCGCGACGCTCGATTCCGCCCAACCCGACAGAAAGCCGTTGCCGCGCTCCGATCTGCGTTTGCAAAAGATTCCGGTCGGTCCGGTTGCCGTGTTCGGCGCTAGCAATTTTCCGCTGGCGTTCTCGGTCGCGGGCGGCGACACGGCGTCGGCGCTCGCGGCGGGCTGTCCTGTCGTCGTTAAGTCGCATCCGGCTCATTTCGGCACGTCGGAACTCGTGGGACGCGCGATCCAGAAAGCCGTTGCCGACAGTGGCCTGCCCGAAGGCGTGTTCTCGCTGGTGGTCGGCGCGGGCAATGCCATCGGCGAGGCGCTGGTGGCGCATCCCGCGATCAAATCGGTTGGTTTCACGGGCTCGCGCCGCGGCGGCCTCGCGCTCGTGAACATCGCGGCGAAGCGCCCCGAGCCGATTCCCGTTTTCGCCGAAATGAGCAGCGTGAATCCGGTCTTCGCTTTGCCGGGCGCGCTCGCCAAGCGCGGCGATACGCTCGCTTCGGGCTATATCGATTCGGTGACATTGGGCGTCGGCCAGTTTTGTACGAATCCCGGCCTCGTGATCGCGCTGGCGGATTCCGATCTCGACGATTTCATCGATCACGCGGCGGCCGCGCTCGAAAAGAAGGACACGCAGACAATGCTGACCGCGGGCATCGCCGACGCCTACGCGAACGGCGTGAAGGAACGCGACGCGACGGGCGCGGAACGCATTGCAACGGGCAAGCAGGAAGGTGGCGCAGCTGGCAAGGGCGGCGCGTTGCCGGCGCTGTATCGCGTGACGGCGGAGCAGTTCTTGACCGTGCCGCAGCTCGCCGACGAGATTTTCGGGCCCACGTCGATCATCGTCGTGTGTCAGGGCGAGGACGAGATGATCGACGTCGCGCGTCGTTTGGAAGGCCAGTTGACCGCGACCTTGCTGATGGACAACGACGACATCGATCTCGCGCGCCGGCTCATGCCCGTGCTCGAACGCAAAGTGGGCCGCATTTTGGCGAACGGCTTTCCGACCGGCGTCGAGGTGTCGTATGCGATGGTGCACGGCGGTCCGTACCCGGCGACTTCCGACAGCCGTGCGACTTCGGTCGGCGCGATGGCAATCGAACGATTCCTCCGGCCGGTCTGCTATCAGGATTTGCCGGCAGCGCTCTTGCCCGAATCGCTTGCCGATGACAACCCGCTCAATCTCTGGCGCCTTCGCGATGGCGAGCTGGGACCGAATTGATCCACTTGAGCCAAACCGAGGAGACCCCAAGCATGACAAGCAACGAGCGCCGCTATCCCGACCCTGCCGTCCGCGTGCTGGACCCGCGCTTCAATGCGTTGAGGCTGGCATCGGCGTCGGTGGAATGTCTGTATCAGGGCGCGCGATGGTCGGAAGGCCCGGTCTGGTTCGGCGATGGCCGCTATCTGCTGTGGAGCGACATTCCGAACAACCGCATCCTGCGCTGGGACGAAGAAAGCGGGCAGGTCGGCGAATTCCGCAAGCCGTCGAATAATGCCAACGGCAACACGCGCGATCGCGAAGGGCGGCTCGTCACGTGCGAGCATCTCACGCGGCGCGTGACGCGCACCGAGTACGACGGTTCGATCACCGTGCTCGCGGATCGATACCAGGGCAAGCCGCTCAATTCGCCGAACGATGTGGTCGTGAAGTCGGACGGCTCGATCTGGTTCAGCGATCCGCCTTTCGGCATCGACGGCTATTACGAAGGCGAAAAGCAGACGGCGCAATTGAAGCCCGCGGTGTATCGCGTCGACGGCCAAAGCGGCGAGATCACGCTTGTGTTCGATGGCTTCATCGGGCCGAACGGGCTGGCTTTTTCGCCCGATGAGTCGGTGCTGTATGTCGTCGAATCGCGTTCGTCGCCACGCACGATTCACGCGTTCGATGTGCTCGACGACGGCCGGAAGCTAGGCGAACCGCGCCTCGTCATCGACGCCGCACGCGGTACGCCGGATGGCTTTCGCGTGGATATCCATGGCAATCTGTGGTGTGGCTGGGGTATGGGCGACGCGGAACTCGACGGCGTGCGCGTCTTCACGCCGCAAGGCGAGGCGATCGGACATATCGATTTGCCGGAGCGTTGCGCGAACGTGTGTTTTGGGGGAAGGCACCGCAACCGGCTGTTCATGGCGGCAAGTCACGGCTTGTACGCGCTTTATGTGAATACGCAGGGCGTAAAAGGCGGTTAAGCCATTCAGAATGCGCCGTGTGTGAGCGCGGCGCGTTCAAACCGATGCTTTCTTAAAACCTGAACGTGTCCCGGCATCGAGGGCAGGGCCTACGCGATTCAGGCTGTAGCGCGCAGCGGCATCCGCGAGACGAGATAGAGCGATGCCGCGAGCTTGCACACCAGCGCCGCACCGCAAATGACCGCGCCGGTCGGCAACGCATGCCATTGCAGGGCGATGGTCGGCGCCACGAACATAACCGACACGAACCCGAGCGCGACGGTCATCCAGCGCGCCCACTGCAGTCGCGCGGCGACGCACAGATAGAGCAAGCCGACAAGCAAGCGCGAGACAATCGACGCAGCAAGCGGATGACTCGACGCATCGCCGGGAAATCCAATCGCGATAGCTAGCGCGAGTTCGGCCCATGACAACGCGTACGCCGCGCCAAGGCACACGAGCGCGGATCTGAAGCGCTGTTCGGCCGCCGTGCGCGGCTCAGGAGGACGCGTGTTATCTGTTGGGACGGATGCGGCGGTGTCGCTCGCGTAGCTTTCGTAGGCTTCGATCGTGGCCATTTGTTCTTCCCCTTGGTCGCGCTTCAGTCGATTAACGCGTTATCCGCGCTGTCGTTCTCATGCCTGTTCTCAGGCGTTTTTTCGTTGCATGACATGAGCATACGGCGTGCCTGAGCGATTGACGTTCGTCGGAGGAACACGCGTTGCTCGCTGAACATCAGCTTTCACCACGACAGGAGCCGAACATGAGCAACCAGAAAGAGCAAAATCCTCACTCCGAGCGCGACGAGGAAGACGTCGACAAAGCCGTGGAAGATACTTTCCCGGCAAGCGACCCGCCAGCAACCGGCGGCGTCACGCGTATCGAGCCGGATGAAGAAAAAGATCAGAAGAAATAAAAAAGCCACGCTTCGCGCGTGGCTTTTAGTAGCGTGACGCCAGCGTGGCGTCGCGCTACGTTACGACTTGTCGATTTCGAATAGCCGCGAAGGCCGCATGTGATTCAGGGCGTAATGCTTACGGCCACGCAAGGTGTTGCCATGCGCGTCGCGGCTCACGTAAACCTGATTTTCCTCGACGGCGCGAATGCTTGGCGGCACCATCCCGCGGTCGATCACGCGGTAACCGCGATCTAGCGCCAGCAATATCCCGTTGCGACCCGGCCGGCTGTCGAATCCGCCAAAGCCGTCGCCTTGCTCGGCGACATGGTTGGCATGCGTCGCGTTCGAATTGATGACGGCATCCGGATCGGTGGCCTGCATCTGCTCATAGCGCTTCGCCTGAATGTTCTTGCCATCGGCATCGACGGTGTCGTCGAGGGTCTCGTCGTTGGCGACGTCGATGCCGCGAGGCCGCGACTCCGGCGTGCCGAGCGGTCCGATATTGCGGTCGGCGTGGCTCGCGCTTTCCTGCTTCGCGCCCGCACCCGCGCCCGCATGCGCCTCGCGGCCGGACTCGGCCTTCTTTGCATCGCTCATGTTCACGCGCGCAGTCTCTGCGCTCGGCGTCTTGATCGGGCTGTCGGCGGCGCGATCGGCTTGCTTGTCTTGCGACTCGTTGGATTCGGCGTTATTCATTTCCTGCTCCTTGGGAACTGGCTAAACCGTTTTCCCTCACGCAAGACTTGTTCCGGAAATTTGGCGACGGAACTCAAGCCCTTGCAGGCGGGACACTCAATCGTCATCGAATTTTTAAGGCTTTTTTTTCAATGCCAAGCGGATTTCCTGCAAGTATTATTTGGAACCTGCTGGCAGCAAAGCGCGAATGCGGGACGCGAGCAACAAGGAGGGCGTGTCCAGTACGGCTGCTGGTTGAGCAAGTCATACGAACGAGCAGGGCACTTCACACAGGTGACTCATGCAACAAGATGCAGCCTTTTCACATCGAGGCTATCTACTCAACTGTGCGCCAGCCAGGACGGGGGATGGCAATTATCAGCCGTACGTCGTGATCTCGCGGTCCAGCGACGGCGAGCTCGTTGCGAACCGTTTCTTCCCTGCGGACTTGCGATTTCGCAACGAGGGGGAAGCCATCGCGCACGGCCGCGATTGGGCCGTCCGATGGATTGACGCAAGTCACGTTACAGTCTAATCCGCGGGCCGGACACGCAGCACGCTTGCGCAAAACCGTTTACGCTTAGTGTTCATCCGCCGCCGCTGCGTGGCCTCCGAACGCCAGCCCAGAAGACATGCAGAACAAGTCCTTACCCGAGCAGGCAGCGCCATCCGATTCTTCCACTCACGCGCCCCACGAATGGGGTTTGTCGCGCATCGTCGCTGACTTACGCCAATCGCGCGAGGAACTGCATCGCACGCGGCATCCGCTTGGCATACGTGAGTTGCCTTCGCGCGAGGCGATCGTGAGGATCGTCAACGGCCTGCGCTCCGCGCTCTTTCCCACGCACTACGGCGCGCCCGATCTGACCGATGAAAGCGTCGACTACTATGTCGGCCAGACGCTGGAAACCACCCTGCGTCTCTTGCATGAGCAGATTCGCCGCGCGCTGCGCTTCTTGCCCGAGCATCGTGAGACGGGCGAAGCGGAGGTCACGGCGCAAGCGTTCGCCATTGCGCGCGAGTTCGGCTCGCAGTTGCCGGAGATTCGCGCGCTGCTCGTCAGCGACATTCAGGCTGCCTTCACGGGCGACCCCGCCGCGCAGCACATCACCGAGATTCTGCTGTGCTATCCCGGCATCTGGGCGATGACGCATCACCGGCTCGCGCATGCGTTGCATCGGTTGGGCGTGCCGCTGCTCGCGCGCTTCATCAATGAGATCGCGCATTCGCTGACGGGTATCGACATTCATCCGGGCGCGACCATCGGGCCGAGCTTCTTCATCGATCACGGCACGGGCGTGGTGATCGGCGAAACGGCCGTGATCGGCCGGCATGTGCGCGTGTATCAGGCCGTGACGCTGGGCGCAAAGAGCTTTCCCTCCAGCAGCGACGGCGTGCTCGTGAAAGGCAACGCGCGGCATCCGGTTGTCGAGGACGATGTCGTGATCTACGCGGGCGCGACCATTCTCGGGCGCGTGGTCATCGGCAAGGGCTCGGTAATCGGCGGCAACGTTTGGCTCACGCACAGCGTGCCGCCGGGCAGCAGCGTTTCGCAGGGCAAGATCCGCGAAGGCAGCGGCGCCGATTCACCGGGCAACGGTTACGGCGCTTGATAGCTCTAAGTGTTCGAGACGTTGAACACGCTTTGAGTGCCGACGATAGACAAGAACTCACGCCGCGTCGATGGGTCGTCGCGGAACGAGCCAAGCATGCGCGATGTAACCATCGACACGCCCGCCTTGTGCACGCCGCGCGTCGACATGCATTGATGCGCGGCTTCCAGAATCACGCCGACACCGAGCGGTTGCAGCACTTCGTTGAGCGTATCGGCAATCTGCGCGGTCATCTTCTCTTGAATCTGAAGGCGCTTGGCGAAGGCGTCGACCAGACGCGCGAGCTTGGAAATGCCGACCACGCGTTCTCGGGGCAGATACGCGACGTGCGCCCGCCCGATGATCGGCACCATGTGATGCTCGCAATAGCTCTCGAAGCGGATGTCCTTCAGGACGATCATCTCGTCGTAGCCCTGCACTTCGGAAAAAGTGCGGGCAAGGATTTCATGGGGGTCTTGCTGATAGCCGGCGAAGAACTCTTCATACGACCGCACGACACGCGCCGGGGTGTCGAGCAGGCCTTCGCGACGCGGGTCGTCGCCCGCCCAGCGCAAGAGAACGCGCACGGCGGCTTCGGCTTCCTCGCGGGACGGACGATCGGCCGGTTTAGCGTGGATGTCCGAATCGGAAAAATGGGTTTTGCGCGGGGCGCTCATTATTAGCTCCTTTCACATCGAAAGTGCGGATAGCACCCCTGTATTGTTCCATGTTTTCGGACCCTATCAGGGGTCAGGTCTTTCCTCCACCGTCGATGCCTGAGCCCGTCCGCCAGACTTGCTTGCCGTCTTCGGTGAGCGTGCCGCTACTGTTGTCCTTGTCAGGCTCGGTGCCCGGTTCGGCCAGATGGCCGCCCGGTTGCTCCTGCGCAGGCTGCTTCTCGCCCTTGCGCTGCTCGATGCGCTCATCTTGCGAACGTCCCGCGTAATTGTTGCTGCCTGCATTAGTCATGGCGCTTCTCCTCGATTAAGTTACGACCAGAAGCGCGCAAGAGCTATACCTAAGCGGGTTTGTTTTCCGCGCCGCCAACCACCATCCACGACACGCCGAACTTGTCCTGCACCATGCCGAAGCGCTTGGCGAAGAACGTCTGCGTGAGTGGCATCTGCACCTGTCCGCCGTCCGATAGTGCGTGGAAGAACTTTTCGGCTTCCTGCTCGTCCTCCGTGGAAATGGACAGCGACACGCCCTGGAAATTCGGCTTGCCGCTGCACATGCCGTCGGACGCCATCAGCATGGACTGGCCCACTGTAAAGGCCACATGCATGACCTTGTCTTCCGATCCGGGCGGCATGCCGCAACCGCTCGCGGCCTGGTTGCCGCCACCGGATTTGCCGGCGTCAGGGTTGTCGCGAAAGCGCATCATCATCAGCACTTGTGCGCCGAGACTCTCGCGATAAAACGTGATCGCTTCTTCGCAGCGGCCTTCGAAGAACAAATAGGGTTGCACTTGCATGTCTGCTCCTTGAGTAATGCGTGAGTTGCCAGGTGAATTACTGGGACTCGTCGGGGTCCATGTCCATTGTCAATGGCACCGACGCGTGTTCGTGCACGACGCGCCAGTCGCCGTCGATTCTTCTGAAGCACACGGTTGCACGCACGACGTCGTCGCGCCCGCCCGCGGCCACGCGATTCACCGCATGCGCGAACGCGAGATCGCCGCTGACCGCCACGTGCAGATCGCGCACCTCGAACACGAGCGGGCCGCTGATGCTGTCGAACCAGCGCTGCCAATGCTCGCGATACAGCTCGACGCCTTTGAAGGATGCAGGCGGCACGACATCGAACACGACGACATCCACCGCGTAATGAGTCACCAGCGCAGCAGCGTCTTTTGCAAGCACGGCCTGACGCCACGATTCCGTGAGTTCACGGATGCGTGCTTCATCTTGCGCACGTTCGTTCTTGGCGACCATGACCTTCTCCTCGATGACGTTGAACCTGAGTCGTGACAATGCAACGACACAGCCTTTGCTTCAGGCGATATTTTTGTTTGTGTACACCGTCCACAAAAAATAGCAGAGATAATGGACAGTGTCCACATAGGTAAAGCCTCGCTTATAAAAATGACAAAAGCCAAGCCGCGCAGCACGTATCGACATGGCGATTTGCGCCGCGCAATGATCGATGCCGGCATTGCGCTCGCACGCGACGGCGGGCCGGACGCCATCGTGCTGCGCGAAGTCACGCGGCGCGCGGGCGTGGTGCCGAACGCCGCGTATCGTCACTTCGGAAGCAGGCAGGAGTTGTTGACGGCCGTGCGTTCCGCGGCGTTATCGGCGGTCGCGCAAGCAATGGAGGAAGAACTCGCCGCGCGGCCGAAAAAGCGCAAGCGTGCCGATGCCGCGAAGGCGGGGCTACGCGCGGTCGGCGTGGGTTATCTGCGTTTCGCGCAGACCGAGACGGGTCTCTTTCGCACCGCGTTCACCGCGCCGCCAACCGAGTGGGGCGAGCATGAAGCCTCGTATGGCGTGGGGCCGGGCGGGCTCGATCCCTTTCAGTTGCTGAGCCGCGCACTCGATGAGATGGTGGATGCCGGCGCGCTCGATCCGTCAAGCCGGCCAGAAGCCGAGTATCTCGCGTGGAGCGCGGTGCATGGCTTCGCGCTCTTGCTGATCGAAGGGCCGTTGCAGGGATTGCCCGGCAAAGCCATCGAACCGCTTGCCGAGCGCTTGCTCACGATGGTGGAGAACGGTTTGTAATCGCCATGAAAAAAGGCCGCGAGACAATCGCGGCCCTTGGCAGAAGCGAACGCTGGTTAAACTCGTTCTATCTTTCCGGACGCAGGCTCGACCACGCTGAACAACAGCAGCAAACAGAGCAGCGACGTCCCGAGCATGTAAAGGAACACACTGGTCCAGCTATAGCTGTCGAGCAGGAAGCCCACCGCGAGCGGTGCGCACGCGCCGCCTATCTGCCCGAGCGAATTGACGATACCGAATGCAGTCGGATACGTCGCCTTGCTTGCAAGTCCCATGGGATACGCCGAGTATCCCGCGAAGCCGATGCCGAGCATGAGGCCCGAGAGAATCAACGCTGCGCCGAGATAGACCACGCTGTCCGGCGCGTCGATGAGCGCGAACATCATGAGCATGGTGCCGAGCGCGCCGAGCATCATCATTGGCTTGCGGCGGCCGCCGAGCAGACGGTCGGAGATCAGGCCGCCGAGCATGTTGCCCGCCACCGCGCCGATGAACGGCGCCGAAGCGAGAAAGCCCATCTTCACCGAGGCAAAACCCTTCACGGTGACGAGATACGTGGGGATCCACGAGATGAAGATGTTGCTGATGCCGATCATGCAGCCATAGCCCAGCGCAATGCCGAAGATATTCCACGAGCGGAACACTTGCCCGACCGTTTCCAGCGGCGCCACGCGCTTCGTGCGATTGATGCCGTCGAGCCAGGGCATGGGCTCCATTTCGCCACGGCGCACAAGCTTGCCGGTCGAGCCATCGGTGGCGGATTCATCGAGAATATAGCGGCGTTCCGCAGGTGAGCAGAAGCGGTTTTCGCTCGGCGAATTCGTGACCAGGAACATCCATGCAATGGCGAACAGAATGCCGGGAATGGCGAACACGTAGAAGATCTCGCGCCAGCCCCAGAGCTGGATCACGATGATGCACACCGAAGGCACGATCAACGGTCCGAGCTTCGATGCGGCGATCCAGAGTCCTGCCGCCGTGCCTTTTTCGCGCGTCGGAAACCAGCGGTTGATGACGTTCGTGCAGCCAATGCCGAGCGGCCCTTCCGAAAGTCCCAGACCCACGCGATACGTCATCAGAAGCAATACCGAGGACGTCGTTCCCATCAAGCCCGTGAAGACCGATGTCAGCAGCATGAAGACGGAAAACAGAATGCCCGTGGTGCGTTCACTGAGCCGTTTGTAGAGCAGGCCAACCGGAATCTGCACGAAACCGTAAGCGAAGGAAAAGAGACTGACGATCATCCCCGCTTCCGAATTGGAGATGTGATATTCCTTCTTGAGATACGGCAAAGCGAAGCCGAAGTTGGCGCGGTCCGCGCACGCGATGGCCCAGATGCAGAAGATCAGGCCCATCACTACCCAGCGATGGCTGGTTCGCTTCTCCGCGATCGGTTCTGCTTTCGCCGCGCCCGCGACGCTGTCAGCATTGTTCATTCGTCTTCCTCCGGTTCATACGGCTTCAGCGCTTCGACGCCTTTTCCGCGCGATGCTGCAACAGATGAATTTCAGCGCGCGTTGCCGCCGAGATGGACCGACTGGGTGGAATGCGATGCAGAAGGGGAAAAGAAGCGGCGTGTTTTCAAGCTGTGTCTCCGATCTGTATGCAAGGCTTTTTTATGGTGTTCCTGCCGGTGAACCCATTGTCGGGGTGGTGATTTTGGGCGTCCAATCTTTTATTGCTATTACCTGATTCCCGGATTGAATCGATCGAGCGATACCTTTGAGAGCACGCCAATAACGGTATCAGTTGATAGCGCTTTGGGATTGGACGCGCCATGCAAAAGGCGACATGATCCGTCGACATCGCGGCCTGGCGCATGGCAGGCGAGACACGACCCAAAGGAGCCACCCAATTGAAGCCGACGAAGCCGAGCATTCTGCAACTGAACCCCATCCTCGTTCCCGCGATCAACGAGACGCTGGAGTCGCTCTACATCATGCATCGTCTCTTTCAGGTGGACGATAAGGACGCGTATATCCGCGAGCATGGCGCTGCGATCGAAGGCGTCATCACGGGCGGCCATACGGGCATCTCCAACGATCTCGTCGACAAACTGCCCGCGCTCAAGGTGATCGCGGTCAATGGCGTTGGCACCGATGCCGTCGATCTCGCGTACGCCCGTTCGCGCGGCATTCCGGTCACGGCCACCTTCGGCGCCTTGACCGAGGACGTCGCGGATCTCGCCATTGGCCTGATTCTCACGGTGTTGCGTGAAATCTGTCCGGGCAACGACTTCGTGAAGGCCGGCAAGTGGCCTGAAAACCCGAGCCCCGCTGCGATTCCGCTGTCACGCCGTTTCAGCGGCAAGCGCGTGGGTATCGTCGGCATGGGCAAGGTCGGGCGCGCCATCGCCGTGCGCGCCGCGGCGTTCGGCTGTCCTGTCGCCTATACCGATGTACGCGCCATGGACGACATTGCGCATCGCTTTGTGCCCGACCTGCTCCAACTCGCGCGCGACAGCGACATCCTCGTGCTTGCCGCAGCCGCCGATAAAGCGCAAGGCATCGTCGATGCAGCCGTGTTGGACGCCCTGGGCCGCGACGGCTATCTCATCAACATCGCGCGCGGCAAGCTCGTGGTGGAAAGCGATCTCGTGCAGGCGTTGCAGGGCGGCGTGATCGCGGGCGCGGGTCTCGACGTATTCGTCGATGAACCCAACGTGCCCGCCGAACTCTTCGGCATGGACCGCGTGGTGTTGCAGGCGCATCGCGCGAGCGCGACGGTGGAATCGCGCACGGCCATGGGCGAGATGGTGCTGTCGAGCATCGCGCAGGCGCTTGCCGGGCTGCGTCCCGAAGGCAGCCTGACGACCTGATGCATGAACGGCCGTAAAGCAACGCAGGAGCCACTCGCGAGCCTCGACCTATAATGATCGGCTATTTCGTCAAAGTCGATTCCGCATGCTCGATCTCGGACAAGTGCGTTGCTTCGTCGCCGCCGCGACGGAACTGAACTTCAGGCGTGCGGCTGCGCTGCTCAACATGACGCAGCCGCCGCTTTCCAGGCAGATTCATCTGCTTGAAGAGAATCTCGGCGTCATGTTGTTCGAACGCGTTGGCCGCACGGTCAAGCTGACGCCGGAAGGGCGCGTCTTCCTTGCCGATGCCGCGCGCCTCCTCAATCTCTCCGAGCAAGCGGAAAGCACGGTGCGGCGCGCGAGCAAGGGCAAGACGGGACGCGTGCGGCTCGGCTTCACGGGCGCAGCCGGCTACGAGTTGATTCCGCAACTGCTCGTCGCGGCCAAGCACGCGCTGCCCGATATCGATGTCGTCCTGCTCGAACTCGTTTCCGTCGCGCAGATCGAGGCCTTCGCGGCCAATACCATCGACCTCGGCTTTCTGCGGCCCTTGCCTTCGCGGCAACAGCTCGAATTTCTGCTCATCGACAAGGAGCCGCTGATCGTCGCGCTGCCCGCCGGTCACGAGCTATGCGCTTACGACGAGATCGCCCTGCCGCAACTCGATCAAGAGCCGTTCATCATGCACTCGCCGGTTCACGGCAAATACTTTTGCGACCGCATCATGGGCATGCTCGCGAGGGAAGAAGTGAACCCGCATTTCACGCAATATATCGACCAGACGCCCACCATTCTCTCGCTCGTGCGCGCGGGGCTTGGTCTTAGCATCCTGCCGGCGTCGGCGCAGCGCTTTCATTACGACAACGTCGAGTTCAGGCATATCGCCAACAATCACGTGCAGGCGGAAATGAGCATGGCATGGCGCGTGGATCAGGATAATCCCGCTGTGACGGCCTTCAGACTCATGGCCGCGGATCACTTCGCGAGCCGGGTGCAGGACTGATCGACGCTTGCGCCCCAAGCGCCCATGCGAGCTTCAAAAGCAGCGCTCGAACCGGTTTCCCGCGCCCCGCTTTTTGATGCAATAAGGCTGAAGCGTGCATTTCATCGATAATGACGGCTCGCTTGCCCAACGCACGACTCAGCCCGATTCAAGCCGACTCCCGACCGCGCCCGATGCTCGCCAACTTGCTCGTCCAACTCGTCAACGGTCTCGCCGATGCCTCCGCGCTCTTTCTCGTCGCCTCGGGTTTATCGCTGATATTCGGGGTGACGCGCATCGTCAACTTCGCGCACGGCTCGCTCTACATGCTCGGCGTGTACGTCGCGTACAGCCTGACGAGCCGCTTCGGACAGAGCGTCGCGGGCTTCTGGATGTCGGTGCTGGCGGCGGCGCTCGTCATCGGCGTGCTTGGCGCGCTGATCGAAGTCGGCGTGTTGAGGCGCATCTATCGCGCGCCCGAGTTGTTCCACCTGCTCGCAACCTTTGCGCTGGTTTTGATCTTTCGCGATGCCGCGCTCTATCTCTGGGGCCCCGAAGACCTGTTCGGTCCGCGCGCGCCGCATCTCGCGGGCGCCGTGCAATTGCTCGGTCACGCGTTGCCTTCGTATGACATCGCGCTGATGTGCATCGGCCCGCTCGTGCTCGCGGTGTTGTGGTGGGCGCTGACGCGCACGCGCTGGGGCACGCTCGTGCGCGCAGCAAGCGCCGACCGCGAGATGCTCGGCGCGCTCGGCGTGAATCAGGCGTGGCTTTTCACCGGTGTCTTTTTCGCGGGCGCGTTTCTCGCGGGGCTGGGCGGCGCGCTGCAAGTGCCGCGCATGTCGGCGAATCTCTCGCTCGATCTGGAGACTATCGGCAACGCGTTCGTCGTGGTGGTCGTGGGCGGCATGGGTTCGATACCCGGCGCGTTCGTCGCTGCCTTGCTGATTGCGGAGATCAAGGCGCTATGCATTGGCATTGGGCATGTGTCGCTCGGCGGTATCGACTTTTCCCTGTCGAAGTTCACGCTCGTCGCGGAGTTCGTCGTGATGGCCGTGGTGCTCGTGTTGCGTCCGTGGGGACTCTTCGGCCGTCCGCAAGCCATCGCGCGCACTGCCGCGCCCGCCGATACGCCGCTTCGTCCCGCCACGCGCCGCCTGAAAATCGCAGCAGCGGGCGTCATCGTCTTGCTGGCGCTTGCGCCGCTCGCCGCTGGCGCGTTTCCCTACATGCCCGTGTTGCTCGTCGAAATCTTTATCGCCGTGTTGTTCGCCGCGAGCCTGCATTTCATCATGGGACCGGGCGGCATGCATTCGTTCGGGCACGCGGCTTATTTCGGCTTAGGCGCCTATGGCGCGGCGCTTTTCCTGAAGCTCTTTTCGTGGCCGATGGAAGTGTCGCTCGTGCTCGGCCCGCTCATGGCAGGCGTCGGCGCGCTCGTGTTCGGCTGGTTCTGCGTGCGCTTGTCTGGCGTCTATCTCGCCATGCTCACGCTCGCGTTCGCGCAGATCGTGTGGTCCGTCGTGTACCAATGGGATGAAGTCACCGGCGGCAGCAATGGTGTGCTCGGTATCTGGCCAGCGGCGTGGCTGGCGTCGCCGGTTGCGTTTTACTATTTGACGCTCGGGTTCGCGATCATCGGCGTATGGCTGTTGAGGCGCATGCTGTTCGCGCCGCTCGGCCTCGCCATGCGCGCCGGCCGCGATTCGCCGTTGCGTGCGGAAGCAATCGGCATCGACGTCATGCGCGTTCAATGGATGGCGTTCGTCGTCGCGGCGCTCGTGTGCGGTCTCGCCGGATCGCTCTATGCCTTTTCCAAAGGCAATATCTCGCCGGATGCGATCAGCGTCTCCCGATCCGTCGATGGTCTCGTCATGGTCCTGCTCGGCGGCATACAGACGCTATCCGGGCCTGTCGTCGGCGCCGCGCTCTTCACGTGGCTGCAGGACACCGTCGCGCGTCAGACCGACTACTGGCAGGCGCTGCTCGGCGGCGTGATCCTGCTGCTCGTGATCGCGTTTCCGCAGGGCATCGTGGGCTTTGCGCGCGAACGTTTCGGGAAAGCGCAATGACGCTCTTGCGCATCGAGCATCTTTCGAAATCGTTCGACGGCGTCAAGGCTGTCGATAGCGTGTCGTTCGATCTCGCGGCGGGCCAGTTGCTTGCGCTCATCGGGCCGAATGGCGCGGGCAAGTCGACGTGCTTCAACATGATCAACGGGCAGTTGAAGCCTTCGTCGGGATCGATCCGTTTCGACGGTCACGAGATCGCGGGCAAGCGTCCGCGCGATATCTGGCGGCTGGGCGTCGGGCGCACGTTTCAGATTGCCGCCACGTTCAATTCGATGACGGTGCTCGAAAACGTGCAAATGGCGTTGTTATCGCGTGAGCGTCGCGTGTTCAATCCGTTTGCGCGCGTGGCCGCGTGGCGCGAGGATGAAGCGCTCGCACTGCTCGAACTCGTCGGCATGACGTCGCACGCGAACCGTAGTTGCGCGGTCTTGGCGTATGGCGATGTGAAACGCGTCGAACTGGCGATCGCGCTTGCGAATCGACCGAAGCTGCTGTTAATGGATGAGCCCACCGCAGGCATGGCGCCGCAAGAGCGTCACGCGCTAATGGCGTTGACGGCGCGGCTTGCAAGGGAGCGCGATATCGGCGTGCTGTTCACGGAGCACAGCATGGACGTGGTGTTCGAATATGCGGACCGGTTGATCGTGCTGGCGCGCGGCAAGCTGATCGCGGCAGGCGACGCGCGCACCGTACGCGACGATCCGCGCGTGCGCGAAGTCTATCTCGGGGAGGGCAGCGAATGAGTCGATCGAACGCGCTCCTCAAGGTCGAGGCTTTGAACGCATACTATGGCCGCGCGCAGATTCTGTTCGATGTCGGCTTCGAAGTGGGGCGCGGCGAAGTCGTCGCGTTGATGGGCCGTAACGGCGCGGGCAAATCCACGACGATGAAAGCGGTCATGGGCATGCTCGCGCGGACATCGGGCACCATTCGCTTCATGGGCGAGGACATTGCGGGCATGGCGCCTTACCGTATCGCGCGCATGGGGCTTGGCTACGTGCCGGAAGACCGGCGCGTGTTCGGCGATCTCACGGTGATGGAAAATCTCGACACGGGACGCCAGCCGCCGCGCGAAGGTGCGCCGCAGTGGACGCCGGACAAGCTCTTTCGCGTATTTCCGAACCTTGGCGAGATGCGCGAGCGGCGCGGCAGCCGCATGAGCGGCGGCGAGCAGCAGATGCTCACGGTTTCGCGCACACTGATGGGCAATCCGCGCCTCGTGTTGCTCGACGAGCCATCGGAAGGCGTTGCGCCGGTGATCGTGCGGCAAATGGCCGACATGATCCTCGAACTGAAGCGCGAGGGCTTGTCGATCCTGCTGTCCGAGCAGAATCTGAACTTCGCGGAACGCGTCTGCGACCGCGCGTATGTGCTGGAGAAAGGGCAAGTGCGCTATGCGGGCGCGATGCGCGATTTCGTGCGCGACGGCACCGCGCGACGCGACTTGCTCGGCGTCTGACGGAACGAATCGACCAAAGGAGAACGCTTGATGATTACCCGAGCAGGCACGCTGATTCGCCTGACCCTGACTTCCGCCGCCATGAGCGTGACCCTCGGCGCGCACGCCGACACCATTCGCATCGGCGAGATCAATAGCTACAAGGCGCAGCCTGCGTTTCTCATGCCGTACAAGAACGGCTGGAATCTGGCGCTCGACGAGATCAACGCGGCGGGCGGCATCAACGGCAACAAGCTCGAAGTCGTCTCGCGCGACGACAACGGTAATCCGGGCGATACGGTGCGCGTCGCGCAGGAACTCATCGCGCGCGAACAGGTGCAACTGCTCTTCGGCGGCTACTTGTCCAACACTGGCCTCGCGCTCTCGGACTTCGCCAAGCAGCGGCGCATTTTCTTCCTCGCCGCCGAGCCCTTGACGGACAAGATCGTCTGGCAAGATGGCAACAAGTACACGTATCGGCTGCGGCCATCGACCTATATGCAAGTGGCGATGCTCGTGCCCGAAGCCGCGAAGCTCAAGAAAAAGCGCTGGGCGCTGGTGTATCCGAATTACGAGTACGGACAATCGGCCGTGGCGACCTTCAAGCGTCTGCTCAAGGCCGCGCAGCCGGATGTGGAGTTCGTCGCCGAACAAGCGACGCCGCTCGGCAAGGTGGATGCCGGCGCGGTGACGCAAGCGCTCGCCGACGCCAGGCCCGACGCCATCTTCAACGTGCTCTTTAGCGCCGACCTCGGCAAGTTCGTGCGCGAAGGCAATACGCGTGGCTTGTTCAAGGATCGCGCGGTGGTGTCGTTGCTGACGGGCGAGCCTGATTATCTCGATCCGTTGGGCGCTGAAGCGCCGGTCGGTTGGGTGGTGACGGGCTACCCGTGGTATTCAATTGATACCCCCGCCAACAAGAAGTTCGTCGCGGCCTACGAGGCGAAGTATCACGACTATCCGCGGCTCGGTTCCGTGGTCGGTTATACCGCGATGATGTCGCTTGCCAACGGCCTGAAGAAAGCCGGTTCCACCGATCCCGACAAGCTCGCGGCCGCCTTCAAGGGCCTTGGCGTCGATTCGCCGTTCGGACCGATCACCTACCGCAAGCAGGACAATCAATCGACGATGGGCGCGTATGTCGGCGTCACCGCACTCAAGGACGGCAAGGGCGTGATGACGTCGTATCGTTATATCGACGGCGCGAGCGTGCAGCCATCCGACGACGAAGTGAAGAAACTGCGGCCCGCCGACTGACGCATCGACATTAAAAATGGACTACCTGACAAGCCTGAAGATCTTTCGCACGGTAGTGGAGGCGCGCAGCTTCGCGCGCGCGGCGGATATTCTCGGCTTGTCGCCGCCGGTCGTTTCGCGCGCGATCGCGGGTCTGGAGCAGCGCCTGGGCAGCAGGCTTTTCAATCGCACGACGCGGCAGATATCGCTGACCGAAACCGCCGAGCGCTTCTTCACCGACTGCTCGCGGCTTCTCGACGAGCTTCAGGCAATGGAGGAACGCGCCTCCAATCGCGCGAGCGAGGCGACAGGCCTCTTGCGGCTCGTCGCGCACACCACGGTGATGATGAGCCGCTATGTCCCGCTGATCGCGAGCTTCAGACGCGAGCATCCGCAAGTGCGGCTCGATGTGACGCTGACCGAGCGTCCCGTCGATCTCGTCGGCGAAGGCTACGATCTGGGTATCGTCATGCCGTTCATGTTGTCGAGCGATACCGTGGTCACGCGTCTGCTCGAAACCATTCCGCTTGCGCTCGTCGCCAGTCCCACGTATCTTGCGGCTCATCCGGCGCCGCGTCATCCATCCGAACTCATCGATCACGACTTCGTGCCGATGTCCGCGTCCATCCGCAAACCGGCGCTGACGTTTAGAATCGGCGGCGAGGACGTGATCGTGCCGCTGCGTTACGACACCTCGTCGAACAGCGCCGTCTTCAATCGCGCGATGGTGATGGAAGGCTTCGGCATCGGCATGTTGCCTGTCGCGCTCGTGCACGAGGAAGTGCAAGCCGGCCGGCTCGTGACGTTACTCGATGCCTACGAACTCGTCGATGGCGCCATCGAATTCAAGCTTGCCTTCAGCACGCGTACGCTCTTGCCCGCTAAGGTGCGCGCCTTCGTCGAACATGCGGTGCGTTTCTGCTCGGACCAAAGCGCAACAGCCCGCCCGCACGCCTGATCCCCGATTCTTTCTCTCCGCGTTATTCACTCATGTCGGCCGCGCAGGTTGACCGGGTGCATATGCACATATAGTCTTTCGAGTCATCATGCGCGGCTCGAAACGCGCGCTACTTCGTTCACTTTCGTGCATATGCACAACGACTCGCAAATGACGACTCCATCGACCAATCTTCCTTCGGCCACTTCGCCCGCAGCGGCCGCGAAGCCGCGCCGGATATCGTGGATGCTGCTCTCGCTAGGACTTGTCGCGATCATCGTGATTGCGGCTGCGGCGTACTGGGCGCTCGTGCTGCGCTTCGTGCAGACCACCGACGACGCTTACGTCGGCGGCGATGTCACTGTGCTCGCCCCGAAGGTCAACGGCTTCGTGACGGATGTGCTCGTCACGGACAATCAGCCGGTGAAGGCAGGCCAGGTGCTGATTCGCCTCGATGCGCGCGACTACGACGCCCGCCTGGCGCAAGCGAACGCGGAAGTGTCGAGCGCGCGGGCCGCGGTCGATGAACTGCGCGCCAAGGACGCGTTGCAGGCGGCGGTCATCAACCAGCAGCAGGCGGAAGTGCGTGCTTCGTCGGCGGAATTGTCGCGCAGCACGTCCGACCGTTCGCGTTATCGGGAACTCGTCAAGGACGACGCGGTGTCGAACCAGATCGTCGAACGCGCCGATGCCGACTATCTCAAGGCGCAAGCGGCGATGGATCGGAGCGGCGCATCGCTCGTCGCGGCAAAACGCCAGTTGACGGTGATCGAAGCGCAGATTGCAGACGCGCAAGCGCGCGTGCAGACCGCCGAAGCCGCGCGGCGCGTGGCCGAACTCAACGTCGAATACACGACGATCCGTTCGCCTGTCGATGGCTACGTGGGAAATCGCACGGCGCGCGTCGGCGTGCTCGCGAACGTCGGGACATCGTTGTTGACCGTGGTGCCCGCCACGGGCCTCTGGGTCGACGCCAACTTCAAGGAAGACCAGCTCAAGAAAATGCGCGCCGGCGATGAAGCCGATGTGAACCTCGACGCATCGAGCGTGCCGCTGACGGGTCACATCGAAAGTCTCGCGCCGGCCACGGGCGCGACCTTCAGCGTGCTTCCCGCCGAAAACGCCACCGGCAACTTTACCAAGATCGTTCAGCGTGTGCCGGTGCGCATTCGTCTGGACGTACCGAAAGGCATGGAGCACGTGTTGCGGCCCGGCCTTTCCGCGACGGTGAAGGTTCATCTCGACAAATCGCGCGGATAAGACGATGACACAGACCGCTCCCTTGGACCCGGCAAGTCAGCCCACGCGTCAGCGCGTGCTCGCGTTCGCGCTGATGTGCCTCGGCTTTTTCATGGCGACGCTCGATATTCAGATCGTCGCGTCATCGCTCAAGGATATCGGCGGCGGTTTATCGGCGAGTCAGGACGAGCTTTCGTGGGTGCAGACGTCGTATCTGATCGCGGAGATTCTCGTCATTCCGATGTCGGGCTGGCTCTCGAAAGTGTTCTCCACGCGCTGGCTATTCGTGGCATCCGCGGTGGGCTTCACCATCACGAGCATGTTGTGCGGCATGGCGTGGGACATCAATTCGATGATCCTCTTTCGCGGCATGCAGGGCGCGCTCGGCGCCGCGATGATCCCGACCGTGTTCACGACCGCCTTCGTGCTGTTCCCCGGCAAACAGCGACTGATTGCATCGACAACTATTGGCGCGCTGGCCTCGCTCGCGCCTGCAATCGGACCGGTGATCGGCGGGTGGATCACCGATCAATGGTCATGGCACTGGCTCTTCTATCTGAACGTCGTGCCGGGAATCGTGGTCGCGGTGCTGGTGCCGAAATACGTGCATATCGATTCGCCCGATCTTTCGCTGCTCAAGAAGGGCGATTACGTCGGCATCGCGCTGATGTCCGGCTTCCTCGGCTGTCTGGAATACGTGCTCGAAGAAGGGCCGCGCAAGAACTGGTTCGGCGACAACGTAATCGTGGCCTGCACCTGGATTTCGGCGATCTGCGGTTTCCTGTTCCTCGTGCATGCGTTCACCGCGAAAGAACCGATTGTCGATCTGCGCGCGCTCGCGGTTCGCAACTTCGCAATCGGCAGTCTGCTCTCATTCGTAACGGGCATCGGCATCTTCGTGTCAGTGTTTCTGACGCCCGTGTTCCTGAGCCGCGTGCGCGGCTTCGACTCGTTGCAGACGGGTCTCGCGCTGCTTTCCGTCGGCTGCTTTCAGTTGATCGCGCTCGGGGCTTACGCGTTCGCCACGCGCTTCTTCGACATGCGCATCTTGCTGGTTTTCGGGCTCATCTGCTTCGGCGCGGGATGCTTTCTCTATACGCCGCTCACGCATGACTGGGGCTGGCAGGAACTGCTTCTACCGCAGGCGTTGCGCGGCATCGGGCAACAGTTCGCGGTGCCGCCCATCGTGACGATGGCGCTCGGGTCGTTGCCACAGTCGCGGCTCAAATCGGCGAGCGGACTGTTCAATCTGATGCGTAATCTGGGCGGCGCGATCGGCATTGCAGTGAGTGCGACCATGCTCAACGACAGGCTGAATCTGCACTATCTGCGGCTGAGCGAGAGCGTGACCGTTGGCCGGCCTGTCATCGAGCAGATGCTCTCGCGCAGTTCCGCGCATCTCGCCGCCGCCGCCGGCGATGCGCTCGATGCATCGCAAGCCGGGCTCGCTTCGCTGCATGCGCTCGTGTTTCGCGAAGCACTCGTCCTGACTTTCGCCGACTGCTTCTATCTGCTCGCGCTGTGCTTTCTCGTCGGTATCGTCAGCGTGATTTTTTCGAAGCCGATTGCAAGCGCGCCACCTTCGTCCGATGCGCATTGAGTGAATACGACCATGAAGAAGCTCCTCATCGAATTACTGGCCTTGAGCGCGTTCAGCGCGTTGAGTGCTTGCGCCGTGCAACCCGCGACGCACGCCGATCTTCCGGCGACGGTTCAGACGACGGCTCCTGTCGATTGGAACGTGGACGTGCCCGCCAATACCGCCGATCCAGCCGCATGGTGGAATCAGTTCAACGACCCGGTGATGCATGAACTCGTCGCGTCGGTGCTGAACGGCAATCTCGACCTCCAGGCCGCAGTGGAGCGCGTGAAGCAGGCCGAGGCGCTCACCACGCAACGCCGCGCTGCCTTGCTGCCGCAACTCGACGCGAACGCCACGGCGTCCGATACGCGCCAGAACACGCCGCCGCCGCTTGGCTATGTGCGTCAGGCGGGCGTCGGTCTCGCACTGAGCTGGACGCCGGATGTGTTCGGCGGCGAGCGGCTCGAATTGCTGGCGGCGCAGGCGCAACTGGTCGGCCGCGAACACGCGTCGGATCAACTGCGTCTTGCCCTCGCTGCCGATACGGCCGCTGCTTACGTCGATTTACGTTGGGCGCAGGCCGAACTCAAGATTCTGCAAGACAACGAGGCGATCCGCGAACGCGCGCTGAAGCTCACGCAACGCCGCCTGCAATTCGGCTTGTCGACGAAACTCGACGTGGCGCGCGCGCAGAATCAGCTCAGTGATCTGCAATCGCGCATGCCGCGCACGCAGTCGACCATTCAGCATCAGTTGAGCCTTATTGCCGTGTATTCGGGCCGCACGCCGGAGTCCATCGACCAACTGATGCTCGCCAATCCCGGCGCATCGCCCGTGATTCCCGTCCCTGCCGATGGCGCGCCGCAATTGCTGCCTTCCGAAGCGCTGCTGCGTCGACCCGATGTGCTGGTGGCCTACGCGACGCTTCAGCAACGCGCGGCGGAAGTGGGCGTGGCGCGCGCGGAGCGCTATCCGAAGTTCTCGCTGCGCTTGTCGGATGGCTTGCTTGCATCGTCTTATCTCGGCTTGCCGACGCTCACCGACAACCTGTTTTCGGCCGCGCTCAACGCCACGAGTCCGATCTTCAACGCGGGGCGTATCACGGCCGAGATCGAACAGAACGAGAGCAGGATGCGCGAGTCGGAACTGCATTTGCGGCAGACCCTGCTCGAAGCGCTCAAGGACGTGGAAGATACGCGCAGCGACCTCGTCAGCACGACCGAGCAGAGCGCGAGATTGACCGACGCGCTCGGTGCATCGGGGCAGTCGCTTACGCTTTCGACGCAGCTCTACAAGGGAGGCGCGGCAAGCTTTCTGGATGTGCTCGATGCCCAACAGTCCTATCTGCGCGACGCCGATGCGCTGAACCAGGCAAAGCGCGAGCACGCGCTCGCGGCGGTGGCGCTGTATCGGTCGCTCGGCGGCGGCTGGAGCGTGACTAACGATGACGATCCCATCAAGACAGCGAGTCTCAAGGAGAACACGAAATGAGCTTGATCGACGAAAGCGCACCCGGCCTCGACGGCCTCGCTCAATTGCGCCGGCTGATCGCTAGCGGCCGCAAGCCCGGCATATTCGAGTCGCTCAGGCTCGACTTCGTGGAAGTGGAAGCGGGCAGGGCCGTGTTCGAAGGCATACCGGGCGATCATGCGTATAACCCGATCGGCACGGTGCATGGCGGATACGCGGCCACCTTGCTCGATTCGGCATGTGGATGCGCGGTGCATTCGTGTCTGACCGCGACACAGGCCTATACGACGCTCGAGTTGAAAGTTGCCTATCACAAGGCCGTGACGCGCGATTCCGGTGTAGTGCGCGCCGAAGGACGCGTGCTGACGATGGGGCGGCGCGCGGCGTTTGCCGAAGCGACGCTCAAGGACGCGAGCGGAAGGTTGTTGGCTTCGGCGACATCGACGCTGCTGGTCATCGAACGGTGAGAAGGCCCGGCATCCTCGAATCGGGATGCCGGGCAATGGCGCTTACTTCACGCTCTGCAACACCTTGCGCACCGTGCCGAAGATATGATCGATCTGATCGTCCTCGACGATCAGCGGCGGCGAGAACGCGAGGATATCGCCGGTGTAGCGCACGAGCACGCCTGCCTCGAAGCACTTCACGAACACTTCATACGCACGCGCACCCGGCGCGCCTTCACGCGATTCCAACTCCACGCCCGCGACGAGTCCGAGATTGCGGATGTCCTTCACATACGGCGCATCGCGCAACGCGTGCACGGCGCTTTCGAACTTCTCCGCCTTCGACGCCGCGCGCTCGAACAACTTGTCACGCGCATACAGATCGAGTGTCGCGACAGCCGCCGCGGTTGCAACAGGGTGTGCCGAATACGTATAGCCGTGGAACAGTTCGATCGCGTTCGCCGCGCCTGCATCGACGATTGCGTCGTGCACCTTGCGATGCGCCGCGACCGCGCCCATGGGAATGGTGGCGTTGTTGATGGCTTTCGCCATGGTGATGAGGTCCGGCGTCACACCGAAATACTCGCTCGCCGTGGCCTTGCCCAGACGCCCGAAGCCGGTGATGACTTCGTCGAAGATCAGAAGAATGCCGTGTTTCGTGCAAATTTCGCGCAGCTTCTGCAAGTAGCCCTTCGGCGGCACCAGAACGCCAGTCGAACCCGCGAGCGGCTCGACGATGACCGCGGCAATCGTCGATGCATCGTGCAGCGCGACAATACGCTCCAGTTCTTCCGCGAGATGCTCGCCCCACGCGGGCTGACCCTTGGAAAACGCGTTGTGCGCGAGGTCGTGCGTATGCGGCAAGTGATCGATCGACGGCAACAGCGCGCCCGAGAAGGTTTTGCGATTCGGCGCGATGCCGCCCACCGAGATGCCGCCGAAGCCGACGCCGTGATAACCGCGCTCGCGGCCGATTAGACGCGTGCGCTGACCTTCGCCGCGCGCGCGATGGTAGGCAATCGCGATCTTCAACGCCGTATCGACGGATTCGGAACCGGAGTTCGTGAAGAAGATGCGATCCAGTCCTTCGGGCATCAGGCCCGCGACCTTGGTGGCCGCCTCGAAGGCAAGCGGATGGCCCATCTGGAAGGTCGGCGCGAAATCGAGCGTCGAGAGCGCCTTCTGCACCGCTTCGACGATCTCGTCGCGGCAATGGCCTGCGTTCACGCACCAAAGGCCCGCGCATCCATCGAGAATTTCGCGGCCGTCCGTCGAGCGGTAGTACATGCCTTTCGCGCTTTCGAGCAGGCGCGGTGCGGCCTTGAACTGACGGTTGGCGGTAAAGGGCATCCAGAACGACGAAAGGTCTTCGATGACGGGGCGGGCATTCATATCAAGTCTCCTCAAGGAACGGTCACTCTATTCCTCGACAAAATGGCGAGGCATAGACAGTTGGTTCACTGCATTGCCAACTGTGCTGGCAAAATGATGCAAACTGTAGTGGCGAGCGCGGCGCATATTCATCCACTCCCGCGTGTTTCGACTATCCATATACATGATAGAACTCAGGCTCGAACGCGGCTCGCGTCATGCGCCGACGCTCGTCGAACAACTCGTGCAGGCTTTTTCGGGCGCTATCGAGGCCGAGACGCTGCGCGCGGGCGCGCTTTTGCCCTCGGTGCGCCGGCTGGCCGAGTCGCACGCGCTCAGCACGTTCACGGTGACCGAAGCGTATGGCAGGCTCGTGTCGATGGGTCTTGTCATCGCGCGGCGCGGTTCGGGGTATCGCGTGGCGGTGCGCCAAAAAAGCGAGCGCGTGCGGGCTGTCGAATGGCAGCCGCCTAGTCTCACGGCGACCTGGCTGCTCTCGGATGTCTTCGCGGATCATTCCGTGCCGATCAAATCCGGCTGTGGCTGGCTGCCGAACGAATGGGTCAACGAAAGCGGTTTGCAGCACGCGTTGCGCGCGGTGAGCCGCGTGCCGGCGGCGCGCATTGCCGATTACGGGCGGCCTTATGGATTTGCGCCTCTGCGCGAACGCATTGCGGAGCAGCTCGACCGGCACGGCCTGCCCGTCGATGCCGCGTCGAACGTATTGTTGACGGCCGGCGCCACGCAGGCGCTCGATCTGATCGTGCGCACGCTGCTGCGACCGGGCGATGCGGTCGTCGTCGAAGATCCCGGCTACTGCAATCTGCTGCAGATTCTGCGGCTCGCGGGTCTCGACGTGCATGGCGTGCCGCGCACCGTGGCGGGCATCGATACGGAAGCGTTCGAGCGGATTGCGATCGAGCATCGGCCGAAAGCGGTTTTTCTCAATACGACTCTGCAGAACCCGACGGGCGCGACGTTCAGCATGGCGTCGGCGTTTCGTCTGATGCAGATTGCGGAGCGCCACGGCATGTGGGTCGTCGAGGACGATGTCAATCGTGAACTCGCGCCGCCCGGCGCGCCCTTGCTCGCGGCGATGGAAGGGCTGCACCGCGTGCTGTATGTCGGCGGTTTCGCGAAGACCATCACGCCTTCGTTGCGATGCGGTTATGTCGTCGCCGAGCGCGAAGTGCTGCGCGAACTCGCGCGCACGAAGATGGCGGTGGGACTGACATCGTCGGAGACGACTGAACGGATCGTCGAGAAAGTGTTGACCGAAGGCCGCTACGCGCGGCATGTCGAATTCGTCGTGGAAAAACTGAAGGACGCGCACGCGCTCGTGGAGGAGCGCATGGACGCGCTCGGCATAGCGCTGTTCCGCCGGCCGCGCGCGGGGCTGTTCGTATGGGGCGAATTGCCGATCGATCCCGCCGATGCAGGCGACATCGCAACGCGCGCGTTATCGCATGGAATCTGGCTCGCGCCTGGCTCGTACTTTCGCCCGGGCGACGCCGAGAGCGCGTCGTTCCGCTTCAACGTCCCGTATTCGATGGACGATTCGCTGTGGTCGTTCTTGAAGGGCGCGATTACGTAGGCAACCGCGATGCAGCCTCAAGCACTTCCGCTGGACTCATGCGTGCGCTGCCTCGCGATGTTCGCGTTGCGTGGCGGCGTCACCGCTGCGCTTACGTCGGAAGGATTGCGCAGACCATGCCGTGTCTCGCGCGACGCGGCCAAATGCGCCTGTAGCCGCTCACACACGTCTTTTCTGCGTACGGGATTGAGCGGATCGCACAGACGAATGGTGAGCGTGCAAGCGTCGATATGCTTGAGACGATTGGTGGCGGGCTCGGGCGCCTCCCACAGCACGACGGTGTGCGTGCCATCGGAAACCTGCACGACCTGAAAACGTGCAAGATCGATCTTGGTCAATTCATGCGGTTCGATCGCCTGATGCATGGTGTCCTCGACATTAGCCGGCTGGGTGAGCGAGAGCAATGCAAGCACCATGCCGAGATGCGCAAAGCACGTCGGATGGTCGAGCGCGTTTCGAGGCGCATTCGCCCGCGTGCAAAAAGGACAATGCGCGCTTCAAACTACGCGCCCCGTCTTCGTGCACGCGTCATTTCCTGACCGCAACGAAGGCCGCAGTCGTGTAGGGCACGGTGACGACATCCTTGCCGCGCAACTCCGGTTCGGCTTCGATCAACGCGCGTACTTCATCGTCGATGAGCACGCGTTCCGCTTCCGGCAACGCCGCGATGAAACTGGTCGAGCGCACGCGATGCACGATCACATCGTCGGGGGAACCGGTGTGTCCGATCGAAAAATGGGTTTCGGCGAGCGCGTCGAAACCTTTATGCGGAAACGCGTGGCGCCATTCGCCTGTATAAAAGCGCGGCGCATCGCCCTCGTAGCGGTTCACGATGGCGTCGAGCTTCGCCACCCACGGCACACGAAAGTCGCGCAGATTCCAGACGAGGCCGAGCTTTCCGCCCGGCTTCAGCACGCGATGAATCTCGCTCAACGCTTCGCCGTTCGCAAACCAGTGGAACGACTGTGCGCACACGACGGCATCCACCGATGCATCGTCAAGCGGAATGGCTTGCGCGGCGCCTTCCAGCACTTCCACACCCGGCTGCGCGGCGGCGAGCTTCGCGCGCATCGAAGCGACGGGTTCGACGGCAATCACGCGCGCGCCGGTTGCAACGAGGCGCGGCGTGAACTTGCCCGTGCCCGCGCCCAGGTCGACGACGCTCGCGCCCGGCCGCAAGCCGAGCGTCTCGGCGAGCCAGCCCGCGAGTTCGGGCGGATAGTCGTGCCGTCCGCGCACGTAGCTATCCGCGTTCGCTGTGTAGCCGACGCTTGCGGCCTGATGAACGTTGGTCATGGCAGCTCCTTCATTCGCCATAGATATCGAAATCGAAATACTTTTGCTCGATGCGCTTGTACGTGCCGTCCTTGATCATTGCGGCGATGGCGCCATCGAGCTTCTCCTTCAAGTCGGTGTCTTCGCGACGCAAGCCGATAGCCGTGCCCGGTCCGAAGATCGCGGGGTCTTCGAGCGCGCCGCCTGCGAATGCGTAGGGCTTGCCGCGCGGGGTATCGAGAAAGCCGCGTTCCGCTTGCACCGCGTTTTGCAGCGACGCGTCGAGCCGGCCCGTGAGCAGATCCGCATAGACCTGATCCTGATCCGCATACGACACGATGGTGACGCCCTTCGCGCCCCAATGCGCCTTTGCGTATGTCTCTTGCATCGACCCTTGTTCGACGCCCACGGACTTGCCCGCGAGCGATTCGGCCGTAGGCTGGATCTTCGCATCGCGTTTCGAGACGAGACGCGTGGGAACGTGGAAGAGCTTGCTGGAGAAGGCGATCTGCTTGACGCGCGCGGGCGTCATCGACATGGTGGAGAGCACGCCGTCGAACTTGCGGGACTTGAGGCCGGGAATCATGCCGTCGAAGGCGTTTTCGACCCACACGCATTTTGCTTCGAGCCGCCGGCAGAGTTCGTTGCCGACATCGATATCGAAGCCGACGAGCGTTCCATCGGGCGCTTTCGATTCGAACGGCGGATAGCTCGCGTCCGTGCCGAAGCGAATGGTCGACCAGTCTTTCGCATGCGCGCTGACGGCTACAGTCAGCATGGAGCCCAGCAACACCGTCAACAGCCTCTTCACGATTAAGTCCCTTGTTTGAGTTTGATTGCTTGTGACCGCCCTGGGATTATAGAGGCTCGTGCAGGCGAAAAAACGGCCGCGTGATAGCGGCCGTTCGTTATTGCTGAGACATCGAAGCGCTCAACTCGCGCGCACTTCCACGCGACGCGGACGCGCTTCTTCACGACGCGGAATGGTCAGCTTCAGCACGCCGTTCTGCAGGTTGGCATCGATCTTCGCGGTGTCGAAGTCGTCGCTTATCGTGAATGCGCGTGCAAAGCGCGGCACGCGCAATTCGGCGTGATGCACACGCAGCGACGCCGTGACAGGGACGATTGCCTCGGCTTCGATGGTGAGACGCGAGTCATGCACTTTCACATCGAGTTTCTCGCGGGGCACGCCGGGCAGGTCGGCCCACAGCGTGATGCCCTGACTATCCTCGACGATATCGACCGCAGGCGTGACCGTCGTGCGGCGCACGGTGTCTTCCTTCCTGCGTGCAACTTCGTTTGCCTGACGCTCGGTGATTTGCGTGGTGTCGTTCATCATGTTCTCCCTGTGCCTTACTGAATGGTGATGGCGCGCGGCTTGGATGCTTCGCGCTTGCCGATGACGATAAACAAGGTGCCGTTTTCATAACGCGCTTCGACCTTGTCGGCATCCGCGTTTTGCGGCAGTTCGATCACGCGGCGAAACACGCCCGTGAAGCGTTCCCTCGCGTAGGTGCGCGAGCCTTCGGTCAATGCTTCGGCGCGCCGTTCGCCGCTGATGGTGAGCAGGCCTTTGTCGACCGTCACGTCGAGCGATGCCGGCTCGACGCCCGGCACGAATGCCACGACTTCGATGGCTTCGTCGGTGCTGCCGACGTTCAGCGAGGGAAACGCATCCGCGCGGCTGGCGCGAATGCTGGAAGGCAGATTGCCGAGAAGCGAAGACATCTGCCGTTGCACGCGGTTCAGATCGCTCAGGAAGTCGCCGCCAAAATAAAAGTCACTCATGATTCGGTCTCCGATGTTACGGCCGTCAAGCCGGCAGCAGGAAGTTGAGATATGTCACCATGACAGCGCGCTGGTTCGCTGCCTCTGCATGCAAGGTAGGTGCGACGGCTATCGTTTCAATATCGAAAAGCGTATTTTGGACGGGAATATTTATCGTTTTCGTGCTCTTGAAATGCGCGTCGGCGCGCCTAGATTGAACCGTTTCGGCATGCGCCAAGCTCTTACAATGAAGTCCGACAGTTCAGACGAGGAGACGAGACATGAAGGTGTGCATTTATGGCGCAGGCGCGATCGGCGGCTGGATCGGCGTGAAGCTCGCGCAGGCGGGTTGCGATGTCAGCGTGGTCGCACGCGGCGCGACACTAAACGCCATTCGCGCGCACGGTCTGCAACTCGTCGAGAAAGATGCGACGCATGCCGTGAAGGTCGCGGCGAGCGCATCGCCCGAAGAACTCGGTGCGCAGGATCTCGTCGTGGTGGCGGTGAAAGCGCCCGCGATGGAAGCCGTGGCCGCACAGATCGCGCCGCTTTTGAGCGAAAAGACCACGGTTCTGAGCGCGATGAACGGCGTGCCGTGGTGGTTCTGCGAAGGCCTGGGCGCCGAGTTCGCGGGCAAGCGGCTGAGTTCGATCGATCCGCACGGCGCCATCGCCGCCGCCATTCCGGCCGCGCAAACGGTGGGTTGCGTGGTCCACGCGAGTTGCTTGGTTGAAGCGCCGGGCGTGATCCGGCATCATCAAGGCAAGGGTCTCATTCTCGGCGAGGCGGCGGGGCAGTCGGGCACGCGTGCCGAAGCGCTCGTTTCGCTCTTCACGAAGGCCGGTTTCGACGCGACGCTCTCGCCGCAGATTCAGCGTGACGTGTGGTTCAAGCTCTGGGGCAACATGACGATGAACCCGATCAGCGCGATCACCGGCGCGACCACCGACCGCATCCTGAGTGACGATCTCGTGCGCGGCCTCGTCACGAACATCATGCTGGAAGCGAAGGAAATCGGCGCGCGCTTCGGCATTCCGATCGAGCAGAATCCGGCGGATCGCCATGCCGTGACACTCAAGCTCGGTGCAATGAAAACCTCCATGCTGCAAGACGTGGAAGCGCGCAAGGCCGTCGAACTGGATGCGCTCGTGGCGTCGGTACGCGAACTGGGCGCCATGACCGGCGTCGCCACGCCTTTCACCGACGCCTTGCTCGGCCTCGCGCGTCTGCATGCGCGCACGCTGGGCCTTTATCCCGCATAACGACACAACGGCATAACGGCATGACGACACGTCAAAGGATGGCGATGGATCAATACAACGCGCCGGAAGGCCGAAGCGAACTCACGGAACTGCGCGACATGCTGCGCGAGTTCGTGCGCGAGCGGGACTGGAGCCGCTTTCACTCACCGAAGAATCTGGCGAGCGCGCTTTCAGTCGAAGCGAGCGAATTGCTCGAACCGTTCACATGGCTGGCCAGCGGCGACAAGAGCGAGCTGGACGAGACGAAGCTCGTGGCGATTCGCCACGAAATGGCCGACGTGCTAGCGTATCTCGTGATGCTCGCCGATTCGCTCGACGTGGATCTGCATCGCGCGCTCATCGAGAAGATGGCGTTGAATCGCGCGAAGTATCCGGCGGACATGGTTCGCGGCGATGCCCGCAAATACTCCGAGTACAAAGCCGCAGATAACAAAGCGGATAAAAACAAAGCGGCCGGGTACAAAGCCTGATGACGCGCCGTTTCGCGCACGGTTAAGCTTGTGGATCACCGCCTTCAAAGGATTTGCCGATGGACTTCTCCCTCACGCCCGAGTTGACCGAATTGCAGGCGCGCGTGCGTGCCTTCATCGCCGAAGAGATCGTGCCGCTGGAAAGCGATGCGCGCTGCACGCCGCATGGCCCGGACGAGTCGCTGCGCGCGGAACTGATTGCCAAGGGCCGTCGTGCGGGACTTCTGTCGAGTCACGTATCGCCGGAATTCGGCGGCCTTGGGCTCAATCATGTCGCCAAGGCGATCCTTTTCGAGGAAGCGGGTTATTCGCCGCTCGGCCCGGTCGCGCTCAATATCGCCGCACCGGACGAAGGCAACATGCATTTGCTCGAAGCCGTCGCGACGCCCGAGCAGAAGGAGCGCTGGCTGCGTCCGCTCGCCGCAGGCGAGATTCGTTCGTGCTTTTGCATGACCGAACCGCCGCCGGGCGCGGGCGCCGATCCTTCCATGCTGCAAACGCTTGCCGTGCGCGATGGCGACGGCTACGTGATCGACGGCGGCAAGTGGTTCATCACGGGCGCACATGGCGCGTCGGTCGCGATCATCATGGCGCGTTTCGAGGATGGCCCCGCGACCATGTTTCTCGCCGATATGAGGAGCCCCGGCATCGTGATCGAGCGCGCAATGGATTCGCTCGATACATGCTTTCCCGGCGGCCACGGCGTGGTGCGTTTCGAAGGCTTGCGCGTGCCCGCGCAAAACGTCCTTGGCGAAGCGGGCGAGGGGTTCCGATACGCGCAGGTGCGCCTGTCGCCCGCGCGTCTCACGCATTGCATGCGCTGGCTCGGCGCGGCCCGGCGTGCGCACGATGTCGCCACGGCGTATGCGCGTCAGCGTCAGGCGTTCGGCAAGTCGCTCGGCGAACACGAGGGCGTCGGCTTCATGCTCGCCGATAACGAAATGGATCTGCACATCACGCGCCTCGCCATCTGGCATTGCGCGTGGGTGCTCGACCAGGGCGTGCTCGGCAAGCACGAATCGAGCGTCGCGAAAGTGGTGTCGTCCGAGGCGTTATGGCGTGTCGTGGATCGTTCGGTGCAAGTGCTCGGCGGACAAGGCGTCACGCACGAAACGGTCGTCGCGCGCATTTTCAGCGACATGCGCGCATTTCGCATTTACGACGGTCCGTCCGAAGTGCATCGCTGGAGCATCGCGCGGCGTATCTTGCGCGGTCAGCGGCCGCGCGCGGAGTAACGCGAGAGTACCGTGCTCAGGCAGCAGAAACGCTACCTAGTTCGCGCCGGTCGCGCGTTGCGCTTGCCGTTGCTGGGAGACGATCTGTCCCGCGCGCATGGCATTGTCGGGATAGTTCAGCCAGTCGTTCGGATCGTAGCCGGCCGCGCGCCAGGCGAGAAACTCCTGCTTGACCTGAGCGCGTGTCTTCGGCGCGGAAGGGTCGCCGATCGGCGCGACCGGCTGGGCGAGCGCGCTCGCGGCACATGAGGCGACGGTCGCAAAAAGTATCAGATGGGAAAGACGAAATTTAGATGCCATGGCGATCACCTCGCATCGCGTCGAGCGGTTATTCCATTCTAGGCGACGGACACACGGCGGACACGTTAGAAGCGCCACTTATCCGCATCGAATAGAGGTGTTTTTGGTGAGATAGCCTTGAGTCAATACGGGTGCTTCATTGTCGATCTTCCGTCTATCTCGTGTAAAAGGTTCCGCAATGATCTGTCTCGTCGGATCGGTACCACGCCTCGGGAAACCCCGTGTTGCAATGCAGCATCCCATTGCGTATGCTGTTCTGAGCGGGGCGGCTCACAGCCGCTCAAGAATATCAACAGACATCGACGCAATAACAAAGCGCCCGTTTTCGAGGGCGTTCGTCGAGGAGGCAGGTTAGCCTTACGAACGTCAGCTTGAAGGAGCCGCAAACATGGACTTGACCTTATCGTCTCTGCCGACGCTGCATGTTTTTTATCAGGAAGGCGGCTGGCATTGGGCCATCACCGTCGAACGTGCCGCGGGTGTCGGCATGAAAATCGCCGCTTATAGCGACGAAGGTTTCGATACGGAAGAGGAAGCGCGCGAAGACGGCGAGCAAGTGCTTCGCTCCGACGACTGGCGTTCGCGTCAAATCTTCAGCCGCGGCGAGCGGCAGCAGGGCTGCACATAACGGACGATCGTCGGGCCTCGTTGCTTCTCTGTCTTCTAGCTTTTCTGCGTTTTATCTTCGGCCGCGTTATGCGTGACACGCTGCACGTCGTTATCGACACGAATCGCATGGGTCGATGTCTCTGTGCTTCTCTCTCTCGATGCACTCCGCTTCGCGATGCCTTGCATGAATTCGCTTCGCCGTGCAGTAGTCTGCGTTTCATCAATCCGCTAAGTCGAGCGCGGTAAAGTTCGAGATGCAACGTGCGTCTTCAGCGCATGCTTTCTCAGCCGCCGATTCGCGGATTACCTACATGAACCACGACGAGCACCAACGGTTTCAGCCCAGCCCGAGCCTTTTGGACGCGACGCGAGATAGTTACCGCGAGGCGATTTATCGCATCGATATCGAGCCGGTCGTGGAGATGAAAATCGGCGAGCATAATGCCGATGTTGCTTCACTTCTTTCAAGGCATCATGTCTTTAGCGCGGTGTTCGTGACGGCCTTCAATCCATTCGGACACGTGCTTGAACCGGCGCATAACGCAAAGCGGCAGTGCTTGCTGATCGACCATGTCGAACGAGCGGGCTTGCATGCGCTGCCCGGAGCCGGCATCGATCCGAAGGGAAAGTGGATCGCCGAAGCAAGTCTTTTCGTCCTCGGCACGACGCGCCAATTCGCCGATGCGCTTATGCAAAAGTTCGAGCAGAACGCCGTGGTTTATGTCGATGCTGCGGGTCTGCCTTGTTTGCTGTGGCATCCGGTTTATCGTTGAATTGGTATTCGCCGTTGATTCTTCATCACTGGGTTTCTAACTGACCGCGTCGCATGATTCGGACAGGTGGTGCTATGTGCACGCGCCAGTTGCTAACGTGATCGTCCATAAGCCACGCAACGCCATTGCAAGTAATGCGTGGCACGCGCGACAAACGTAGACAGTTTTCGACACCTTCGTCGACGATGTCTGCATGCCTTCTGCCCGATCGATTTGCCAACACTACCGAACGCTTCGGACCCGATACCGCGTTTTCAGTCCGCGTCTTGCAAGCGTGTGACTTTGTTCTGCTTTTCGTTAGCGACAAGTCCTTCTGTCGAATGTCCGGCGTCCCATCAAAGTAGGAACATTCTGATTGTTACGAACGGTTAATCCGCGAGTAAATAGCGGCCTTCCGCTTCGGGCGTGACCTGCGTTTTGAAATCTTTATAAAACTATAAGAAATGAATAAGCATTCCTACCGGCTGGTTTTCAGTCGCGTGCGACGTATGTTGGTGGTAGTGGCTGAGTTTGCATCGGCCCACGGTAATGGTGCTGCACGGGGAGAAGGTCTTGCACGGCGCGCGCCCGTCGCCTCGATGTTTCAATCAGCTTTTAGCGCAATGGCCTGGGCGGCCATGCTGCTGCTCGGTTCGGCTTCCGGGCTGACGTTTGCACAGATCGTCGCCGCACCCGGTTCCGGCGCGCAGGTCATTCAAACTCAGAATGGTTTGAATCAGGTCAACATCGCGCGACCGTCCGGCAGCGGTGTTTCCGTCAATAATTTTTCACAATTCGACGTACCTGCGAAGGGCGCGATTCTCAATAATTCGCCGGTCAATATCCAAAGCCAGCTAGCGGGATATATCTCGGGTAATGGGAATCTGACACCCGGCAATTCAGCGAAGATCATCGTCAATCAGGTGATGAACAATGCGCCTTCGCAGCTGCACGGGTATTTGGAAGTTGCGGGGCCTAAAGCAGAGGTGGTCGTCGCCAATCCGAATGGCTTGGTAGTCGACGGCGCGGGCTTCATCAACACTTCGCGCGTCATTCTCACCACCGGCACGCCGAATTATGGCCCGAACGGCAGTCTCGCGGGCTTCGATGTCACGGGCGGCAATATCACCGTGCAAGGCGCGGGGCTGAACGCCACCAACGTCGATCAAGTTGATCTTCTGGCTCGCGCGATTCAAATCAATGCGGCGGTGTACGCCAACAATTTGAACGCCATCGCAGGTTCGAATCGGGTTGATCATGACACGCTTGCCGTGACGCCCATTGCTGGCAATGGTACAGCACCGGCAGTTGCGATCGACGTGAGCGCCCTGGGTGGTATGTACGCCAACCGGATCTTTCTCACGAGCAACGAATATGGCGTCGGTGTATCGACCAAGGGTGTGCTGGCCGCGCAAGCCGGCGATCTGACGCTGCAGTCGAATGGTCAACTCGTGCTTGCCGGAACGACGAATGCCAGCGGCTCGATCAACGCATCGGCGCGCGATGGCATTTCGAACAGTGGCACGACATACGCGCAAGGCAATGTCATCGCCACGACGAGTGGTGCGCTGAACAATAGCGGCACACTGGCTGCGCAGCAGAACACGTCAGTCAGCGCAGGCAGCGTCGCATCGACGGGGACGCTCGGCGCGGGCGTGAGTACCAATGGCGCGGTCGCTCAGAGCGGCGATCTGACCGTCATGGCCTCGGGTGCGGTAAGCGCGACCGGTCAGAACGTGGCGGGCGCAAGTGCGACGCTCTCCGGCAGCAGCATCAATCTTGCGGGCAGCCAGACCGCGGCAAACGGCGACGTTTCATTGTCCGCGACCGCAGGGGATCTAAACCTGTCGGGCGCGACGACGAGCGCGGGTTCATCGGTGGTGGCCCGTGCAGCAGGCGCGCTTGTAAATGATCACGGGGCCTTGACGGCTGGCGGCAGTGTGACGCTCGACGCGGGCAGACTCTCGAATCAAGGGGGCCAGGTCTCGGCGCAAGGACCGCTCATCGTGCAGAGCGCGAGTCAGATTGCCAACCAGAGCGGCTCGCTCGTATCGCAAGGCGCAATGCAGGTGCGCGGCGGCATCATCGCGAACAATCAGGGGACGATGCAAAGCGCGGCGGCGCTGTCGGTTTCGGGGACATCGCTTGACAATACCGCTGGGCGCACCACGTCACTCAACGGCGATGGCCTGACGCTGTCGACCACCGGCCAGCTCACAAACGTGGCTGGCGCGACCGCGACGGGCGCACAGGGTGGCGTGATCGGTGGTAATGGCGCGGTTACGCTCCAAGGCGGGAGCATCGCGAACCACGGCGCGGTGAGCGCGCAGACGGATTTGCAGCTCACGAGCGCCTCGCTCGATAACAGCAACGGCACGCTTGCGGCGGCCGGCAATGCGACGGTGAACGCCGGCACGCATCTAGCCAACAACGGCGGGTCGATCACGGCAGGCCAGCGCGCCACACTCAGCGCGACCACGCTCGACAACAGCGCGGGGGCCATGCAGGCGGCGCAGTTGTCGCTGAACGCGACGAACCTCGTCAATCACGCGGGCATCGTTACGCAGACGGGCTCCGGGCCGATGACTGTCGCCGTATCGGGCGCGCTGGACAATTCGAACGGCGGCACGCTGCAGACCAATAGCACGGATCTGACGTTGACACCCGCCACGCTCGATAATGACGGCGGCACGATTACGCATGCCGGGAACGGCATGTTGTCGATCAATGCTGCCAACGGCGCGGGCGCACTGTCGAACTCGGGCGGGACCATCCAGAGCAACGGGCAGGTCACCGCGCAGGCTGGAAGTTTCAACAACGCGGCAGGCACGCTGATCGGCCAGAAAGGCCTTGCGGCCACAGTCGGCGGCACGCTCAACAACGCCAACGGCAAGCTGCTGTCCAATGCCGATCTGACTGTGACGAGCGGCACGCTGACCAATGACGGCGGGCAGATCGGCGCGGGCGCGAACGAAACGATTCGTACCGGATCGCTGACGAACAACGGCGGCTCCATTGTCGCCCCGAACCTTACGCTTGCGACCAGCGGCACGCTCGATAACAGCGCCGGCGACATCGAAGCGAACCAACTCGCCTTGACCGCGACCGACTTGCTGAACCACAGCGGCACGATCACGCAGTACGGCACGGCGACGATGGGGTTCAACGTTGTCGGCACGTTCGATAATTCGAACGGCGGCACGCTTCAGAGCAACAGCACCGACCTGACGCTCACGCCCGCCACGCTGATCAATGACGGCGGCGCCATCCTCGCGGCCGGCAGCGGCACATTGACGATTGCGCCCGGCAACGGCGCGGGCGCCTTCTCGAACGCGGGTGGCAAGATCATCGCGGCTGGCCAGATTGCGGCGCAAGCGGCCAGCCTGAACAACGCGAACGGGGTGCTAGCCGCGCAGGGCAATCTCGCGGCCAACATTGCGGGCGATGTGAACAACGCGCAGGGCGCGATGCGTTCGCTTGGATCGCTGTCGCTTGCGAGCGGCGGTGCGCTGAGCAACACGAATGGCCAGATTCAGTCTGGCACGGACACCCGCGATGCAAGCACGCTCGACGTTCAGGCGGCGTCCATCGATAACACGAGCGGGCTTATCGGCGATCTCGGTACAGGCGACATGCACGTGCAAGGCGGCAGCCGGATCGTCAACAGCGGTGGCGTGATCACGGGCAACGGTAATGTCGCCGTCGACACATCAACGCTCGTAAATACGAACGGCGCGCAACTCAGTGGCGCGAACGTCGCCGTGCAGGCGGACACCGTGGACAACAGCGCTGGCCAGATTGGCAGCCTTGCGGACACGATGGGCGATGTCGCCATCACGACCACCGGCGCGATCACGAACACGAACGGACAAATTGGCGCGAGTCACGATCTCCTGGTGACCGCGGCCACCCTCGCGGGCGGCGGTGCATACAGCGCGGCCGACGACGTTGCAGTGAACGTTCAGGGCAACTTCACGCTCGCTTCAGATCTGCAACTCAAAGCCGGTCACGACCTGACCTTCACCCTGCCTGGCACGTTCAACAACGGCGCCGCGCTGGAGTCGGTCAACAACCTGAACGTCAACGCAGGCGACATCGCAAACAGCGGCGTCATGATGGCCGGCGGCACGCTCACCACGTACTCGAATACGCTGACGAACACCGGCGCGATCATCGGTGGCAGCGTCTCGCTGAATGCGAACAGCACGCTCTCCAACGTCGGACCGACCGCACTGATCGGCGCCACCGACAGCAATGGTTTGCTGGAGCTGCTCGCATCCGACATCGAGAACCGCGACGACACGACGATGACCGATACGCAGGCCACCACTGCGATCTTCGGTCTCGGCAACGTCGTGCTGGCAGGCGCCAAGGATGCGAACGGCAACTATACGAACGCAAACTTGATCCGCAACCAGTCTGCGCTGATCGAATCGGCGGGCGATATGGCGCTGCACGCCGATCAGGTCACGAACACCCGTACGACGATGACCACCACCGGGCTGAATCAGCCGGTCGATCCGAATCTGCTGACGCAACTCGGCATCAGTCTGTCTGGATGCACAGCGGTGGTTGCCGCCGCGTGCGCGGGTCAGGATGTGGGCTGGACCACCTCGACCCCGGACATGATTGGCGGCGTCGATATCGAGCCGCCGCACGGTGGCCAGTGGAACAGCGGCTACCAGTACACGACCTATACGGGCGTGGCGGTGGCGAACCTGATCGCCTCCATCAGCCCGCAAGCGCAGATCGTGGCGGGCGGCAATCTGGACGCGTCGAAGGTGGGGCTGTTCCAGAACTACTGGAGCGCGGTGACGGCGGTGAGCAACATCGCCGCGCCCGTTTCGCTCGACCAGAACAGCTGGCAGGGGCAATCCACGCCTCAGGTGCAGATCACCTATTCGGGCTACTACCACTACAACAACTACGACAACTCGGAACACAACTGGACCCTGCCGTTTGGTGACGCGCCTTTCGTGGGCGGCCGGCCCGGTGGCTACAGTCAGGCCGCGCCTGCCGATGTCCGCTTGTACGCGCTGCCAAGCGACGAATCGAGCTTCGTCGCGGGCGGCACGCTTTCGGGCACGGGCATCAGCATCGACAACACGGCAGGCAACGCGGGCATTCCGTCGATGGGACTCGCGCCCGGCCAGGCAATGTCAGGCGTGAATATCGGCGGAGTGAACGGTAGTGCGGGCGGCGCCAAGGCTGGCACGGCGAGCGTCAATGGCGGCTCGGGCCTCGTGAATCCCGTCATCGCCAGCGCGACGGCGCTCAATGTCCTGGAGAATCTTTCGATTCCCGCAGGCGGATTGTTCAGTCGGACCACCGCGCCGGGCGTCACGTATCTGATCGCGACGAACCCGGCCTTCACGAACCAGAAGAGTTTCATCTCCAGCGATTACTACCTGCAGCAGCTCGACATCGACCCGCAGAAGGTCGAGAAGCGTCTGGGCGATGGCTTCTACGAGCAGCAGCTCGTACGCAATCAGATCACGTCGCTGACCGGCAAGGCGGTGCTGGGACCGTACACCGATCTCCAGTCGATGTACGAGGCCATGCTCGGCGCGGGTGCATCGCTCGCGCAATCGTTGAATCTGCCGCTGGGCATGAGTCTGTCGCCGGAACAGGTGGCGTCGTTGACGTCCAACGTCATCATCATGCAGACCGAGGTGGTCGACGGGCAGTCGGTGCTGGTGCCGGTGGTGTATCTGGCAAAGTCGAGTCAGCAGAACATGAACGGACCGCTGATCGCGGCGACCGACATCGATCTGAAGAACGCGCAGACCTTCACCAACAGCGGCACGGTGCAGGCGGGCAATACCTTGTCGATTCAGGGCAATCAGATCAACAACGCCTTCGGCACGCTGCAAAGCGGCGGCCTCATGTCGCTCACGACGAAGGGTAATGTCGATCTAACGTCGGCGAGCGTGAACGCCGGCAGTCTCGCGCTGAATGCCGGTGGCGATTTGATCCTCAACACGGCGGTGAAGACCGTCGATCAGATCAGCCCGACGGGCGCCACGCGCACCACCGCAACGCTCGGACCCATCGCGAGCCTGAACGTCGCGGGCAACGCGGTCATCGTGACGGGCGGTAACGTCGAGCAGAACGCGGGCAACCTGAACGTGGGTGGCAACCTCGGCATGATCGTCGGTGGCGACTGGGATCTCGGCTCGGTGCAGACCGGTGAGCACAAGGTGGTCGAGCGCGCGAACGGTGTGTCGAACACCGATATCAATCGGACGACGGGCAGCAACGTGAACGTCGGGGGTGTATCGCTGATTGGCGTGGGTGGCGATCTGACGGCGACCGGCGCGAACCTGAATCTCGGCGGTGGCGGCTCGCTTGCGGCCAATGGCAACGTAACGTTGCAGGCAGCCAAGGCGACCTCGACGATCGACGCCAGCAGCGCGGGCAGCGACCACCACGGCAGCTACGCGGAGTCGATGCACACCGCCGACGATACGCTCACGGCCACCACACTCAACGCGGGCAATTCGCTGAGCGTGGTGGCGGGCAAGGACATCAGCCTCACCGGCAGCGCAATCAGCCTCGACAAAGGGACGGCGACGCTTGCCGCGGTGGGCAATGTCAATGTCGGCGCGGCCACCGAAACGCATGTCGACAACTCGCAGGAAACGCATAGCCACAGCAATGTGGTGAGCGGCAAGGAGGTGGCGAGTTCGTCTAATTCGACGGCGATCCTTTCGCAAGGCAGCATGATTTCCGCCGATGCGGTGACGATCACCAGCGGCAAGGATATCAACGTGCAAGGCAGCACGATTGTCGGCACGAACGATGTGTCGCTCAATGCCACGCACGACGTGAATATCACCACGACGCAAGACACCATGCAGTCGTCGGGCAGCCATCAGGAGACACGCACGGGGTTGGGCACGAGCGGGTTGACTGTCACGGTCGGCACCAACAAGCTCGCCACGACCGATCAGGCATCGAGCGTGACGAACAACGCGAGTACGGTCGGCTCGATCAACGGCGACCTGTCGATCCAGGCCGGCAACACGTTACACGTGACGGGTAGCGATCTTGTTGCGGGCGGAAACCTCGCGGGCACGGCGGCGAACGTCATCATCGACGCTGCAACCGATACCTCGCATCAGGCGCAGACGCAGAAGACCAGCAGCAGCGGCGTCACGCTCGGACTCGCGGGTTCGGTGGGCGACGCGATCAACAACGCGTATTCGGAATCTCAGGCCATCGGCCATTCGGCCAGCAGTGGCAATGACCGAGCGGCAGCGCTCCACGGCATCGCGGCGGTGGGCGACGCCGCGATGGTCGCGAACGGTGCAAAAGCCCTCGCCGGTGGCGGCAAGCCCGACATCGGTGTCAAGGTGAGTATCGGTTCGAGCAAGAGCCAGAGCCAGTCGTCGGAAGATCAGACCACGCAGCGCGGCTCCAGTGTGCAGGCAGGCGGCACCGTGGCGTTCGTCGCGACCGGGGATGGCACGCCGGGCAGCGGTAACGTGACCATCGCCGGTTCGAATGTGGGCGCGAACGACGTATCGCTCGCGGCCAAGAACCAAGTGAATATCGTCAACACGACGGACACCGACTCGACGCGTAGCTCGAATAGTTCGAGCAGCGCCAGCATCGGCGTCCAGTACACGTTGGGCAGCGGCTATGGCGTCTCGGCGGCGATGGCAAACGCGCATGGCGATGCGAACAGTGACGCATCGATCCAGAACGCCTCGCATGTCACGGGGGCGAACAGCGTCACGGTTATTTCGGGCGGCGACACCAACATCATCGGCTCGCAGCTGAACGGCAAGCAGATTGCGGCCGATGTGGGCGGGAACCTCAACATCACGAGCGTGCAGGACGTGACGAACAGCGCCGCGCACCAGAGCAGCGCGGGCGGCGGGGTTACGATCAGCCAGGGTGGCGGTAGCGCGAGCTTCAGCGCACAAAACGGTCATGCCGATTCGAACTACCAAGGCGTCAATGAGCAGGCCGGGATCAATGCGGGCGATGCCGGTTTCAACGTCAACGTCAAGGGCAACACCGGTCTCACTGGCGCGGTGATATCGAGCACGGCGGGCGCCTCGAAGAATAGCCTCACGACTGGCACGCTCACGTATAGCGACATTCAGAACCAGTCGCACTACGACGCCAACAGCAACGGTATCAGCGCGGGTGTAGGTGTTGGGGTAACGGGCAAAGCGACGGGCCCCGGTTCGGTGAGTGGCTCGGGCGGCGTCACGCCGATGATGTCGCAGAACGAGAGCGGAGATTCGAGTGCGACGACGCGCAGCGCGATCAGCGCGGGGACGATCAGCATCATGAACCCGAGCGGGCAGACGCAGGATGTGGCGGGTCTTTCTCGCGACACGACGAACACGAATGGCACCGTTTCAAAGACGCCGGACGTGAACAAGATTCTCAGCCAGCAAGCCGATACGATGCAGGCCGCGCAGGCAGCGGGTCAGGTGGTGGCGCAGGGGATCGGGGCGTATGCGGATAGCAAGCGGGATGAGGCGTTGAAGAATGCTCAAGCGATCCTCAACAATCCTGATGCCACACAAGCGGATATGCAGGCGGCGGCGGGATATCTTGGTGACTTCGACAACTGGGATGAGGGAGGCGCGAATAGAACAGTGCTGCACATCGCGGGCGGGGCGCTGATCGGTGGGCTCGGTGGCGGTGGTTTCGGAACAGCGCTCCAGGGTGCAACGGGCGCGGGGCTATCGGCAGCGATGGCGAAGCAGTTGGAAGATATCTACAAGGGTGTGGGATCAGCCACCGGTTCGGAACTGCTGGGCAACATAGCAGCCAATGTGGTCGCCGGTGTCGGCGGTGCGCTGCTCGGTGGCAGCGTTGGGGCGAGCACAGCATCGAATGTTGAGTTGTATAACCAGTCGGCACACCGGAAACCGAAAGACCTCATATCACAGGTGTGTCCAGCGGGGGCGCAGTGCAGTGATGCAACGTTGAATGCGGCGATTCAGGCTCAGGGGGCAAATGCAGATGCGGCCGCTGGTACTCTCCAGCCTAATTACGCAACTGTCGGCGGTGGAGTGCTGTCCGCCACGGGCAGTATTGCCGCAAACCTTTATGATGGGACTGTATATGCGTCTGGTGGAATAGCTCAGGCGAACCCATCAGCAACGTCTTGGATACCGGGCGGCAGCGCAACCCTTGGTTGGATCCTCGGTTCATCCAATGCACAATTGACGAATGAATTCTTAAATGGCGATGCAAATCAATTCTTCGTTTCTTTGCCAACCCCATTTGGCGCCAACGTTTATGCAGCCATTACGCATGCATACGGTGGATCGACAGCAATTGAGCTTGGCGTTAGTCCTCCCGGTAGTAAAACATTCGGTGTTGTACCGTGGAGTCATGCCAATAAAATAGGCGGAAAAAGTAATTGAGGAGCTAGATATGGCAGCAGGTGGCGGCCCTTCACTCGATCAATGGAAGCAAATGAGCAAGAAGGAGCGACTCAGGTACTGGATATTTATGGGCGTGCTTGTAACCTTGGGATCAACGGCAGTTGCGTATGCTCTGCTGGTCCGCTGAGTCTCGCAGTTCAAACGATGAACCCGGCGGGTGCCGGGTTTATCGTTTATGGGTGTTGTTCAGTTGCGTCTGTTGCGTCGTTGCAGCATGGCCTCAGCTTCAGGTTCGGTCATGTACCTGCTGGCGATCCTGTAGTCATAGTCCGGGGTGACGGTGATGTGTCCATGCCGGTAGTCGATACTGAACAGGACCTGGTTGCCCGGCAGGAAGCCCGCGTGTTCGAGCATGGCATCGGTGATCTGCATCCACGGAAAGGTCGTACGCCTGTCGTGTTCGTGCGTGGGGTCAGCTTCAAGGGCGACGCAAGTGCGCGTGACGTGTTCGTCGTGTGTGCGACGTGGTTTAAGATTGGCGTCAGCCATGGTCAGTTCTCCATGTGAACTGGTTGTAGTCAGCGGGCCGTGAGTGTTGCCTGCGGCAGCCGTCAGCCCCGGCGGGATAAATGGTTCGTCATGCGATGTTATTAGGATGAGCGCGGCGCGTCATCTGGCAAACTCGCCTTTCTAAGCTCAAAACCGCGTCGGGGAAAGAAATTGCTGGGTGTCAGGTGCGTCGGAGAAAACCGGGTTGTAAGTGCTTGGCGCGTCGAGGAAAGACGGAGTTTGGCAACGGTGGGCGTGTCGGGTGCTGGTGATTGGGATGAGGGAGGCGCGAACCGGATTGCTTTGCACGTGGCGGGTGGTGCGCTGATTGGCGGATTAGGCGGAGGCAGTGTCGTCACAGCGGTGGGCGCTGTCGCGGGCGCAGGACTTGTCTCAAAATTGGCAAACCAACTGGATAACCTTTCGAGGAACGTGGCATCGGAAACGGGATCGGACTTGCTCGGCACTCTTGCCGCAAACGTGGCGGCGAGTACGGGCGGCGCGCTTATTGGTGGTACAGCGGGTGCGGCGACGGGTTCGGCGGTAGAGTTGTACAACCCAAATGCTCGATCCGAAAAAACTGGCCTCTCAAAGGTGTGCAGTGGTCTGTCGGTATGCAATGCCTCGCTGGTGGTAACTGCGGTCAATGCAGATGCAGCTAATTCACAAGCAGCCTTAGATTCGATCTCCCCGAATTATGCAAACGTGAGCGGTTCTATTCTTTCCGGTACTGTTGGCGGTGCAGTCAAATTGGCTGATGGGACCGCTTATGCGTCCGCTGGCGTTTCGCAGTCCTTTCCCGCTCCGGCTTGGAATCCAAGCTTTGCAGCAACGATCGGTGGGATTTTTGGTGCTCACAGCGCGAACGCAACGAACGAGTTTATGAACGGCGATGGGAATCAATTCGCAGTGTCAATACCGACGCCTTTACCGCTGAATATAGTAGGAGCTATCACACGCGCATTTGGAGGGGCAACAGCTGTGGAAATAAGCCTTGGTTCACCTAGTAGAATCGCAGCGGGCATAACGCCTGGAGTCATTCCGGTCCATTGTTGAATAATAGAAAATGAGGCTGCCTATGGTTGGATTACCTGGTCCCACAGAGGAGCGGTACAAAAAACTGACCCAAAAAGGAAAGGTATTTTATTGGTGTACCGTTGCAGTAGTGTTTTTCATCATTGCCACGCTATGGATTGTGAAACTCATAAACAGCTGACCAATTTGAATGACCCAGTTTGGATGATGTTGTGATATGACTAAATCCATTTGGGATGAAAGTGGGGCGAATCGCATCGCTCTTCACATTGCGGGTGGCGCGCTAATTGGTGGTCTTGGAGGCGGCGGCATTGGTAGCGCGGCGCAAGGCGCGGCAGGCGTCACCGTAATGGGGCAAGCAGCCAGATTGAGATTTAACTAGAAATGAAGCATCTGAATTCGATATCGAAAATTATTATCGGCAAGCCAACGTTGCCGAATAAATTTCTATCAGAAAACTATGATAGATTTTATTTTTCGACTTTTTTTGAGGGCGGAGCCCGCCTTTTTATAGAGTTGCAAAACGCTGTTTTACATCGGCAAGGAATAGATGTTTATTGCGCAAATTCCTTGAAACCGCTAATGAAAATTTCGCGAGCGGAAGATTGGGCAGATAAACTAAAAATATAGGATGACGAGCTTGTCAATGCTGGAAATCCATTTGGATTTATTGTTTTTTCTGACAAAGGGCAATGGGTGATGGCGCAAGATATACCCGTCTTATACACATCTTTTGCCCGATTTTCGAGCGTCCCCCGCGGAACCCCTTGAAAGATAGGGATCGGGACTGAGAGGTGCTAAAAGACACGGTTTAAACGCTCATTTTGATCGCTGTGAGTCATTGATTAATGGCGGTGAAACGAATGTTCCTTCAGCCAACGCGGTATCGGCGATAGCATCCGAATATGCTTGATAGACGCGGATGATTCTGTAGTCGCGGACGGCGCGGATTTTGGCGATCGATGGTGCAATAGCTAGAGCCTTGAATTTGGCATGTGTGCGTGAGGCAGAAATGAGAAGTCTTGCGTTGTTCTGACGTGGTTGGCTTTGAGATGAATGTACCTTTTCTGAAAGCCGACGCGGCTTAGAAGATTCCTAAGCTCACTTAATGTTCCAGCATACTCATTGAAAAAACTTAGTTCGATTCGGGTTTAACTGGACGGCGAGACTACTTGCTCCAGTGAGTCTGAAACGCACAGAAGTCATAGAAACGGATTCATACTAAGCATGAAAATTTTTAGAAGGCTGGCGGTTTTGCCGCTTATAGCCTTAATACCACTCGCAGTTCACGCGCAGCAAGCGCCGAGCATGGCAGACGAAGCGGCAGCGACACGCGCCAACGCCCTGCAAGAGCAGCAAGTCCAACGACAACGCGAAGCACAACAACGTGACGCCGCGATACAAACGCCGTCCGTGCGCTCAACCGTTCCTAGCGATCAGGTCTTCACGACGTTACCCACCGAATCGCCGTGCTTTCGCATCAACACGTTCACGCTCGACGTTCCACCAAGCCTGCCCGACGCGATACGTGCCAAAGGCGCATCGGCCTTACCGCTCGATCCGTTCGCGTTCGCGCGTGAATGGCTCGGCCACTACACCGATCAATGCATCGGAAAAGAAGGCGTGAACGTGCTGACCAAAGGCCTGCAGCAAGCGATCCTGAGTCGCGGCTACATCACCACGCGCGTGTTGTTACCCGAGCAAGACCTGTCGCACGGCACGCTCAAGTTCGCGCTGGTCCCGGGCGTCATTCGTGACATACGGTTCGCCGAACCCATGTCACGGGGCTCGTGGAAAACCGCTTTCCCCACAAGACCCGGCGACGTCCTCGACTTGCGCGATCTTGAACAAGGCATCGAACAGATGAAGCGCGTCGCCAGTCAAGATGCGGACATGAAGATCGAGCCGACCGACATCCCCGGCGAGAGCGATGTCGTGCTCACGGTCAAGCGCGGCAAGCCTTATTCGTTCGTCGCATCGGTCGATAACTCGGGCAGCCGCGCGACGGGCAAGCTCCAAGGCAACCTCAGTCTCGGCATCGACAACCTCCTTGGCCTGAATGACATCCTCACTGTCGGCGCAAATCAGGACCTCGAATTCGGCGACAAGGGCTTGGGCTCGCATGGCTTCAACGGATCGTATTCGATGCCATGGGGCTATTGGACCGCGACCGTCTTCGGCAACACCAACACGTACTATCAACAGATCGCGGGCGCCAACCAGACCTTCGTGTCGAGTGGCAACTCACAGACCGCCGGCGTCAAACTCGCGCGCGTCTTACATCGCGGACAAAGCGACGTGTTCGGCACCTACGTGCAACTGTCGAAGCGCTTCGGCGCGAGCTTCATCGACGACACCGAAATCGAACTCCAGCACCGCAACAACACGTTCCTGGAACTCGGTCTGACGGATCGGCATTACCTGGGTGGCGCGCAGTTCGACGGCACGCTCGCAGTTCGCCAGGGCATCGGCGCATTTGGCGCGACGCCCGATCCATCCTTGCCGCCCGACCCGAATATCGCACCGACGCCGGCGACCAAGCCGAGCGGCCCGACTTACCGCTTCCACATGGCCGTGCTCGATGCGAACCTCTCGGTGCCGTTCGCCATCGCAAATCAAGCGCTTCGCTACGTGACGACGATCCACGGCCAGTACACGAACGACACGCTCAACTACATCGACGATCTGACCATCGGCAGCCGCTATACGGTGCGTGGCTTCGACGGTGAACAGATGCTCGCGGCCGAGCGCGGTTTCTACTGGCGCAACGAGTTGCAAGCGCCGATCGGAAAGACAGGGCAAGCGCTCTATGCCGGCATCGACTATGGACGCGTGTTTGGCCCGAACACGGCGTTTCTCGCGGGTACGCAGCTCGTGGGCGCAGTAATCGGCATTCGCGGCGGCGTCCCAACGAAATATGCGGGCTTGAGTTACGACCTTTTTGCCGGCACGCCAATCTACAAGCCGTCAGGGTTTCCAACCTCACGCGTTACGGTTGGATTCCAAATGACGGCCCAACTCTAAGTCATCGCGAAGGGGCGTACTTGAAAGTACGACCCCTCGCTCGGGCACTGAGCGAGCAGGCGTCGCACCCTTAGCCTTCTTCCTGATCATCCTCCCCGCACCAAATCCCGATGCGTCAAATAAAGCCGTAGATCGAACTCGATTTGGTGATACCCCGGCTGCATCAATTCGCAGAGCCGGTAAAACGCCTTGTTGTGATCGTTCTCTTTCAGATGCGCGAGTTCATGCACGACAATCATCCGAAGAAACTCGGGAGCCGTATCCTTGAAGAGCGATGCGATCCGTATCTCTTTCTTCGCCTTGAGCTTGCCGCCCTGCACACGTGAAATCGCCGTATGAAGTCCGAGCGCATGACGCAGCACATCGAGCTTGCTGTCGTAGATAACCTTGTCGATGGAAGGTGCCACGCGCAGAAACTCGCTCTTGAGTTCCGCACAGTATTGATATAGCGCGCGGTCGGACTGCACCGCGTGCTTTTGCGGATAACGCGCTTCGAGATAGCTGCCGAGCTGTTGCTGGGCAATCAATCGGCGCACTTTGTCCTGTAGCGTATTCGGATAAGCGCTCAGGTATTTCAGCTGTTGCATGACGATAAAAGTCGATAGATAAAGATGCACGAAGGCGCGCACGCGCAGCGTTGTTTTATTCATTCTAGTCAACGCTGGGCCATCTCGCCGCCGAAAGAACCATGAGCGGTGTTGCAGGTCCCGCATTTACGTAAGTTTCTGTATCCGCCCGCTCCGGCAGACGCGCGCCATGCGAACATCTGCGCTTTTCATTGCAAGCAGGACAAGGCAGTCATGGCATCGAGCAAGGCCCATCACGCGACCGGGTGGGCTGCGGGAATCATCGCGGCGGCAATCGTTGGCCACATGGGCAACATCGGCAGCGCGCAAGGCATCGACAAGACCAGCGGCGGCATGTATTACCTTTACCTTGCGCTGGCGTTACTTGCTGGGGTAGCCGGTGCAACCGCGCCGGACTGGCTCGAAGTCGCCTGGTGGAGCAAGAGGCGCAAGCTCTGGATCACGCATCGCACGCTGACGCATTGGGGCATTGGCTGGGTCGCCTTGCTCGCGCTTTCGTGGCATTTGCTGAGACAGCATCCCGCCGCGGCGGTCGGCTTCGGGTTCGCGTGCGGCGGCATCATGCATCTGCTCGCGGACTGGCCCAACCCGCTCGGCGTGCCCTGGATCGGTCCGCGTCATTCGCTCAATCTCTGGACGAGCGGAACCTGCGACCTGATCGTGGTCGGCTTGTCATGGGTTGCCGCGTTCTATGTCGTGGACGATCTCTGGTTCCATCACGCGCATGTTCGCATGCTGCTGAACGCGGTGCATGTGCTGACCGGTCCGGCATGAAGGCATCACCCCGTTAGAATGTCGTTGCCTAATCTCTCGCAACAGGAGCCCTTGCCGATGCAACCGAATCACGCGCGAAGCCGTTTCCTTTTCCTGATCACCGCTCTCGTGATGCTGTTCGCCTTCTCCGGGTGCGCGAGTCTGCTCAACCGCGACAGCCTGCGCGTGAGCGTCGCGGGCATCGAACCGCTCGAAGGGCAGGGGCTCGAAATGCGCTTCGCCGTGAAGCTGCGCGTGCAGAATCCGAACGATACCGCCGTGAACTTCGACGGCGTCGCGCTCGATCTCGACGTCAACGGCCGTTCCTTCGCAAGCGGCGTCAGTCCGCAAAGCGGCACGGTGCCGCGCTTCGGCGAAGTCGTGGTGTCGGTGCCGGTGACGGTGTCGGCGGTATCGGTGGCGCGTCAGGCGCTCGGCTACGCATCCGGCGACTCGGTCAGCAAGGTGTCGTACGTCGCGCGCGGCAAGCTCGCGGGCGGCCCATTCGGCGGCACGCGTTTCTCCGACTCCGGCACCATCGACTTTCCCGGCGGCAACGGCGCGTTGGGTTACTGAGCAGCCCGTCTTCGGGCTGTCGCGCGTTCGTCATCGTGACGGAATAAGGTGCCCTGACGAGCGCTCGCGCATTGTGCATCCGCACATGGTCCATCCAAGGCTTCCGCACGACGGGGCGCATAATCCTGCAGAGCATCCGACAGACTCGAAAAGACTGAGGAGGGCACCATGCTGGTCAGGAACGAAGCGCAGGTCGAACATCTCATCAAGGATCTGCTCGAATTCGCACGCGGGCGTCTGCCTGACGCCGCCTTCCATCTCATCGAGCCTTTCCTGCGTCATTACTACGACCAGGTGGATATCGAGGATATCGCGAGTCGCGATATCGCCGATCTCTACGGCGCGGCCATGGCGCACTGGCAAACGGCGCAGCAGTTCGCGGGCGGGCGCGAAGTCCTGCGCGTCTACAACCCCAATCTCGAACAGCACGGCTGGCATTCCGACCATACGGTGGTCGAGATCGTCAACGACGACATGCCTTTCCTCGTCGATTCCGTGACCATGGAGCTTAACCGTCTCGGTCTTGCGCTGCATTCGGCCATTCATCCGGTGTTTCGCGTGTGGCGCGCGGATGCCGGGCCGCACGCCGGCGAGATCGTGCGCATAGGACAAGGTCACGCCGATGCAGGCGATGGCCGCTCGTCGCTCGAATCGTTCATTCATTTCGAAGTGGACCGCTGCAGCGAAGGCGAGCGGCTCGAAGAAGTGCGCGAGAGCATTGCGCGGGTGCTCGGGGACGTGCGCGAGGCGGTCGAGGACTGGCCGAAAGTGGTCGATGCGGCGCGCGCGTCCATCTCCGATCTGAAAGCGCGCGATACGTCTGCCGACGGTCTCGAAGCGCGCGCCTTTCTCGAATGGATGGTGGCCGATCACTTCACGTTCCTCGGCTGCCGCGATTACGACCTCGTCGAGCACGAAGACGGTCTCGCGCTGCGCGGCGTGCCGGGTTCGGGCGCGGGCATTCTGCGCGAGCCGGCGGGCGGCGATCTCACGCCGCTGCCGCCGGGCGCGGCCGCTATCGTCGAAGGCGCGGCGCCGATCTTTCTGACCAAGGCGAATTCGCGTGCCACGGTGCATCGGCCGGGCTATCTGGATTACGTCGGCGTGAAGCGCATCTCGCCCGACGGCAAGGTCACGGGCGAACGGCGCTTTCTCGGGCTTTACACATCGACGGCTTATCTCGTGCCGACCTCCGAGATTCCTATCGTGAGGCGCAAGTGCGCGAACATCGTGCGGCGCGCGGGCTTCCTCGAAAAAGGGCATCTCGCGAAGTCGCTCATCTCCGTGCTCGAACAATATCCGCGCGACGAACTTTTCCAGGCCGATGAAGATGTGCTCTTCGACATCGCGCTCGGCGTGCTGCGTCTGCAGGAACATCAGCGCACGCGTCTGTTCGTTCGGCGCGATCGCTTCGACCGCTTCGTGTCATGTCTCGTGTTCGTGCCGCGCGACAAGTTCAACACCGACCTGCGCCGCCGCATTTCCAAAGTGCTGATGGAGGCGTTCAACGGCAAGAGCATCGAGTTCACGCCGCTGTTGTCGGAGTCGCCGCTGGCGCGGATTCATATCGTCGTGCGCGCGGATCGTGGCGCAATGCCCGAAGTCGATACGCGCGAACTCGAAGCGCGCGTCGTGCAAGTCGCGCGCCGCTGGCAGGACGATCTCGCCGATGCGCTCATCGACAGTCACGGCGAGGAAGAGGGCAACCGGCTGTTGCGCCGTTATGCGGATTCGTTTCCCGCCGGTTATCGCGAGGATTATCCGGCACGCACGGCGGTGCGCGACATCGAACTGATCGAGGCGACGCATTCGCGCCCCGGCGGTCTCGCGATGAGTCTTTATCGGCCGATCGAAGCGGCCATAGAACCGGGACGGCGCGCGTTTCGCTTCAAGGTGTATCGCGTGGGCGAGCCGATCGCGCTGTCCGCAAGCTTGCCGATGCTCGAACATCTCGGCGTGCGCGTGGACGAGGAGCGGCCGTATCTGATCGAGCCGAACGGCGCGCCTACCGCGTGGATTCACGATTTCGGTCTCGAATTGCAGGACGACGTGGAGTTCGATATCGACCGCGTGAAGCCGCTCTTCGAAAACGCGTTCGCGAGCGTCTGGACGGGCGAAACCGAGAGCGACGACTTCAATCGCCTCGTGCTGCGCGCGCAGTTCGGCGCACGCGACGTGACCATCATGCGCGCGTATGCGAAGTATCTGCGGCAGGTCGGCTCGAATTTCAGCGACGCGTATATCGAACGCGCGCTCACCGGCAATCCGAAGATCGCGACGAAGCTGCTCGAACTTTTCATGGTGCGTTTCGATCCCGCACGCGGCGGTTCGGCCGAAGAGCGCGAACCGCACGTCGAGCGCGTGCTCGCCGATATCGAGGCGGCCCTCGACAAGGTGCCGAATCTCGATGAAGACCGCATTCTGCGGCAGTTCCTCGGCGTCATCACGGCGACCGTGCGCACGAATCATTTCCGCCGCGAGCCGAACGGCGAACCGCGTCCGTACCTTTCGTTCAAGCTCGATCCTTCGAAAGTGCCGGGTCTGCCCGAACCCAAGCCGATGTTCGAGATTTGGGTCTACGCGCCGCGCGTGGAAGGCGTGCATCTGCGCGGCGGCCGCGTGGCGCGCGGCGGCTTGCGCTGGTCGGACCGTCGCGAAGACTTCCGCACCGAGGTGCTTGGCCTTATGAAGGCGCAAATGGTGAAGAACGTGGTGATCGTGCCGGTCGGTTCGAAGGGCGGTTTCGTCGTGAAGAATCCGCCGCCGCTCACCGACCGCGAAGCGTTTCTCGCGGAAGGCGTCGCGTGCTATCAGATGTTCCTGCGCGGCCTGCTCGATGTCACCGACAACCGCAAGCCCGATGGCATCGTGCCGCCGCCCGATGTCGTGCGCCACGATCCCGACGATCCCTATCTCGTCGTCGCGGCGGACAAGGGCACGGCCACCTTCTCCGATTATGCGAACGCCATTGCGCATGAATACGGCTTCTGGCTCGACGATGCCTTCGCCTCGGGCGGCTCGGTTGGCTACGATCACAAGAAGATGGGCATTACGGCGCGTGGCGCGTGGGAGTCGGTCAAGCGGCATTTCCGCGAGATGAACTTCGATACGCAGACCACCGACTTCACCGTGGTCGGCGTCGGCGACATGTCGGGCGATGTGTTTGGCAACGGCATGTTGCTGTCGCGGCATATCCGCCTGATCGCGGCGTTCGATCATCGGCATGTGTTCCTCGATCCGAATCCGGATGCGGCCACGAGCTTCGAGGAACGTCAGCGTCTCTTTGCGTTGCCGCGTTCGAGCTGGGCCGATTACGACACCGCGTTGATTTCGGCGGGCGGCGGCATCCATGCGCGCACGGCGAAGACCATTCCCGTGTCGCCGCAAGTGCAGAAGGTGCTGGGCATCACGGCATCGAGTCTTGCGCCCGTCGAGCTGATCCGCGCGATTCTGCTCGCCGAAGCCGATCTGCTCTATAACGGCGGCGTCGGTACGTACGTGAAATCGAGTATCGAGACCAACGCGCAAGTCGGCGATCGCACCAACGACGCCGTGCGCGTGAACGGTGCGGAACTGCGCTGCAAGGTCGTCGCCGAAGGCGGCAATTTGGGCTTCACGCAACTGGGGCGCATCGAGTTCGCGCAGCGGGGCGGACGCATCAATACGGATGCCATCGACAATTCGGCGGGTGTCGACTGCTCGGATCACGAAGTCAACATCAAGATTTTGCTCGGCCTCGTGGTCGCGGACGGCGAGATGACCGAGAAGCAGCGCAACGTGCTGCTCGCGGAAATGACGGACGAAGTGGGCCTGCTCGTGTTGAAAGACAACTACGCGCAGACGCAGGCGTTGTCGATTGCTAACCGTCACGTCGCTGAAACGCTCGATGCCGAGGCGCGCATGATGCGTTATCTCGAACGCGCGGGCCGGCTCAAGCGCAAGATCGAGTTCCTGCCATCCGACGACGAAATCGCCGAGCGCGCCGCTGCAAGGTTAGGACTGACATCGCCCGAGCGCGCCGTGCTGCTTGCCTACGGCAAGATGTGGCTCTACGACGAATTGCTCGAATCCGACGTGCCGGAAGATCCGCTCGTCGCCGATCTGCTGCCCGCGTATTTTCCGAAGCCGCTGCAGCGCCGTTTTAGCGCGACCATGCAGCATCATCCGCTCAAGCGCGAGATTCTCGCCACGCATCTGACCAACGTGCTCGTGAATCGCACGGGTTGCACGTTCGTGCATCGGCTGATGGAGGAAACCGATGCGCGGCCGAGCGATATCGTGCGCGCCGCATTGATGGCGCGCGACGTCTTCAGCCTCGATGACTTGTGGCGCAATATCGACGGACTGGACAATCTCGTCGCGGATGAAGTGCAGGCATGCATGTTCGTCGATGTCGTGCGTCTGCTCGACGACACCGCACTCTGGTTTCTGCGAACGCTCGAACAAAGTCCGAACGATACGGCGGGCGTGCTCGCGCGTTGCCGTGAAGCCGCGCATAGGCTCGCGCCGCAACTGCCCGCGCTCTTGCCGGCCACGCAGCTCGATGCCTGGTACGCGCGCCGTCGTGAACTCGAAGACGCCGGCGTGGAAAGCAGTCTCGCCGCACGTGTCGCGAGTGGCGAGATTGCCACGGCGGTGCTCGATAGCGCGGAAGTGGCCGCCTGCTCGGAGCGTGGTCTCGAAATCGTGGCGAGCGTCTACTTCGGCATCGGCACGTTGCTGGATTATCGCGGTATCGCCGAGCGCGCGATGGCTTTGCCCATCACCACGCACTGGGACTTGTTGGCCCGCGCCGCCGCGCTCGAAGAGCTCGGCCGGCTCAAGCGTGCGCTGACGGTGAGTGCGCTCGAACAGTCGAGAGGCATCGACAATCCGGATGTGATCGTGGAGAGTTGGCGCGCCAAACGCGAGGCGGCGCTCGACCGCTACACGCGCTTGCTCACCGAGCTTCGAGCGAGCGGCGGCACGAGTCTGTCGATGCTGCTCGTCGTGGTGCGCGAAATGGCGGTGCTCGAACGCGCCTGAATCAGCGGCGCTTTTTCCTGGTGGCTTTCGGTGGCGTGGGCGCGGCGGTCCAGAAGTCGGCTACTTGCTTCTGGCTGCGGCGCGTCGCCGTTTTCGTCTGTCGCCTGGCGGCCGCCGTTGCGTGGCCGCGCACCGATCCGGCCACGGTATTGGCGCCGGACAACCACATGCTCAGAAAAGGGTTCTTCATGGCGTTTGCCTGATGGTTGCGTTCGTTGATTCGTTTTCAACGCATCTCGAACGCACGGGACGTGCCCGCGCGGTGCGGTTGTGGTATTGCTTGGACGAAGCCTTGACGATCGAGGTTTTCGGTGAACGCAACATTCGCGCTGCGCCTTGCAGATGGCGGGTTGGCGCTGCGACCTTGATCGGCAAGAGAAGAAAGTAGCGACGCGCTTGGCAAATGCCGGGGCATCGCCTACGTCCTGCATGCCATTTCACGCCGCCGCGTTTGTAACGGGCGACGGACTGACAGGAGCACGGGGTCATGGCTATCGTGCACGCCACAGCGGCCTTCGCGGCCGCGTTGATGGGACTGACGCTCGCGCCCTTCGGCAAGCGCGCGCCGGCGCGGGACATCCGGGTGGCGCGCGCGTCGCTCTCGCTTCGTTTCAGCTCGCTGTTCTCCGTGCCGCCGTTCAAGCGGCATGCGCATGGTGCCGCATCGCAAGCCATTGCAGTGCCCGCGAGCATCGAACCCAATTCGTCCTTGCGCGATACGCTCGAATGCCTTCCGCTCGCGATCCTGATTCTGCAAGCCGATGGCCGTATCGAGTTCGTGAACGGCAGCGCCGAAAAGCTGCTCGGTTATGCGCGCTGCGAGCTGATCGGCGAACTCGCGGAGCTCGTCGTGCCCGGCTTGCAGATGGCGAGCCTGCAGCAGCCTGGCGATATCGGCACGACCGTCGCGCAACTCTTCGCACGCCGCAAGGACGGCACGCAGTTTCTGGCCGATGTCGCCCTCAACGCGATGCACGGCAGCGACGCCTGCCTCACGCTTGCGGTGGTCATCGACCGCACGGACCGTTACGAGCTGCAGCGCAATCGCCAGGAACTCGCGCATATGACGCGCGTGTCGATGCTCGGCGAACTTGCAGCATCGCTCGCGCATGAATTGAATCAGCCGCTCACAGCCATACTCAGCAACGCGCAGGCGGCGCAGCGCTTCATGAGCCGCGAGCCGATCGACCTCGACGAAATGCGCGAGATTCTGCGCGATCTCGTCGCCGACAACAATCGTGCGAGCGAGATTTTGCGACGCATTCGCGCGCTCGTGAAAAAGGGCGAGCTGGAAGTCGCGCCCTTGTCGATGGCTGGCGTGATCGGCGATGTCGCGTTGCTCGTGCATAGCGACGCCATCGTGCGCGGCATTCGCGTCGTGCTCGAATTGGCGCCCGACTTGCCGCAGATCCACGGCGACAAGATTCAGTTGCAACAGGTCGTGCTGAACCTGCTGCTGAACGCCTTCGACGCGATGAACGATTGCACCGGCAAGCGCGTCGTGACCGTATCGGCTGCGCGTGATGGCGATGCGTGGCTGCAAGTCACCGTGCGTGATAAAGGCGAGGGCTTGCCCGCTGCCTTCACGGACGAACTCTTCAAGCCGTTTCATACGTCGAAGCGCGATGGTCTCGGGCTTGGGCTTTCCATCAGCCGCACTATCGTGGAGATGCACGGCGGGCGCATCTGGGCGGAGAGCAACAGCGGACATGGGGCGGCGTTTCATTTCAGGTTGCCGATTCGGGATCACGTAAGGACCGCGCCATGAGCGAAGTCTTCATCGTCGACGACGATGCTTCCGTGCGCCGCGCGCTCGAGCGTCTAGTGGGCGCGGCGGGTTATCGCGTGGAGGCGTTTGCATCGGCACAAGCGTTTCTCGATCATGCGCGCAAGCGCGCGGACCCCGCGTGTCTCGTGCTCGATGTTCAGTTGCCGGGCGTGAGCGGACTCGACTTGCAACGCGCGTTATGCAACACGAGCGAGACCTTGCCGATCATCTTCATCACCGGTCACGGCGATATTCCGATGACGGTGAGCGCCATGAAAGCGGGCGCGACGGATTTTCTGTCAAAGCCCGTTGGCGATACGGCCTTGCTCAATGCAATCGATGCCGCGCTGCTTCGTTCGGCCGCGGCGCTAGCCAGCCGCGATGAAATGGCCGGAATTCAACGCCGTATCGAACGACTCACGCCGCGCGAACGCGAAGTGCTGATACTCGTGGTGAACGGCTGGCTCAACAAGCAGGTGGCGAGTGAACTCGGCACCGTCGAAAAGACCGTGAAGGTGCATCGCGCACGTGTGATGGAAAAGATGGAAGCGCATTCGCTCGCGGAACTGGTGCGTCTGTCCGACAAGGCGGGCATCTTCACTTCGGTCGGCGCATGCGCGGGGTACGCGAGCCGTGATCGTGGCGAGCGTGGCGCTGGCAATGCAGAGGTTCATTGAGCCGCGCCGGAAACTCAGGCGCGACTTCTTGCCGTTACGGCTTAGTGCGGGAAAGCGCCGTGTTCCGGTGCTTGCATCGGCGCGTGCTCGTGGTCGCGATTCTGCTCCATGCCGCGGTTGTCGGCGTGAAGCTCGTCCCGACGGCGTGCGTCCGGACGGCGTTCGTCGTGACGACGCGAATCGACGCGGCGTTCGTCGCGACGCTCTTCGTGACGGTACTCGTGCTTTTCATGCTTGTCGTGCTTGTCGTGCGCGGCGAACGCGCTCAGCGACAGCGAAGCCATGACGATCGCGGCGAAAATCTTCTTCATTTAAAGCGCTCCTGATTCCATGACCGCAAGCCGGATGGCTCGCGATGCGGAATCAACGTGCGCTTGGGTCTTTCGTTGACCCTTAGTATGCCGTTGTAAGGACTTTCAACATTTGTTCACAGATGTCGGCATGAGCGCGCGCCGTCAGAAGGGGCGGCGCGCGCTCATGCCGGCTGAGTCTTCGCTGGCATCTTCATGGACGAGCTTTTGAATCTCTATGCTCAGATACTCACGCAAGGTGCCGAGAAAACGCGGTTCCACTGCCAGCCGCAAGCGATCGAAGCGATGATTCACACGGCTGCGTTCGAGCATTTCGGCAACGGTTTTGGCGAATTGCCGGTCGCGTTCATTGGACTGCGGGGCGCGGGGCGCCGGGTTACGAAGCTCCTCGATTTGCCTGAGGTCAAGCTTAAGCCCTCTGGTTTCGAAGATCCGGGCACGGCTGTCATCGGCGGCCAGAACCCAGGTGATGGCGGTCATGTTGCTCCTCCTCCTCGCGGCCTTGAGCGCGAAGTCCCGACATTGTGCGCTTTCTCTCGCGCGTCGTCAGACATGTCTGTCACGCAGTGCAGCAAAGCGCGCGGCGGGTTCCAGGAGGAGCAACGATGTGAGGCAGCGTCATGCAATTTCGATGCGCCATGCACCGCAACGTAGGCGCATGGCGTCGAGTCCGCATCAATTCGCGAACGACAAATACGGCGAGCTGAAAGCCTGCGGCGGGAAGAGCGGCTGCACGCTGGTTTGCCGCGTGAAGCTGTATCGAACGTACACGGCAGCGAGCCATTCGCGATACTGATACGCGTTGCCGAACGAAGCCGTCGCGCCGATGGCGAGTTGCGGCGCAAGCTGGTATTCGCCCGTCGCGTTGAGCGAGTAGGACACGCCCGTCTTGCTCTGACTCGGATAGACCGCGCCGGCATCCGGTGCAAGGTTGGCCGCCGCGAACGCCGCCTGATAATTCGGCTCCGTCGGGAAGTAGTTCGACGCGTCCTGCCGATAATGCTGCACGCCGATCGAGCCCTTCAGGTCGTATGTGAAAAGCCCGGTGCGGCCCATGTATTCGACCGGAAAGTTGAGAATGACGTACTGCTGCGGACTGAAGTAGCCGCCTTGTCCGTAGGTGAAGTACGAAAGGTTTTTGTCGTAGTGCATCAAGGTGGTATTCGCGCCGATGGTCAGCGCCTGATCCGCGTCCTTGATGATGCGCGTGTACACACCGCCGCCGCCCTTGACCGCGTTGTTCGTGGCGACGTTCTTGCCGTCGAGGAACTGGTACATCGCGTTGACATAGACACCGCTCGTGCCGTCGTCCCAGGCGAGGTCGCCGCGCGCACCGCTCGATGTCACGCCGCCCCAGGTCGCGCCCGCAAGCTGATCGCGCGCGCCGGCATAGGACAGCAGGCTGTCCGTGACCGCGCGTCGTGCGACGGCGAGCGAGTACGAGACTTTATCGGTGATGGCGTTCTGATACTGCAAACCGCCGACGACGTTGGTCTCGCGAAAGCCGAGCGGCGTCGTGCCGACGTCGCCCTTGAAGTTGCGGTTCTCGTAACCGACCGCGAGTCCCACGCCGGTCGCCGTCTGAGAGCCGTACTGGTTGCCGGCGGCCGGAGCGATCGCGTTGATGCCGGAGCCGAAGCGCGCGAGCGTGTTCTGCTCGCTGCTGGCGGTGCCGGCGTCGAGCGTGACGGGCGTCGCGCGCACGATCACGTGGCCGTTGCCGGCCTTGATGCGGCCTTCGATGGGCGCTTCGATATCGGTGAGGTTCGAGAGACCGTCCTCGCCGTTTCGATTGCGGAAGATGATCCCGCCCGACACCGTGCTGGCCTGTTCCCGCTCGATCTGCGCGAGTTCATCGGCGACGCCTGCCGTCTGCGGATTCGCGACGGGCGCGGGCATGCCGCCTGTGTTCATCGTGGCGGCGGACGCGGCGCGCTGCCCGGCTTGCGCGGCTTGCGGATAATACGGCTGCGCGTAACCGGCGGGTGGTTGCGGCACGTACTGTTGCTGGGCGTATTGCGGTGGATAGGGTTGTTGATATTGCTGTTGCGGATACTGTTGCTGCGGGTAGGGCTGCTGATATTGCTGCTGCGCATAAGCTTGCTGCGGATACGCTTGCTGATACGGCGGCTGATATTGCTGCTGCGGATAGCCTTGCTGCGCATAAGCCTGCTGACCATACGACGCCTGCGCGTACTGCTGCTGCGGCGCGTTGGCGGCTTTACGCGATGCCGAGCGCTTCGCCGTCGATGTACCCGCCCGAGTGCTCGCGCTTTGCGGCGCATAAGCTTCCGACTGCGCGGCTTGCGCCGCGGGCGACATCGGCCAGGGCGAACTGTTATACGCGTCCTGAGCGGCAGACGGCGCGCCTTGATACATCGGCGCTTGCTGCGGATACGGCGCGGGCTGCGCGTATTGACCTTGTTGCGGATATGAAGCGGGTTGCGCGTACTGCGCTTGCTGAGGATACGAAGCCGGCTGCGCATACTGAGTCTGCTGACCCGGATAAGCCTGCTGCGCGCCACCCGCGCCCTGATCCTGTCCCGGGTACGGCTGCAACGGCGCACCGGATTGCCCCGAGCCATAACTGTCGGGACCATAGCCGCCCTCGACCGGACGCGGCACCCTGACAGGGACGACCCCGCCACCCGACTCCCCCGACCCATCCGCCGCACCGCCATACCCACCGCCCGCAACCGGACGAGGCACATTGGCAGGCGCCCCCGGCGCGCCGTTATAAGGACTCACATAAGGCGCGGAATAAGGCACGGTCTGAGGAGGCGGCAAATAGTTCGGCACGGGCTGCGAATAAGTCGGTGTGATGTTCTGGCGATACCCCGGAAACGCATTCGATCCGGCGGCAAGCGCGGACGGCGCCGTATCGACGGCGGTCTTGCCTTCGAATGGATTGGTGCCCGGCAACGGCATCGTGCCGATACGGCTCATCGCGGTCTGCCAGTCGCGCGGCAGGTTGCTCGCTGGCTGACCGGGAGCAGGCGCGAGCGGCGTATTGGCCGCAAGCAGCGAGCGCTGCAGGAACTGCGCGGCGAGATCGAGCTTGCCTTCTGCCCGATACATTCGCCCGATCGATGCAAGCACGCCCGGATCGTTCGGCGCGGTGTCGTACGCCTGTTTGGCGAGCGTCTCCGCCAGCTTGAAATCGCGCACGCCGGTGGCGGCCGACATCGCGGCGGCTTGCAGATTCACGTCGTCCGGACGGCGCGCGAGCGCAGTTCGATAGCAGTTGAGCGCGCTGCGGTCGTCGCCCGCCGAGGTATACATGCGGCCGAGCGCGGCCTGCAAGTCGGCGTTGTCGGGCATCGCGGCGAGCCAAGGTGCGATCACGTCGTAAGCCGCCGCGAGGTTGCCGCTCTGGCGCACGTTGTCCGCCCGCGCGATCACGATTCCGACGTTCAGATTGTTGAAGTCGGCGCGTTGCTGCGCAGTGAGCGGCATCGACTGCAGCCGGCGCATCACGGAACCGAGTTCGGCGTCCTGCTGGGTCTGCGAGAGGATGCCCGCGTATTGCAGCAAGAGACCGGGATCGTTCGGCGAATTGGCGATCGCGCCGCGCGTGAGCGAGAGTGCGCGCGATGCATCGCCCGCTTTCAGATACGCCGACGCCACCGCGCCCGTCAGTTCCGCGTTGCCGGCAGCAAGCGGCTCGGCGCGACGCAGAATCGCATAGGCCTGCTGGCGCTGACCGGCCGCGGCGGCGCGCGTCGCGAGTTCGGTCTGCTGATGCACCCAAAGACGATGCTGCAACGCGCCCATCGCCGGCGTGCGCTGCGCGGCGGGAATCCGGTCCAGTTGCGATAGACCCGTCGACCAGTCCTGTGTTTCGGCGGACAGAAGGGCGCTCGCGTAGAGCGCGTCGGTCATGTCGGGGTGCGCCGCGAGCAAGCCGTCCATCATGCTGCGCGCATTGCCGACCCCGCCCTGACGCACGTAAATGCGCGCGAGGTCGAGCCTAAGCCACGGATCGTCGGGGCTATTGAGCAGCGCGTCCTCGAAGAGACTGCGCGCCGTACCCAGATCGCCGCGTGCTTCGGCGGCGCGTGCCTGCGCGGCTTGCGCATCGCCACGCAGCTTGTTGATGCCGCCGGCTTTCGCCTGTTGCTCCAAGTTCAGCTTGTTGGCGAACTCGAGCGCTTCATCGCCGCGTCCCTGCGCCGCGAGCGCGCCGACGAGTCCGCGAATGGCATCGGGATTGTCCGCCTGACGCCGCAACGCCATGCGGTACGCCGCCTCCGCGCCCTTCGGATCGCCATTCGCGAGCAGCATTTCGCCGAGCAGCGTCTGCGCGGTGACATCGGCGGGACTCGTCGCGATGGCGCGTTCGAAGAGCGCTTTGGCCTTCGCGATCTCGCCGTTGCTGCGTGCGCCGATGGCATCGCTCGTATAGGTCCAGTACGTCGCGCTCGTCAGCGCGTCCTTCCAGCGCGCCGGATTGCCGGCCCGCGACGCGCGTTCGAGATAGCTGCGCGCTTCCGCGAAACGCTCCTGTTTCAGCGCGATGACGCCGAGGCCGCCGAGCGCGTCGGCATCGTTCTGATCGCTTGCGAGCACCGACGAGAAACGCGCCTGCGCCGCGACCAGATCGCCGCGATCCACGGCAGCGAAACCTTCTGCGACAGTGCGACCGCGTGCATCGACGACTGCGCCCGCCTGCGCGCGTTCGCGTGCTTCCTTGTCCTGCAGCACCATCGAATCGAAACGCGCCTTGACGGCGGCATCGTCGGGCGAACCTTGCAGATACGCCTGAAACAGCGGTGCGTCCGATGCGCGCGCGCCGAGCCACAGCAGCGCCTGCCGCCAGCTCTTCTTCGCCTGCGCGCCGACCGTGCTGTCGTTCGACAACGCCGCCAGCCGGGCGATGCCATCGCGCCGCGTCGAATCGCGATACGTCAGATGCTGCGCATAGGCGAGGGTGTAGCGCGGATCGTCGGCGTTCTGGCGCGCGAGCTGTTCGAGGCCGCGTCGCGCTTCGTCCCAGCCTTGCGGCGTCGCGGCGAGCGCCTGATAATACTCGAGCTGAAGTTCGGGCGTCGCGGGCTTGCCTCCGATGGCACGCTTGTATTCCTGCACCGCCGACGCGCTCTGTCCGCTCTGCGCGAGACGGCGCGCGTCGTTGACGGTCTGATCGCGCGCGCTGGTTTCGCCGAGACGCCGCCCCAGATCGTCGATGTTCGGATAGTTCGGCGCGACCTGACGCAGTTGCGCGAGATATTGCTGCGCGCCGCTACCGTCCTTGCGATCGGCGAGCACCATGCCCATGCCGAAGAGCGCATCGGGCTGCTTCGGGTCGAGGCGCAGCACCTTCTGCCACGCCTGCTCCGCGAGGTCGCCGCGCTTGTGCGACTGCCAGTATTTGCCCTGGTCGATCAACACGTTGAGCGGATCGGCACTCGTCTGCGCGATGGCGATGGCCGGCGCCGCCGCCGCGAACAATGCCGCGATGCGGATGGCCAAGGTACGTTGTCTGGCCCGCATCAGCATGCGCTTCTCCAGTTCGGCACGAGACGGCCGGATTCGTCGAAGCGATAGCGGCCTTCGACGAAGCCGCCACCGAAGAGACCGAGCACGCGGTCGTAATACACCGGTTCGCGGCCCGCGCCCGGCGGCGCGACGAGTGCTTCGAGATGCGTGCGCGCGAGGCCCAGGCCGTGCTGGTCGTTCAGCGCCTTGAAGTATGGCGCGAGCGCGCCCCAATACGAGAGCGGGCCTTCGCCGCTGGCCGTACCGGTCGTCGAAGAAACCTTCTCCGGCGGAAATCCCGTCTGCGCCACGCTCTGGCGCATGCCGCCGAGCGCGTCGAGCCAGGGCTTCGCGAGCGGATCGCCCGCTGCCGTCATGCCGGCCCAAAGATAGACGCGGATCGCGTCGTAGCTGCCGGTATCGCCGCTTTTTGGATCGACCACGAACTGGCCGTTCTGACTTGTTTGATACGCCGCCCAGTCGGGCGCATAGCCGCGCGGCGCGGTGATCTTGATCATGCGCGCGGCGCTTTGCGCGAGCTTCGCCCACGGGCCGTCGGGCATGTCGCGAGCCAATGCTCGCAGGAGCGGCAGCGGCAGATAGCTCGGGTTCAGACGCGTGACATCGCCTGTGCGAAAGCCTTGCGGACCGGGCAGCAGCATCGGCCCGAGGCCCGGCAGATCGACCACTTCCTGCTTGGCGATCTGCGCCGCGAGCGCCTGGCCGAGCTTCGTATAAGCCGGCTCCTTCCACAGCCGTCCGGCTTGCAGCAAGTCGTATGCAATCCACAAGTCCGAATCCGATGCCGAGTTCGGGTCCATCACGCCATAGCTGCCGTCCGGCTTCTTGCCCCATTGCCACGAAGGCAGACGCACGTTGTTCGCATCGAACTGATTGCCGGCCAGATTGGCGCGCGTCCAGTCGAGCAGACGGTCGAAAGTCGCGCGGTCGTTGGCGACCAGCGCGAAGAAGAGGGCGTAGGACTGGCCTTCTGAGGTGGTCTGCTGCGCGTCGGTGGAATGGTCGACGACTCTGCCATCGGCCTGCACGACGCGCTCGACGAACAACCGATACGCCGGCCATTCGCATTGCTGTGCAGCTTGTGAACTCAACGCCGCGCCGGCAAGAACACCCGCGACGGCGGCCTTCGAAATTGAACCCCGCATGTCAGTCCCTCAGACGCCGTGCGGCGAGCGAGCGCAGCGCACGATAAAAGACGGCAGCGATGATGAGCGCGGCGATCACGGCGGAAAACACCAGCAGCACCGGATGCGCGGACAAGGCCCAGCGCATGTAGTGCATGGGCGAAAGCTGGCCGACGTAATAGGCTTCGCCGTTGGACGTGACCGCGACCGTGCGGCCGTGGATCACCGCCATCGCGCCTTGAATGGATGGCAACAAGTCGTTGTCGAGCAGGGCGGCGGACAAATCCGCATCCGACTGTCCCGCCGCGCTGATGAGCGCCACCGCGCTGCGCCCGCTCTTCAACGGCGACTCGAAGCCGGTGAGAAGCGCGTCGCCGTTGGAGCTCACGAGCGACAGATCGGCGCGCGCCGGAGAACGTTCCGGGCCATGCTCGCCATGCCACCAGTCGACCAGCTTGAACGCGACATCGCTCAGCTGGAAGGTGCGCGCGTCGCCGTCGCCGGAAAAGGGCATGTTCTTCGCCCAGCGTTGCAGAAGCGGCTGACGGCCCGGCGAGCCGAGGACCAGCAAGTCCTTGTCGGCGAAGCGGTCGACATCGTTCGCGCTCGTCACCGTGACGCCCGTGACCGGATAACCCGTCGACGCCCCCATGCGGCCCATCTCCAGCAGAAAGAGACTGTAGTCCGCCGAGTTCGGATCGTTCGGCAGCACGACCGCCGTCTGCGACAGGTCGGCCATGCGCGTGAACGGGAAACCGCCGTTGGCGAACGCGGCCAGATCGGGCAGCGCCATGTAATGCGGGAAGCTCGAAAGATCGATGGTCGAATTCGGGTCGATGGCGCCGACGACGTTATCGAGCAGACGGCCGGTGCATTCGCCGGTCTTCGGAATGTCGTAGTAAAAGTGCATGCGCAACTGCGCGCGCGGCGAGATCAGAAGCGGCGGCAGATAAACCTCGCGGCGCGCGGCCACGGTCTTGTCCGGCATCACGCGGCTGAAGTACTGGCCGAGATCGAACGTCGAAGTCGATACCGCCGGGATGCGCAGCGACTGCACGAAGCCATTGTTCACGCTGATATTGAGCGACGAACGGTCCGGCGCCGGACGCACGGTGTAGCGATAGCTCAGATCGACCGGCACGCCCTTGGTCTGCCACATGAAGAGATCAGGCGGCACACGCAGGTTCACGCGCACGGCGTCGGCGTCGTAACCGCGCGCGGTCAGATCCTGCGCTTCGGCCAATTCACCGAAACGCACGGCGCGGTCGGACGGCAGCCAGTTAGGCGCATCGTAGGGGCGGCGCGGTTGCAGATCGGCGAATTGCGTGATCGTCGCGCTCGTGCCGGAGAACGCGTTGCGACCGACACCCAGCGCTTTCGCGGCGGTCTTCAACTCGTTGTCGTCGCGGCCCATCACGAGCAGCAAGCGCCCGCGCGCGGCGGCATCGCGTTCGACGACCGCGATGGTCGGGCCGGAAACCGGCGGCAGATCGACGCCCGCGATTTTCGTATCGCCGGTGGCGAACACGACGGCGTTGCCCGCGAGCGGGACGTTATCGGATTGTGCCGGGAAGATCGCGCCGCGATACCCCGCGAGCGAGCCGAAGTACGACGCCACGGTGCCCGCAGCTTCGAGCGCGGGCAGGCTCGGCTTGCCCGCGAAGACGAACGGCAGTTCCAGGCGGCGCACGTCGCGCCGGTCGAAGAACGGCGCGGGCAGCGCGGCGAGATCGGGCTTGCTGGCAAGCGACGCATAGGTGAGATCGAGCGAACTCGCGTTGCTGACCGTCGCCCACAGCGTCGAATTCGACGGGTCCTCGCACTGCTGCGTGTAATGGCCGATCAGTTGAACGTTGAGGTGATTGAACTCGGTGATGAAGCGCGGATCGATGGCGATATCGCGCGCCACGAGCGTGCCGGCCTGATCGCGCGGCACGGGCAGGGTCGCCGCGACTTCGCCGTTGACGAGCACCTTCAATTGCGAGATGGACGGCAACAGCGACGGCGAATAGCTATAGATCAGATGCAGGACCGCGGCCGTCACGACTTCGTCGCCGCGCACGGAAAACGCCACGCCGTTCTGGCCATCGGTGCCGCGCATTTGCAGCGGGTCCTGCGCGCCGAGGTCCACGAAGGTAAGCGTCTGACGACGGCCGCCGGGAACGAGCGTGCCCGGATCGGCGGTAGTCGGAAGACGCGCGGCGAGCGGCGAGGACGGCTTGCCGGAGAACGCGGGAACCGGCATGGCGAGCGCGGGCTGGACGATCGTCGCGGAGTTGTAGATCACCGCCGGGCTTGGCGCGGGCACGCTGCCGACGCCGGTGGCCTGCTGCGTCGGCACACCGTTGGCCGCGACGGCATCCGCCGCTGCCGCGATGGACGCGAGCGGGCCGGCAAGCGCGGTCTGCAGTGCCGCGAGGAACGCCAGCGCCCGCACCAGCGGGCGTTCGCAAAAACGCGGCGCGCGCTCGCCCGCATCGTGATCAACACGCAACTTCGCCATGCCGGTGCCTTTATTGGTCTTTGGTGTTCAGCTTCTTCATGTCGACTGAACGCTTGCTCGTCCAGGTCCGAAGGTCGCCGTAGAGATGCTCGAAAAGCCCCGCGATACCGCGCGTGCCTACCAGCAGCACGTGCGAAAGGCCGCGCAGCGGCGTATCGGGGCGGCGTCCTTCGGACCAGCCGGTCCACGCGTCCGCGCGCGCAAAAGTGGTTTTGACGAAGTCGTATTCCTGCTCGCGCGTGAGCTGCGAGAAGCGCAGGCCGACGCGGCCCTTCGCCGTGAAGCCGACCGTGGCCGGGAACGCGTATTCCTCGTCGCCTCGAAAGAGCGAGACGGTGACGCGTTCGTGCATCGGCACTTCGATGTCGTTCGGCAGCTTCACGCCGACGCCGCCTTCCGAATAGTCGATCGTCTCGCAAGCCAGCGTGCGCCCCGTCGAGAACTTGAGCATGACGGGCATCTTCATCGTCACGCGATGCGTGCTGCGCACCTGACGCCGCTCGCTAGCCGCCGCCACGCTCGCGCCGAGAATCAGCATGTTGTAGACGGTCCAGCAGAGATTCAGCACGGTGGTCTGCACTTCGCTGCGGATATGCCAGTTGATGACGATATGCACCACGCCCGCGATGAAGCCAAGCAGGTTCAGCAGCAACAAGAACAGATAAGGACGCGAGATGCCCCAGTCGAAGTAATCCTTCGCGATCTGGCCGCCCTTGGCCGTGACGTTGAACTTGCCGAGCTTCGGGTTGATGACGGCCAGCAGCGTCGGCGCCGTGATGTACGACGCCAGCACCGACTCATACACTTCGGCCCAGAACGAATGGCGGAACGAACGCTGCATGCGCGAATTGGTGATGCTCGCGTGCATCATGTGCGGCAGCGCGAAGATGGCGATGGTGCCCGCCGCCGCCTCGATCACGTGCGCGCCGAAGAACAGATACGAGAGCGGCGCGGTAAGGAACACGAGACGCGGCACGCCATAGAAAAAGTGCAGCATGCCATTGAGATAACACAGCCGCTGGCCGAGCTTCAGGCCCTTGCCGGTGAGCGGATTGTCGATCCGGAAAATCTGCGTCATGCCGCGCGCCCAGCGAATGCGCTGACCGATGTGGCCCGAGAGACTTTCCGTGGCGAGTCCGGCTGCCTGCGGAATCGCGAGATACGCCGTGGTATAGCCCAGCCGATGCAGCTTGAGCGCGGTATGCGCGTCTTCCGTCACGGTCTCGACCGCAATGCCGCCGATCTCTTCGACCATCGAGCGGCGCAGCACGGCGCACGAGCCGCAGAAGAACGTCGCGTTCCACAGATCGTTGCCGTCCTGCACGAGACCGTAGAACAGTTCGCCTTCGTTCGGCACCTTGCGGAACGTGCCGAGATTGCGCTCGAACGGATCGGGCGAGAAGAAATGGTGCGGCGTCTGCAGCATCGACATGAGCTTGTCGCGCAAAAACCAGCCGAGGCAGATTTGCAGGAACGAGCGCGTCGGAATGTGATCGCAATCGAAGATGGCGAGGTATTCGCCCTTCGTGATCTTGAGCGCTTCGTTGATGTTGCCGGCCTTCGCGTGGCGGTTATGCGTGCGGATCGTCCAGTTGACGCCCACTTCCTCGCAGAACGCCTTGAACTCGGGACGGCGGCCGTCGTCGAGCACGTGGATCGCGATCTTGTCGGTCGGATAGTCGAGCGCGAGCGCCGCGTAGATGGTCGGCTTCACCACCGAAAGCGGTTCGTTATAAGTCGGAATGAAGACGTCGACGGTCGGCCAGTCGTTGCGATCGGCGGGCAGCGGCAGCGGCTTGCGCTTGAGCGGCCACGCGGTCTGGAAGTAGCCGAGCAGCAGCACGAGCGTGGCGTAGACCTCGGCTGCGACGAGCAACAGGCCCCACGCGGCGTCGAGCGGACGCTCCCAGTAGGTCGTCTCGGTCAGACGCCAGAACATGTAGCGTCCCGACGATACGACCGACAACATGATCATGACGAGCGTCGCGTACTGGCCTTGCAGACGCCGGAAGCCGAGCGCGCAGGCAAAGCAAACGGTTGCGAAAGCGAGCTGCTGACCGAACGCGAGCGGCACCGTCACCACGAAGTAGAGCGAGAACAGCGCGAACAGCGTGAGCAACACCGTAAGGATGCGGCTGCCCCAGATGCGCGCATCGACGAAACGTTCCAGCCGCGACGTGGCGACGCTGACTTCCGTTTCCTGCGAGGGAATCTTGACGGAGCTCATGCGACGTTCCTCGAAGCGGCCATGGAGTCGACGGTGGCGAGAAGCCAGTCGCCGCACGCGCGCAAATCGGCGGCGGCTTGCGAGAGCGGGTCGTAGTGGATGAGTGTCGTGTCGCACGCAAGCGACTCGGATACGCCTTCGTCCTGATGGATCACGCCCGGAAAGAGCTTCGTGCCGAGCATGTTGCGCAAGACCTTGAGCACGTCCTTGCTCAACTGGCGCGATTGGTCAACCTGATTCACCACGTAGCCCTGTCCGCCGAAGTCCTGACGCGGCGCGGCGTAGGCGTCGATCATGCGCTCCATGCCGGGAATCGCGGCGTAGGAAGCGGCATCCGCGAGCACGACGTTGAGCGCGAAGTTCGCGGCGCACAACGCGGTGCGCGTGTAAACCGACGAGCCCGGAGGGGTATCGACGATAACGATGTCGTTGAGATCGAGTGCAAGCGATTCGAGCGAGCGCGCGAGCCACGCGGGGTCCTGGTCGACGAGCGCCTCGAAGCGGCGGCGATCGTCTTCCAGCACCGCGCCGTAGGGCAGCACGGTGACGCCGTCGACGCCATCGAACATCACGGTCTGCCACGGGTCGCCCGCGAGCGTTGCACGCGAAATGCCGTCGATGCTGTCGAGCGGAATGCCGAAGTGCAAGCGCAGCGCGTTTTGCGGATCGAGATCGACGACGATCACGCGGCGATGGCGCGCGGCGAGCACCGAGGCGAGGTTCGCGGCGAGTGTGGTCTTGCCGACGCCGCCTTTCGCGGAAACTACCGTGATGACTTTCATGAGCGTGTGAGGCGGGCAGCGAAGAGGGCGCGGTTCGGCTGCGCGGAATCGGTTGCGCCGGATGACGGGCTCGGTTGGCGCAGGCGGTCGAACATCGCGGTGAGCGAGCCTTCGGGGGCTTGCGGTGCTTGTGGCTCTTGTGGCTTGAAGAGCTTGCCGAGAATGGAAGGCGCGTTGCTTTCCTGTTCGCGCGGGCCGGTGCGGGTCTGCACAGCCGGGTGGAGCGCGGCGGGTATTTCGCGAGCGCGGAAGGTCGAGGCGCCTTCCCGAGCGAGGGAGTTCGAAGCGGTTTCGATGCTGCCGCTCGCTTCCGCCGCAAGAATGGCCGGAGGCGTCACGGCACCAGCGTTCCCCTGTTCAGACGCGAAGGGCGACGCCGAAAACCGCGCCGGCGCGCTCGAACGCGCAAAGACAGGCGCTGGAGCGGAATCGGGAATCGGTGCCGCGCTTTCGGGCTTCGCCTCGACGGCAACCGGCGCGGCGTCGGCGAGCGCCGAAAAGCGCGAGGCGCTCAGCGAATCGAGCGCGGCGGGCGGCGTGACGGGCGGAATCGTGCGGCGATGCGCACGCGCGAAAAGCGGCGGCTTGGCGCGATTGATCGGCATTGGCGTGGGCGCGGCCGTGGCACGGTCGGCATTCGCTTGTGCCGCAAACTCGCGCTTGTGCACCGGACTCGCCTGCACATCACCACGCGGCGCGATTTCCGGGATGGCCGGTTGCGCGAAATCGAGCGTGGCCAGGAGCGGCCAGCGCGTGCGGGCATTCCTGGCCTCGTTTTCGCGGCCGATTTCCTGGTAATCGCCTGCATTGCCGCCGAAATGATCGAACAGCTTTTCGATGTCGCGTGATGTATTCATGTTGCCGCATCCTCGTCGTGCCTTGCGTCGAACTGGCCTGATGCAATAATTTTGGCGCTGTCCGTTGCATGGACAGTCGATATCGCCGTTGCCTTCCTATTTAACGGCGGTCGTTGAAATTGATTGAATCCTTGCAGCGCCGCAGTTGCGTCGCTTATCTCGTTGCGGCGCGCGCGAGCCGGAACTCGACTGCACCATCACTGCTCAATTCGCTTGCCTGGGAAATAGCAAGCCCTTGCGCGCCCAAACCGCTCAACCAGTGCTGATAAGCGCCTTCGAGAAAAGCCGGTGTCCATGCAAGCGCGCTTTCTCCGAACGCCGGCAACGGCGCGCAGTAGTGAACGATGCTCAGATACTCGCGCTCGTCGGCTAATTCGACGAAGCCCCATTCCGAATCGCGCCACAAAACATTCAGCGCGTGTGCGAGGTCGGCGGTCGAATCGCATTGAGGAAGCGGCCGGGCATCGGCGAATCGGCTGCCGACTCGATGCATCAACTGTCGAAGTTCCGCACGACCGATCTGCGCTTCGAACTCCTCGGCAAGCGCGCCAAGAAATCCACGCCATTGCCTGGAAATCGTGTGGTCGAAGAGGTAATCGAAAGTAGCTGACATGGTTGCCGTTCAGAATGGCCTAAGGGAGTCTGCAAGAATTCTTGCAATGTCGTCGGTTCTTTTTACCTGGAACGCTGCGACTGCCTAACTGCGCGAGAGAGCACCGATCCGGTGGTTTGTCCAGTCGATAAACCACGTCTGAAGGTATCCCACTGGGTTTTTTTTCGCCAGTGGAAAGACTATCAGCGCAATTTTTTATCGCATTGAGCGAATAGGCATGCGATTGCGGCTCAGTTCGAGCATTCGAATAAACCTGCCCTTATCGACAAAATTTAGACAAGATCGGGTGGAGGCCCGCCCGTTATGGCTCTGCGGTCGCGGACGCGAGAGTGTACCATCTTGTTAATATTATCAAACGACAAAAGTCAGGCCTGATTCATACGGATTGACAATCACAGGAAGTGGTTAATCCTCTTATTAATTGCGTTGAGACAAAATGCATCTTTTTGTCTGACATTAGTGTTTCGAGGCATTTAAAAATGTCTGTAGATTGAATTGATTTCGGTCAATGTGACCGATTACGACGCGGCTCAACGCAAGCCTCTAAGGCGCAACAGGCGAAAAAAAACGCCCCGGCCGGGGCGTTTTTTTCTTGGCCAATCAACGATCACGGATTTGCGCGCACTGCGTCTCGAACTGCATCCATGACGATGCCATAGTCGAGCGGAATGTCTAGCGCATCGGAATAACCGTTTTCGTCGGCGGACTCTTCGGGCGCGGCACTGACCGGAAGCGACTCGTAGGCGGTTTCGCCAGACGGATTGTCGCGTCCTTCGATGGCACCCTGTAATTGCGGATTCTTCACGATTAACTCCTTCCGGTAATGGAGCGGCGAGGAAATGCAATATAAACCAATGACATGACAAATTGACGAATCGATGGAAGCTCTCGATGAGCGTGCTTCGCGCGGTGCGCCGATGACCGCTGCAGTTGCATGTTCCCAAGAGCACGGGGCCCTACAGTGTAAGGGCGACGCGCTCGTGTGAATGTGCGTTCTGATTATGACGAGGCGTGTTCTGAATTGTCTTGCAAATCTGTTTTTCGGCTCGAAACTTGCGTCCTTTCTAGCGGGAAAAATGTAGCTAAACACGCGGCGAAAAACGAGATCGTCGTATGACGCGGCTATGATGAAGAATCGTTGCGAAACGCCTTTCGAATGAGCGGTTTATTGCGAAGTGGGGTAAGTTAAACGCAGGCTCGATCGCCGGCGAAAGCGGTGTCACAAAGGAGAACCCACAATGAGCAAAATAGCGATCATTGGCGCAACCGGACATGCCGGCAGCAAGTTGCTGGAGGAAGCGTTGCGGCGCGGACACACGGTGACGGCGCTTGCACGCAACACGTCGGAGATCGCCCAGCGTCCTGAAGTCACCGCGAAGAATGTAGACGCATCGGATGCGGCCGCGCTAAGTGAAGCCGTCGCCGGTCACGATGCCGTCTTTAGCGCCGCGCTATTCGCTTCATTGTCGGAGAGTGCGATCACCGAGCCGCTTCGACGCGCGGGCGTCAGGCGCTTGCTCGTGGTGGGCGGCGCGGCGAGCCTTTATGTCGGGCCGGGCCAGCGCGTGTTGGATCTGCCCGATTTTCCGGAAATGTACCGTTCAGAGGCAGCCGCGGGCGCGGCATTTCTCGACGCGCTGCGTCGCGAGCGCGAACTCGAATGGACGTTCGTTTCGCCGTCGGCGGAATTCGTCGACGGTCCGCGCACGCGCAAATTCCGTATCGGCGTGGACGAATTGCTCGTCGATAACAATGGCCGAAGCTGGATCTCTTTCGCTGACTTTGCTATCGCGTTTCTCGATGAATTCGAGAGCGGAGCGCATATCAAGCAGCGTTTCACCGTCGGTTACTGACAGCAACCAATAGACGCAAGGCGGCGACGATCCCGACACCCACGGATGCCGGAACTCGTCGCCGTCGTCGCTGCGCGACCGAGCGGTCAGCTTAGTCGTGCACGTCGCATTCGACTTCTTCGCTGTTGGCCGGCATGGCTGCGGCGAGAATCATCGCGGAGGCATTCTGCGGTTTCGGATCGCGCTGTGACGGGCGATACACCTGATCGCCGCGATGAATCGGCATCCCCGAGAGCGAGCAAATGCCTTCGGCGCTCGCCGTCGTCGCGCGCCAACCTTGATAACCATAGTGGCACGTACCTGGGTCCGACCAGTAGACAAGCGCCGTCGCGCTGGACGGCCGCTCGATCACGCGCACGACTGCCTGTGGGAAAGGCAGGCGGTCATCCGACGGGCGCGGATGCGGGTGCGCGCGGTTCCAGTCGCGCGTCAGGCGGTCGAGGAAACTATCTTCGATACGCGCGGTTTTTTGCGAGGGGCTGGTGTGGGCGGCGTCATGCGGCGCGGCCTCGAGCAGGTGAACCGTCTGTGACCACGGGTCTGCAATTTTCGAAAAAGCTGTCATGGCATTGTTCCAGGCTTTGACTCGACCTAGAACGTACGCTATTAAGCATATTCCGATAAATAGTGCATCGGTGAAAACACTGTCCCGTTGCCGCGAATAATCGCGCGCTGGCGAAGCGAAGGCTTGCTGGACATGGGTTTGAGCGCCGGACGCTTGCGATCGCGGACCGCCTGTATTGTACGATCGTTCTCCGAAGTGGCGGCCTTGGCGGCTTAATTGGCCGAAATAGCAATGAGGCAAGCGGGTAAGCGGGCGCTTTACGCGTCCTTCTACCCGGAAGCGCCGATGCGCCGGGCACGCTCTTCCACACGTTGCGCTATATGCGAATCTGCCGGAAAGCGACGGCTTTATCTGACGGCCGGCGAAGCGTCAACACGCCGGAAGTGGCCATCCTTGGGTCTGTCGCGTGGCGCAATGAAGCCGGTGTGGGACGCAAGCAGTGCGTGCCGCGTCTCACGTTGCCGTTGTCGCTGTCGCACGACCATCGCGTCACATTTTCACGCGCGCTGTGAATCAGTTGCCGCGCGATGAATGAAGTATCTACAAGCAGCGCCTCGGCGGAAAGGCGACTTCAGCGGTAGCAAACTGCATGTCGTTCGGCGGTCGCGGGCCCAATCGAAGGCGCAGCCAGCAAGCGCCTCACGCCAACCGTGGGCACGCTTGCGGACTGGCGTATTAGCGAAGACATTGCGGATAAAGCGTCGACATTCAAAGGAGCACGCCGAACTCTCGCTTATCGCCGACCGAAACCTGAAAATACGAGTTCGGCGACATCGCATTGCAGTGCTTTTCGCGGCCGAGGCCCCACTCGAAGTCTTAGCCGGTAATGCTTTGCCTTGATCTGGCGAGCCATCTCGGACCGCTTGCAGATCATCACTCCGCAACCGCACGCGCCGCCGCACGACCCCGCAACCACTCCAGCGCCAGCAATAGACTCGTCGAAAACACGATCAGAATCGTGGCCAACGCGGCGATCGTCGGGCTGATGTTCTCGCGGATGCCCGTGAACATCTGACGCGGTAGCGTCGTCTGATCGGCGCCCGCGAGAAACAGCGTGACGACCACTTCATCGAACGATGTCGCGAACGCGAACAGCGCACCCGAAATCACGCCCGGCGCAATGACCGGCAGCGTCACGCGAAAAAACGTCCGCAGCGGACTTGCGCCAAGCGACTGACTCGCCCGCACGAGATTCATGTTGAAGTTCTGCAAGGTCGCCGCAACCGTGGTCACGACGAACGGCACGCCCAACGCCGCGTGCGCCAGAATCAACCCGAAATATGTATTGGCGATGCCGAGCGGCGCAAAGAACAAATACATGCCGACGCCGACGACGATCACCGGCACGATCATCGGCGAAATGAGGACGGCCATGAGCACGCTCTTGCCGACGAAATTCGCCTTCGTCAATCCAACCGCCGCGAGCGTTCCAAGAATAGTCGCGACGAGCGTTGCCGAGGGCGCGACGATAAAGCTGTTCTTTGCCGCCATGCGCCACTCGTCCGACATGACGAGATTGTGATACCAGCGCATCGAATAGCCCGGAATGGGATAGACGAGAAACGTGCTCGACGAAAACGAAAGCGGCACGATGGCAAGTACCGGCAGAATCAAATAGAGCAACGTCAGCACGCAAATGACGCGCAATGCGAAATACCAGACGCGCTCGATAGCGGATGTATGCGGCGCGAACATCGGTTTGGCGAGTTTCATTGTCTTACCCCAGGCTTACGTTCGAGCGCGTGAATCGACCGTAGACGACGTAAAGCACGAGCGTCGCGGCAAGCAGCAGCGCACCGAGCGCGCAAGCCATGCCCCAGTTGATCGTTACGTTCGTGAAATACGCGATGTAGTAGCTGACCATCTGGTCGTTCGGCCCGCCGAGCAGCGCCGGCGTGATGTAGTAACCAATCGCCAAGATAAACACCAGCAGCACACCGGCCCCGATGCCCGGATAAGTCTGCGGCACATACACGCGCCAGAACGCCGCGAACGGATGACTGCCGAGCGAAACAGCCGCGCGCTGATAAGTCGGCGGCACCGACTTCATCACGCTATAGAGCGGCAAAATCATGAAGGGCAGAAGAATGTGCGTCATCGAGATATAAACGCCCACGCGATTGAACAGCAGCGCGAGCGGCGAACCAATCAGCCCGCTCGCGAGCAGCGCCTTGTTGACGAGCCCTTCGCTTTGCAACAGCACGATCCACGCGGCGACACGCACCAGCACGGAGGTCCAGAACGGAATCAGCACGAGCACCATCACGAGATTGGCACGGCGCGCGGGCAGCGTGGAAATCCAGTACGCGAGCGGATAACCGAGCAGCAGCGCGAAAAACGTCACCGCGACGCCGATCACGAACGTGCGTCCAAAGACATTCAAATAGATGGATTGATCCGGACCTGCATGCTGGATGTCACCGAAACCGTCCTGCCGGTGATCCAGCGAAGCGAGCAAATAAAACGGCGAATATCGACCGGCGTTTTTCGCGATTGCCTGCCAATACGCGGGATCGTTCCAGCGCTCGTCGAGTTCGACGATCTTCGCGCGAATCTGCGGTGCGGCGAGCGACGTGCCGTCGTCTGCGGCGAGCGGCATCGCGCGGGCAGTTTTTGCAACCAGCGAGCGATAGCCCGGAATCTCGGTGTTGAGCCGGCGAGCGAGCGCGCCCATCGATTCGCCGTCCTGTATCGCGGTGAGATCTTGCGCGAGCGCGGCATAAGCGGCATCGGGCGGCGCGGTTTTGCGATCCCAGTTTGCGAGCGCCGCGCCCGTGTGCGGCAGCGCGTTCGCGACTTCGGGGTTCTGCACGGCGCGCGTGAGCAGCGCACCGATTGGCACCACGAAGATCAGGAACAGAAAAATGGCGAGCGGCGCAATCAGCGCGAGCGCCATTGCGCGCTTTTTCGCATCGACGAGCTTCAGTTCGCGCTTGAGTCGCGCGCTCGATTCGCGCGTTTCGTCCGCGGCGATCGTCATGGTGTTCACGCTTTCTGTCTCCTATCCATGCAAAGGCTTGGCGTTGGCTGCGGTTCGCATTGCGCGAAACGCAGCCGTGCTTTCGCCAAAAAACGCTTACTTCGACGACCACGCCGTGAAGCGCTGTTCGAGCTCGTCGCCGTGATCGGTCCAGAACGCCATGTCCTGCAGCACGGCATTCTTTGCGTTGGCGGGCGAATTCGGCATGTCGGCCTGGATCTTCGGATCGAGCGCCGCGATGGCCGCCTTGTTCACCGGACCATAGGCGATGTTCTTCGCGTACGTTTCCTGCGGCTGCTGCGACACCGAATATGCGATGTACTGCGTCGCGACATCCTTGTTCGGCGACCCCTTCGGAATGGCCCAGTAATCGAGGTCATAAATGCTGCCGTTCCAGACGACCTTCAGATTCTTGCCTTCCTTGCGCGCGGCATCGATACGTCCGTTATAGGCCGTCGACATCACGACATCGCCCGCGACGAGGAATTGCGGCGGCTGCGCGCCCGCTTCCCACCACTGGATATTCGGCTTCAGTTCTTCGAGCTTCTTGAACGCACGATCGGCGCCGGCTTTCGTGCCGAGCACCTTGTAGACATCCTTCGGCGGGACGCCGTCGGCCATCAGCGCGAATTCGAGGTTGTAGCGCGCGCCCTTGCGCATGCCGCGTTTGCCGGGGAATTTCTTCGTGTCCCAGAAGTCTGCCCAGCCGGCCGGCGCGCCCTTGAGCTTGTCGGCGTTATAGGCGAGCGCCGTCGACCAGACGAAGAAGCCGGCTCCGCAAGTTTGCGGCGATTCGGTGACGAGTTCCGACTTCTTAGCGATCTTCGACCAGTCCAGCTTTTCGTACAGACCTTCGTCGCAGCCGCGTCCCAGATCGCCCGATTCGACTTCGACGACATCCCAGTTGACGTGCTTCGCTTCGACCATCGCTTTGACCTTGGCCTGCTCGCCGTTGTATTCGACGGCCGTGACCTTGTTACTCGATGATTTTTCGTAAGGCTGATTGAATGCGGCCTTTTGCGCATCGCCGTTCGCGCCGCCGAAATTGACGACGGTCAGTTCCGCCGCGAATGCGGATGCGCCCGACATGCACACGAGCGCCGCCGACGCCATGGAGCACAGTGCGAACTTCTTCATGGTGGTTTCCTCTCTTCCTTTTTGGCTTGGTGTTAGCAGTGGACTTGCGAGTAGGCAAAGCAAAAGCGATGAAGCGCGCGCCGCTTTAGGCAAATACGCGCAAATGCTCGGGAGCGAATTCAAGCGCTACGGGCGCGCCGGGCGTGAAGGTATCGAGCAACGCATTGCCGAGTGGCACTTTCACGAAGCATTCGTCCTGTTCGCGTACGCCGCAGCGCATGCGTACGTGATCGCCGAAATAGATGAGGCTCTTGGCCTCGCCAGCGAGCGCGTTATGTGTCGCATGGTTCTGTTCGCGGATGGCCGCGAGCTTCATGCGCTCGGGCCGGATGCAGGCAATAGCCGACGCACCCGCCTTCGCCTTCGCGACATTCAGCCCGGAAAGCCGCGTGCCGTCGGCCAGGCGGATATCGCAGAACTCGCCTTGTGTTTGCTCGATGGTGCCGCGCAAGCGGTTGCTATCGCCGATGAAGTTGGCGACGAACTCGTTGCACGGCGCTTCGTAGAGATGGTCCACGGTATCGAGTTGCTGCACGATGCCTTTGTCGAATACCGCGACGCGGTCCGACATGGTGAGCGCTTCGCCCTGATCGTGCGTGACATATACGAAGGTCACGCCAAGCTTCTCGTGCAACGACTTCAGTTCGTACTGCATGTGCTCGCGCAGTTGCTTGTCGAGCGCGCCGAGCGGCTCGTCCATCAGCACGAGCTTGGGCTCGAATACGAGCGCGCGCGCGAGCGCGATGCGCTGCTGCTGACCGCCCGACAATTGCGCCGGGTAACGTTTCGCGAAGCTCTCCATGCGCACCATCCTGAGTGCGTTGTCGACGCGATGCGCGCGTTCCTCGGCGGACATCTTGCGAACCGTGAGCGGATATTCCACGTTCTGCTGCACGGAAAGATGTGGAAACAAGGCGTAGTTCTGAAACACCATGCCGATGTCGCGCTTATGCGGCGGCACCTTGTTGAGCAACTTGCCGTCTAGCCAGATCTCGCCGCCAGTCGGGAATTCGAAGCCCGCGAGCATCATCAGGCAAGTGGTCTTGCCCGAACCGGACGGCCCGAGCAGCGTGAGGAATTCGCCTTGGTAGATATCGAGGTCGAGCGATTTGACGACTAGGGTTTCCCCGTCATAAGTCTTTCTAACGCCGCGAAAACTGACGATCACCTGATCGGATTTCATCTTCCGTGTCTCCTTCGGAAATCGATGCGTTGTAGCTGGGAGCGGCCTGTATCAAGCCTCTACGGCGCCTGACCGGCGCCTTTGCGGCGCTCGGAAATTTTTCCACTGCCTGCGATAACTATAGCCCGTGACGGTTCTACAATGTGGAGCCATTTCAATATTCAACTTGGAACCACTTTGCCTTCTGGCGAGGTTCCTGAGGGCTCGGGGAAATTCATGGATACCATCATCCTCGCGGACTGGCTGAGTACGCGACTCGTCGAACGCTCGCAGGCGGAGCCGATGTACCGGCAGATGCTGGAACTCATGCAGCAGGCCATCCTGACCGGTCAACTTGCGCCCGGCACCAAGCTGCCGAGTTCGCGCATGCTGGCAAGCGATCTCGGCATCGCGCGCAATACCGTGCTGCACGTGTACGACCAGTTGACGGCCGAAGGCTATGTCACGTCGACGACCGGCAGCGGCACCTATGTGGCCGATACGGCGCCGCGCGAACGCGCCGCTGCGAAGCCGGGCGCCAAGTCGAGCGCCGACGCCGCTCAGAAGCCCTGCGCGATTTCGCAACGCGGCGCGCGCTTGATCTCGCAGGCGGGGGTATCGCCGAAACAGTGGGGCGCGTTCATGCCCGGCGTGCCCGATGTACGCGAGTTTCCCGCGCAAACTTGGAGCCGCTTGCAAGCGCGGCTCTGGAAGCGCGCGAATCCCGATTTGCTGACCTATGCGCCCGGCGGCGGTTATCGGCCGCTGCGGCGCGCGTTGTCGGACTATTTGCGTGTCGCGCGCTCGGTCAAGTGCTCGCCCGATCAGATCATCATCACGACGGGCATCCATCAGTCGATCGATCTGACCGTGCGTCTGCTCACCGATTTCGGCGACCGCGCGTGGGTCGAAGAACCGTGTTACTGGGGCGTGCGAAGCGTCCTGCAGTCGTCCGGGCTGTTGCTCGTGCCCGTGCCCGTCGATGACGAAGGCTTGAATCCGAACGCGCGTGACATGGCCACGCCGCCGCGTATCGCGCTGGTTACGCCTTCGCATCAGTATCCGCTCGGCATGGTAATGAGTCTCGCGCGGCGTCGCGCTTTGCTCGAGTTCGCGCGGCAACATGGCACGTGGATCATCGAGGACGATTACGACAGCGAGTTTCGCTATGGCAGCCGGCCGCTTTCGTCGCTGCAGGGACTCGACGACGCCGGACAGGTGATCTATGTCGGCAGTCTCGGCAAGATGCTGTTCCCCGGTTTGCGCATGGGCTATATGGTGGTGCCGGAAAATCTCGTCGATACGTTTCGCACGGGCGTCGCGGAGCTGTATCGCGAAGGGCAACTGATGCAGCAGGCCGTGCTCACCGAATTCATTCTCGACGGACATCTCACCTCGCACGTGCGGCGCATGCGCGGGCTATACGGCGAACGAAGGGAATTGCTCATCAACGCCATTCGCGCGCGGTTCGGCAATACGCTCGCGGTGCACGGCGATCAGGCCGGACTGCACTTCGTCCTGGGCATGCCGGAACACGTCGACGACCGCGAAATCACGCGTCACGCAATGACGGCGGGCGTGGTGACGCGTCCGCTTGCCAATTACTACATGAACACGGATGCCGCGCGTCCCGGTCTCATGCTCGGTTACGCGTGCGTGCCGAACGATGAGATCGCGCCCGCGTTTGCGAAGCTCGCCGAATCGATCGAGATGGCGCTCTCGCCGGCGATGCAGGTGTGATGACGGCTCGTTGGCACTATTGCGCCCGTTACCGCGGCGGGGCGGTCAAGATAACTGCTGAAGCGCAATCGAAGCAGGCGAGCGCCTTGCATGGCGTCGAATGTTCGCTGACCAAAGTCACGTCGAAGATAGCTGCTGCTTGCGTCAGGCAGCATTTATCGCATCACTAACTATTCCCTGACAAATTAGGAAAAATCGAGTGCCGTTTCTCGACGGTCTCGATTATCGTTGCGCTTCGCATTTCAACCAGACGAGATAAACGTAGCGCGCAAGCGGATGTCTATCTGTAGCAAGCCTGGAAGCCGAGATGCGGCATTTGGGCATCAAGTTCGAGGAGTGGGCGACCGCCTTTCGCGGCCGAACATTTAGCTTGATCTGACGACCCATCCCTGTCAATTTTTATAAGCACATCCAAATGAAAAAATCCTTGATCTCGGCGATGGTCGCCGCAGCACTGGGCCTCGTAGCAAGCGCCGCGTTCGCGTCGGACGGCACCATCACGTTCAATGGCGCGCTGACGGCCACGACCTGCACGATCAACGGCAACGGCACCAGCAGCAAGGACTTCACGGTCACGCTGCCGACCGTTTCCACGTCGACCCTGACGGCATCGGGCCAGACGGCCGGCACGACTTCGTACAACATCGCGTTGACGGGTTGCGCGCCGGTTACGGCAACGAGCGAAGCGGGCGTGTTCTATGAAGCCGGTGCAACGGTCGATGCGAACGATGGCCGCCTGATCGTGGCCCCGGGCGGCGCGGGCAACGTCAAGCTGCAACTCCTGAACTCCGATGGTTCGATGATCAAGGCAGGCTACTCGCGTGAGCTGCAGAACGTGAAGTCGGCCGACATCTCCAGCGGCGCGGCATCGCTCAGCTATCAAGTTCAGTATTACGCGACGGGCGCGACGACCGCTGGCGCAGCCAACTCGTCCGTGATCTACAGCATCGACTACATGTGATCTTGCGGTAGTGGAACGGGGTCTTCCGCGCGATCATCGGTTGAAGACCCGTACATATGCGGGCGCGAGCCCGCTTTATCTTTACACTCGCGCTCCGTTTCGGGCATCACGTCAACATGAAAGTGGCAAAGAGACTCATAACGACCGCGGCATTTATCGTCGCGATGCAAGGGTTCATTCCTTCCGCGAATGCGTCGGTGGTGATTGCCGGCACGCGGGTCGTCTTCAATCAAAGCGATTCCGAAGTCACGGTGAAGCTGACCAACAACGGCAAGCTTCCCGGCCTGACCAAGGTGTGGATGGACAAGGGCGATCCGAACATCAAGCCGGACGCCATCGACGTGCCGTTCACCATCACGCCGCCGATCATGCGTATCGATCCGAGTAAATCGCAGACCTTGCGGATCATGTCGACGGGCGAGCCTTTGCCTGCGGACAAGGAGAGCATCTTCTATTTGAACGTGCTCGAAGTGCCGCCGAAACCCACGGGCGACGAAGCGAGCGCGAACCAGTTGCAGCTTGCATTTCGCACGCGCATCAAGTTTTTCTATCGCCCGAGTGGCCTCAAAGGCCAGGCAACGGACGCGCCGGGACAGATCGTGTGGCATCTCAAACACGATGGCGGCAAGAACTCGATCGAGGCGAGTAACCCCACGCCGTATCACGTGTCGTTCGACCGCGTGCAGGTTAGCAACGGCGCGAGTGCATCGGAGTTCACTGACGGCGGCATGGTAGGCCCGGGCGAAAGCAGGGCTTTCCCGCTCAAGGGCGAGGTGCCCGCGAACAGCACGAAGATTCGCTATACCGCGATCAACGACTACGGCGGCCCGCAGGACGGCGATGCCAATCTGGCGCCCTGAGTCATTCGCAGGCTTCTCGGCGGGCCTGCCCAGCAGGCCGATTCCCCGCGATAGCGCAGCGTTGCGCTGAACGTCGCCATCACTCGTTAAGGATGAACTCGGAGCATGCCGCATAGCGTGCCGAGTCACGCTGTTGCCGTAATTTCGGAACACTAAATGAATATGCAATACCGAAGCGCTCATGTGTCCGGCATGCGCCTGAGACCCATCAGCCTGTTCACGCTTCAGGCATTGGCCGCAATGGGCTTGAGCGCTCACGCATGGGCCGATTCTACCCAGCAGATCGCGGCCGTCGAATTCAACGAACAATTCCTCGAAAACGGCAGCGGCGAAAAGCTGGACATATCGCGCTTCAACAAGGGACAAGAGATTCTGCCTGGAACGTATCGCGCGGATACCTACGTGAACGCCGTCTGGAAAGGCAAGTTCGATATCGATATCCGCGAGGCGGGCGCAGGCGCGGGTGTTGTCGCCATGCAGCCTTGCGTGAATGCGGACCTGCTCGATCGCATGGGTGTCGATCTGCGCAAGCTGTCGCCGGAGGCATCGGCGAAGCTCGATAACGCGGGCGATGCCTGCCTTACGTTGCCCGATCTCATTGCTGGAGCAACCGCGTCGTTCGACAACGGCGAGCAGCGTCTCGACGTCTCCGTTCCGCAAATCGCGATGAATTCGCGCGCACGCGGCTACGTCGATCCGAAGTACTGGGACGACGGCATCAACGCGGGCACGCTGCAGTACAACGCGAACGTTTATCACAGCTCGTCCGGCGGATACAACAACGACTCGCAGTATCTCGGGCTGATCGGCGGCATCAATGCGGGACCGTGGCGCTTTCGCTATCAGGGCAACCTGACGCACAACACCATCGGCGGTCAGCACTATCAGAGCGTGCAGACTTACGTGCAGCGTTCGTTCAGGGACATCAAGAGCCAGCTTACCGCCGGCGATACCTTCACGGACGGCGCGCTGTTCGACAGCTACGGAGTGCGCGGCGTCACGCTCGGCACCGACGACCGCATGTATCCCGAGTCGCAGCGCGGCTATGCGCCCGTGGTGCACGGCATTGCAAACAGCAACGCGCGGGTGCAGGTCAGGCAGAACGGCAACATCATCTACGAGACGACCGTCGCGCCCGGCGCATTCGAGATCAACGATCTTTATCCGACGGGTTACGGCGGCAATCTCGATGTCATCGTCACGGAAGCCGACGGCTCGCAGCACATTTCCACCGTGCCTTACGCGGCGGCGGTGAACGCGTTGCGACCCGGCGTCACGCGCTATAGCGCGACCATCGGTCAGTACCGCGATCCGAGCATCGATATTCATCCGTTCGTCTCGCAGGCAACGGTGCAGCACGGCGTCAACAATCTCGTGACGCTCTACGGCGGCATGATCGGCGGAGATATGTATTTCTCCGGCATGGTCGGCGCCGCGCTGAATACGAGCGTCGGCGCATTCGGCCTCGACGTGAGTCACGCCACCGCGAGCTTCAAGGGCTACGGCACGCACAATGGCGCGAGTGTGCGCTTGAGCTTCAGCCGTCTGTTCGAGCCGACGAATACGAATATCGCGGTCGCGGCCTATCGCTATTCGACCAATGGCTTTTACACGCTGCAGGATGCCGTCGCGCTGCGCCAGTTGTACGAAGACCATCAACCGGGTTTTCTCGATGCTCGCCAGAAGTCGCGCGTTCAGTTCGTTCTGAATCAGAGTCTGGGCGAGGGCGGCAAGTACGGCTCGGTGTATGCCGTGGGATCGATTCAAAACTACTGGAACCGGTCCGATCACGACACGCAATTTCAGATCGGCTACAGCAATAGCTGGCGACGCCTGACGTATGGCGTATCGGCGGTGCGTCAGTATCAAGTGAACACGAATCGCTGGGATAACCGCATCATGCTCAACCTCATGGTGCCGCTCGGCTTCGGCGCGCACGCACCGCAATCGTCCACGACCTTCCAGCACGATACGAGCGATAGAAGCTCCACGTTGCAGGAATCGGTGACAGGAACGCTCGGCGCGGACAACGCGTTCAGCTACGGCGTCAACGCCAACTACAGCGACGGCGGAAATGGCTCGGGCAGTTCGACGAGCGCGGGCGGCAACGTCGGCTACATGTCGCCATTCGCGTTGATGACCGCAAACGCCAGTACCGGACGCCACTATTCGCAGGTCGGCGCGGGCATTTCCGGCGGAGTGGTCGCGTGGCGCGACGGCGTGGCGTTCACCCCGAATATGGGCGATACGGTCGCCGTGGTCGAAGCCAAGGACGCGGCAGGCGCGCGCCTCGCGAATGGTGCGGGCTTGCGCGTTGACCGTTGGGGGCATGCGGTCATCTCGGGCATGCAGCCTTATTCGAACAACGAGGTCGAAATCGACCCCAAGGGTCTGCCGCTCAACATCGCGCTGAAGTCGACGGTGCAGCGCACGGCGCCGACCGCTGGTGCGGTGGTCGCCCTGAAGTTCGAAACCGAAAACCTGGGCAAGCCAGCGGTCATGCGCGTGACGCAGGCCGATGGCACGCCGCTGCCATTCGGCGCCGAGGTATTCGACGGCGAGGCCCACACCGTCGGCACCGTGGCGCAAGGCAGCCGCATCATCGCTACCGGGTTAAAGGCGGACGCGGGCGCGTTGAACGTGAAATGGGGCGACGGGGCCAGCCAGCGTTGCGTGGTGCGTTATCAGCTGCCGCAGTCCGTCGATGCAACCAAACCTAATTCGATCTCCATCGGCGATGGCGTGTGTCAGTGAGGAGAAGACGCGATGATTAATCAAGAAAACCATATGGGTACGATCGACAAGGTCGCCTCGGCGCTGGTGCGCGCTCTGCTGTGCTGGCTCGTCGCGTGGGCGCTGTTACCGGCGAATGCATATGCGGATTCCGCTACTTGCCGGTCCAACTACAGTGCGTTCACGCTTTCGATGCCCGCCGCCGTGGCCGTGGCGCGGGATCTGCCAAATGGGTCGATCTTGACCGCATGGTCACTGTCGCCATTGAAGAGCGACTATTACACGTGCACCGTGGTTGGCTCCGTGTACACGGGGACCGACTTCGAGACCGCGGGAGTGACGACGGACAGTCGAACCACATATACCGTGACCTACAACGGCGTTGCGTTCGCTGTGTACCCGACAACTGTGCCGGGTATAGGCATCGCGATGGGCGGTTACGTCGTCCCCGATGGCAGACAGACGAACCTTCGCTCGTTCGAAAAGATGGGTTCGCAGTGGAACTACCCCGGCACGATCTACAACGGCGGGCAATTGATCGTGGCTTTGGTGAAGATCGGAGACGTGACACCCGGCACACTTTCGGGAACGATCGCCCAGGCTTTCTCCTGGCAGACCTTGACACCACCGCCCGCTGGCAACGTGCTGTCCGCCGGGGTGATCGACTTCAACATCACGCCGGTCGTGATCACCGTTCTGACCTGCGAGACACCGGACGTGACCGTGCCGATGGGAACGCAGGGACCAGCCGACCTGCCATCCGTCGGAGCCGCGCCTAGCAAGGTCATCGGCTTCAATCTGAGCTTCAACAATTGCCCGGCCGGTGCGGCGGTGCCGAATACGTCGGCTGGATTGATCCACAGCGTGCAGTACCGGATCGATCCGACTAACGGAACCATTGCCGGCTTCACCGACGTGGCGGCGCTGAATGGCAGTCCGAGTGCGGGCGGCGTGGGCATCCAGCTATATGACAGCACGGGCTCGGTATTCGGCTTTGGCGTCAATCGCACGTTGAGCGGATTCGACGGCACGCGCAATAGCAGTTACTCGCTCCCCATGACGGCCCGTTATTACCGCACCGGCGCGCTGAGTGCGGGACCCGCCAACGCCACGATGACTTTGACCGTGCTTTATCTGTGACAACGCGCGGCGAATTTGCACCGAGATATCGCCGCGCATTGTCTGACCGCTCATCAACACAAAGGAGAAACCCGAATGAAGCTTTTGAAAACCGGCGTGGCCGCGCTTGCACTCGTTGCCGCGCATTCGTCATTTGCCGCCGATGCCACGCTCAATTTCACCGGAACGATCATCTTGCCGACATGCACGGTGGATACGGATTCCGTTAATCAGACAATCACGCTTCAACAGGCTAAAACGACCGACTTTGCAGCCGTTGGCGCAACCAACTCCGCGCAGGCGTTCAACGTCAAGCTGGTCAGTTGCGCGGCCGGCACGAATATAGGGATGACCGTCAATGGAACCATCGATACGGTGGCAAGCGTCCTGAAAAACACGGGTACTGCTGCGCAAGTGGGCGTGCAATTGCTCAAGGCCACGAATGTGGGTGACAGTACGGGTTCGCCTCTCGCGTTGAATAGCGCGCTCACGCTGGGCGCAGCGGACGCTTCGGGTTCGATGACCGTTCCGATGGTCGCCCAATACTATAGGCTCGGCACGATGACCGGCGGCACGGTGACGGCATCGGCTACGGTGAACTTCACTTATAACTAAGGTTTCAATCGCATCGTTAAACATAGCTGGCAAAACTACTTATTTGATTCCACGGAGTCGGTATGTAGTCTCTGATTGCCTGTTAAAACTGGCTCAAGCAAATCTTCCTACTTAGCAACAAACAGGACCATATTTATGCACAAGATCGATCGAGATGCGCTGGGCGAATGCTATATCGCCGGTGGTGAAGCCAAGACGTCGAGCAATTCCAGTTCAAATACTAACGTTTCCATTTCCATTACGTCTGGGAACTTCAACGACAAGGCAAGAATCTCCGTGGCGGTCAGCTGACGGTTTTCATTCTGTCCGAAGAAGCGATTGAACGACGGGGCCAGTGGCCCCGTTGTCGTTTGCCTTTAAAAAACAGTCCACGATGACAATGAAAGCTCAATTGAAGCAACCGATAAGGGCTTCTCGGCAATCACAAACTTTATTTGATTGCCTGTGGGCATGTATATACTCCTATGACCAGTTTTATTTTTCGGAATTATCGAAGTTTAAATTCGTTTCGGGATGCCGTATCATTCGCCTTCCTTTGATATTCAGCAAGATTCGGATATCAAAGGCAATGTAATTCGCAAGAACCTCATACTTGAATTCTTGCGCGTATCGTCAATCCAAAAATAGTTTCAAGGCAATCATGCAAAAAATCGAACGTAACGCACTCCAACACGCTGACATCGCAGGCGGCTGCAACAAGGGTTCGTCGGCTAAGTCGCAAACCGTGATCAACATCTACATCACGGGCTAAATCGAATATCCGCTTAGCAATTCCCGGGCGGCGGTAAGTGGTGGCCAACAGGGTAGTGCTGGCGGTTGATTGCTTGGCTTTTGACCTCTCCTGGTTTGCTCTCCGCGAGAGGTCATCGCAAGGGTAAAGAACGGATAATCCGCGCTGTATCCAATCTCGCCGAAGAGTGCGAGATCCGCTTTCTCATTATCAAACTAGAAAATACCATGGCATCGTTGCGCCCAATGCTGAGAAAGTGGCTCGCGGTGTGTCGACATCGCGTGAAGCGCGCGGTGATCGGACGTATTCCGATGACCGAAGCGGAACAGATCGCGAATATCATGCTGCGCGTCAACGGTTTATTCAATGCCGTCTGCCGCGCGCACGGCAACATTCGCGCAGAGATCGCGCGCGATATCCTGCATTTGCCAGCCGTTCAAATAAAGCGTTCACGCGCGGCAGCGCAACTGGAAAAGTTGATCGATCAGCGCATTTACTTCGGTCGCGACATTCGCAAGAACGAAGCCCTGCCCGAGTTAGACGCAATCGCGGAGAAGTTGGCGGCGCGAATCAGGCAACTCAAACGCGATGTGCCGAATCAGCCCGTGTTTGTCTCGCCCTTTCACTATGTCTCGCAATACGCGAATATTTATATCGTCGAGCGGCTTGTCGCCTTGCTCGACCTGAAGTCGCTTTCGGTGGTTTCGGGCGTGCCAAGGAATCAATATGGCGACGATCACAAGCTCATTCCCGGCATTAAAGTGCTTTACACCTATGGTGATGCAAATCGCAATGGACTTGGCGTGCGCGTGGCGCGTGCGCTGAAACGCGATGGCGTCGTCGTGCTGTTCTCCGACGTGCCGCCATTCACCATGCATCGTTATCCCATGGAGACCGCCGAGGTCAGAATATTCGGACGCAGCGCGCGTGTTCATAACGGCGTGTTCCGCATGGGCGAGAGTTTCAATGCGCTGTTGCTGCCGTTTTATTTGCGCTTCGAGCGCGGACATTTCGAGGCGCATATCTTCGACCACATTCCGCTCGCCGCGCCCGACGCGCCCCAGCGGCTCGCAAATTACATCGAAAGCGCGCTGACCGATAACTATCAGCAGTGGACTCCGGGCGGTCATCCCGCCATGTATTCGTTCGCTCCCAATCGCTAATCAGCGCAACCGAATCTGCGCGTCACGCGCCCGGTGCAGACCGGGCCAGACCACGCAGCGAAGCCAGCCTTCATTCTCATGCAGCCGACCGATCTTCCCGAATTCAAAGACGTCCCGTGGCGATGGATAGCCTACGCGACGTCCATTTTTACTGTCGCCGCCGTCGCTTTCGCGTTCTTCCATCAGGTCGAACTGAAGCAGGATGTCAGTGGCGAAGTCATGTCTCCGTCCGAGGTCAAGATTCAAGGCTTGAGTGGACTGGTGTCGGGCATCTACGCGCGCACGGACGAAAAGGTGCAGCCCGGCACGCCGCTCTTTCGGCTGCAGCGGGATTTCTCGCTGACGACAGACGGACGTCGCCGACAAGTATTCGACGAGCAAATGCGCGATGACCAGATTCGCTCCATCGACGCGCAGTACAACGAGCGCCGCATCCAGTTGAATGCGCAGCGCGAATCGGCGCGCCTGACAGCAGTAAGCCGCCGCGCCGAGCTTGGGGCGCTCAACGCGCAGATCGCGCAGAACAATCAACTGGTCGGCGAGTTCCAGCAGCGGCTGGCGCGTCTGGATTCGGTGGCGGATTACGTTGCCGCCGACAAGGTCGAACAGGCTCGCGCGGATGTTCATCAGGGCAAGGCGACGGCCGCGCAAAGCGTCGCGCGTCAGCAGCAACTGGCGGGCGAAGTCAGCGCGTCGAGCAGCACGCAAGCCGATCTCGAAGCGCAATTGCGCGGCCTCGACGCGCAACATGAGCGCGACGTGCAGGACGTGCGCACGCGCTTCGAACGCGAACGTCAGGACGCGACCGTGTCCGCGCCGAAGGGCGGCACGGTCACGTTTTCAGGCCTCGTCGCGGGCCGCATGTTGACGACGGCCGACGTGGCGATGGTCATCGCGACAGACGAGAGCGGGCCGTTGCGCGCCGCGTTGAGCATTCCTTCTCGGCGTCGCGGTTTCGTGCGCGAAGGCCAGATCGTGCGGCTCAAGTTCGATGCATTCCCGTACGCCAAGTTCGGCACGTACGAGGCGCGCATCGACTCCATCTCCGGCACCACCGTGCTGCCGGCGAGCCCGCCCAGTCCACCCGGCACACCAGGCGCGCCCGATCCGACCGAACAGACGGATAGCTCGAAAGAAGGCGAAGGCGATTACCTCGCATGGGCCACGCTGCGCGGCAATACCTTCGACTTCGAGGGACAGCATTTCAAGATTTTGCCGGGGATGCGGGCGACGGCGAGCATCGTCGTCGAGCGAAGGACGATTGCCGAATGGGTGCTGGCGCCCTTGTTCCGAATGCTGAGAGGTTGATGGTGCGGGTTATTTATCAGAATGAAGTGGCCGAATGCGGCTATGCGTGTCTGGCCATGGTGCTGTCGCATCACGGCCGGGCGACCGAAGTACGCGAGTTGTCGAGCTACAAGCCCATTTCGGCGAACGGGCTGAGCTTGATGGACCTGTACGATGTCGCCACCGATTTCGGCCTTGCAGTGCAGGCATACCGGTTCGATCCCAACGATCTCTCGCAGGTCAAGAGGGGCTCGCTCATGCATTTCGGCGGCTCGCACTTCGTGGTGTTCGAAAAGGCGAGTCACGGCTACGTGCGCGTGCTCGATCCGGCAAGCGGCCGCCGGCGTATCTCGATGGACACGTTCCGCTCCGCCGTCTCCGGCTTTCTGCTGGAGTTTGCGCCTACGCCGCAAATGCCGCGCATCCGCGCGAAATCGCGCGTGCCCGCAGCGTTGAAGCGCGTGCGCGCACTGAATCCGGACCTCACGGCGCTCATCGCCAAGGTGCTGTTCGTCGCGCTCGGCAGTCAGTTCGCCATTCTCGCCGCGCCGTACTTCGGCAATCTGGTGCTCGACTACGTGGTCGCCGCGGACAATCGCAACTTGCTGAACGTGCTGATCATGACGTTCGCAAGCATCTTCGTGCTTGGCGCGCTGAGCGAATTCGTGCAGAAGTATCTGACCGAATTGCTCTACAACGTCACGCAGATCAACATGACCGAGGGGCTGATCGGCCATTTGCTGCGCAATCCCATGTCATGGTTCGAGAAGCGTCACGTCGGCGACGTCTTCGCGCGCGTGAAGGCGCAGGACGAGATCAGCGTGTTCGCGACGCGCTCCGCCATTTCCTTGCATATCGACCTGGCAGTCGGCGCACTCGCGCTCGTGCTCATGTTCATTCAGAGCCGCCAGCTTGCCGTGGTCGCGCTCGTCGTTTTCGCCGTGTATGTGGCGGTTGCGCTCAGCATGTTCGCGGCCATGCGCGACAATCACGCGCTCGTGCTCGAAACCTCGGCTCGTTGCGACGACTCGCTGATCGAGACCATCCGCGCGGCTTCGCTGCTCAAGCTCGCGCAAGGCGAGACCCGCCGCACGGCCATCTATATGACCGTCTACAAGGCTTATGCAGCGGCGCTTCTCAAGAGCAGCCGGCTGACCTGCACGCGCGACGGCATGCTCAAGCTCGTCAATTATGCCGATACCATCATCATCACGTATCTGGCGGCGCGTCTCATGCTGGGCGGCAAGGTGTCGGTCGGCGTGTTCTATTCGTTTCTGATCTACAAGTCGCTGATGTCGGAGCGCTTTGCGAGCGCCATCAACGCGATGTTCCAGTACTTCATGCTGAGCGTGCCGACCGCGCGCGTGGACGATATCGCCGAGAACGAGAACGAACGCTATACGCCGCTCGCGGATGCGCAGCGTGCCACCGAAGTGCGTCATTTCGAGCGTATCGACGTGCGCGATGTGACGTTTAGCTATGGCATTTCGGACCAACCGGTTCTGAAGAACGCGAGCTTCGAAGTGCGCAAGGGTGACAAGATCGTCATCACGGGGCCGTCGGGTAGCGGCAAGTCCACGCTCTTCAAGTTACTGTCGGCGGCCGAGCCGTTGCAGGAAGGGCATATCGCGCTCAACGACATCGCCTGGCCGAATCTCGCCGTCGATGAAATCCGCCGGCATCAAGCGCATATGCGTCAGGGCGACATCATCCTGCACGGATCGATCGCGGACAACATCACGCTCTTCACGGGCCAGGCGGACGAGGAGCGCATCCACAAGCTGCTCGACGACGTCGGCTTGTTACCCGACATCATGCGTTTGCCAATGCGAACGCGCACTGTCATCAGCGACACCATCGCGAATATTTCAGCGGGGCAGCGGCAGCGTCTGTTGCTGGCGCGCGCGCTCTATCAAAATCGAGAGCTATTGCTGCTCGACGAACCGACCTCGAATCTCGATCCTGCATCGGTGAAGCATATCGCCGGGTTGTTGCGCAATCTCGATCGCACCGTCGTCGTGATTACGCACGATATGTCGCTGGCTTCGGCTTTCGATACGCGCTATCGCTTCGAGGATGGTGGACTCGTGCGCGAAGGCCAAGCGCCCGTGGTTGCGACGCCGGAAGAAGAAGCTCATGCATAAATCGTTGAAGCGCATCTTGCTGCTCGGTATGTTGATACACGCGTCGTTCGCCCATGCCGACGATCTCATGGCGGTCGTTCAACAAACGCTCGGTCACGACGCCGAATTCGCGCAGGCGCGCGCAAGCTACGAGGCCGCGAAGCAAGCGGTGCCGATCGCGCGCGCCGCATTGCTGCCGCAAGTCGGAGGCGGCTGGGGACGCGCGTATAACCGCATCGTCATGGACGGCTTTCCGCGTCAGGACTATTGGCAGAACGGCTGGATGGTGACCGTCTCGCAACCGCTCTTCGACTGGAGCAAGTGGACCGCGTATCGTCAGGCGGATTTCACGGTGGCGCAAGGCGCGGTGGACTTCGCGGGGGCGCAACAGGCGTCGATCCTTCGCGCGGTGCAGGCTTATTTCGATGAACTCGCCGCGGAAGACGAGCAGAAGCGCACGGCGGACTATCTCGCGGCCATCGACTTGCAGCTCGATCAGGTGCGTCGCAAGCGGGCGGCGGGTGAGGCCACGCTCATCGACCAGCGAGAAGCCGACACCGCGCGCGAACAAGCCCAATTGCAGCAGGCGGATGCGCAGGAAGATGTATCGACGAAACGCCGCGCGGTCGAGCAAGTCACCGGCCAGCCGTTCTCGGCGTTACTTGCGTTGCCCCCAGGCATGACCTTGCCCGCCCTTTCCGACGGCGAAGAGTCGTGGACCGAGCAGGCGAAGGCGTCCAACTATTCGGTACAGTCGAAGCAACTCGGCTGGGAGATCGCGAAGTTCGATACCGCGAAGGCGCGCGCCGCGCATTATCCCGTCGCAAGCATTACGGGCACTTATCAGCCTGCGGGCGCTGCATCCGGCTACTCACGGCCTACGACTACCACCACGGCCATGTTTCAGGTGCAGATACCGCTGTTCTCGGGCGGCGAGGTTCAGGCGCGCGTGAAGCAGACGCTCGCGCTCGCGGACAAGGAGGAGCAGGCGTATCTGCTGGCATCCAGGCAAGCAGAAGCGTCCGCGCGCGACAACTTTGCTCGCTATACGCGTCAACGGATTCGGGTGGATTCGCTCACGCATCTCGTGCAATCCTCGCGAGACACGCTGGATGCCACGCAGATCGGCTACAAGGTCGGCAGCCGTTCGGGCACGGATGTGCTTCGATCCATCGACGCGCTTTACACCGCGCGCCGCGATCTGCTGCGCTCTCGCTACGATGCCATCGTCGCGTTCCTGAAACTGAAGGCCGATGTCGCGACCTTGAGCACGAACGATATCGAGGCCATGAACGCGAAGTTGTGTTGCAGCGCGCAGACGGCGCTCACGGAATCGGCGAAAGCGAGCGGCGGGTCGTTCTAGTCCGCGCTCGCTCCGCGTTTCACCGCTCGCACCACGCGTGCGAGCGCCTTCAATGCATCGGCGGGGGAGTCGGCGAATTGCGCGGCGACTATGGCGCCATCCACGGCGAGCGCCAGCGCTTGTGCATCGGCCTTGGCTGTGCGCGATGCCGGCATGAGTGCGCGAATTGCCGCTGTCATATCCCGCTTGTGCCGCCGCGCGATATCCACGGCCGGCGGCAACGTGCCGCCCACTTCCACCACCGAATTGATGAACGCGCAGCCGCGATACGTGTCGCCGCCGAACCACTCGGCAAGCGCGGGCACGAGCGCTGAGAGCGAGCCGCCGTGACGCGCGAGCGCGTCGCGAAACCACGTCATCCAGTTCTCGTGACGGAACGCGAGGAACGCGACGATCAGATCGTCCTTGCTCGGAAAATAACGGTAGAACGTTTTCTTCGCGACGCCCGATTCCGCGATCACCCGGTCAATGCCGGTCGCGCGAATGCCGTCGCGATAGAAGAGATCGTGAGCCGTTTGCAGGATGCGCGCGTCGGGCGTGAGTTCCGTGACTTCGTTATGCGTATTCATGCAATCGATTGTAGACAGGTTCGTCTACCTGCGCTAGAGTAGGCCGCAGGTAGACAGACCTGTCTCCCTATATCGACTACACGTCAGAGCGCAAAGGAGAGTTCGCCATGGAAAGCAAACCGCCGTTCCCGCCGTTTACCGCCGAAACCGCCGTGCAGAAAGTCCGTGCCGCCGAAGATGGCTGGAACACGCGCGACCCGAAGAAAGTCGCACTGGCTTATAGCCAGGACACCCGCTGGCGCAATCGCGCGGAATTCGTCGACGGGCGCGCTGCCGTGGAAGCGTTCCTGCAGCGCAAGTGGGATCGCGAACTGGACTATCGACTCATCAAGGAACTGTGGGCGTTTACGGGGAATCGCATTGCCGTGCGTTTCGCTTATGAATGGCACGACGATTCGGGCCACTGGCATCGCAGTTATGGCAACGAGAACTGGGAATTCAACGAGGCGGGTCTCATGACGCACCGCCACGCGTCGATCAACGACTTGCCGATTCGGGAAGCGGATCGCAAATATCATTGGCCGCTCGGACGTCGGCCGGACGACCATCCCGGCCTGAGCGATCTCGGCTTTTAACACGCGCGTACGCTCACATGTTGCGACGGCGGCGAAACGCCCACCATCCCGCGAGCACGGTAAAGCTCGCGACGATCAACACGAGCAGCCAGAAGCCGTGATGATTTTCCGCGAGCGGAATGCCGCCCACGTTCATGCCGAAAAAACCCGCGACGATATTGATCGGCAACGCGAGCACGGTCACGAGCGTCAGCGTGAACAGCGTGCGATTGCTCTGCTCGTCCATGCGCGTCGCGATCTCTTCCTGCAAGAGCTTGATGCGCTCGACGAGTCCCGCGAGATCGTTGAGCACGAGCGAAAATTCCTCGGTGGCGTCGCGCAATTCCTGAATGTCCTGCGCGTGCAGCCAGCGCGGCGGACGCGCAAGCAGCCGGAATACCGAGCCCGGTTCCGGCGCGAGCAGGCGTTGCAGCCTGACGAGCACGCGTCGCAACGCGCCGAGATCCGAACGGCTCGTGGGCGAATGCAGCGACAGAAAGCGGTCTTCTATGCCGTCCACTTCCACGCTCGTGCGCCGCACGATCTGCACGAGCAATTCCGCCTGATCGCGCAGCAGATGCGCGAGTAATTCCGCGGGCGAACGAAACAGCTCGCCACGTCGCACCGATTCGCGCAGGGAGTCCACGGAACGCAGCGGCTTCATGCGCGCGGTGACGAGAATCTTGTGATGCGTGTACGCCCACAAGGTGGCGATCTCGGACGGCGTCAGTTCGAAGTTGAAGATCACATCGTTGATGACGGCGAACAACGCGCCTTCCTTATGCTCGATGCGCGTCGAGTGCGAGCCTTCGCTGAGCGTCTCGAAGAACGCGTCGGGAAGGCCGAGCCGCGTGCGCATCCAGCGTTCGCACGCGCTATTGGCGAGATCGAAGTGCAGCCAGATGAATTCCTTCGACGTATCGTCGCGGGCGAGCCAGGCGCTCGCGGTGTCGGCGTCGATGGCAACGCCCGGCTGGTCGAGATGAAACCGGAAGCCGCAGACGAGGCCGGAGAAGTCGGAGCCGTAGGACGGTCTATGCAGGGTAGCGGGATTCATGCGGGCGGTCGGTGGCAGTGGCTAAACGGCGTCATCGATATCGACTGGCGTGACAGGGCGGCAGGCGTTAGTGTGCCATTGCTCGCGCGTCTGTCGAATGGGGCGCGCGAGCCAGGTTCTTCATACCCGTGCAAATATGGCTGTCACAAAGCGGGCGTATCATGGCGCAACGCAAGAAGGGCGCGGCGCGCCCTCGCATCGGACGATATCGACGCGATTCATTTGCCCAAACCGGGGAGAGGCAAGAGTGGACGACCGTGATGAACTGGATGGCGATACGCAAACCACGGCAGCAGGCGTGGTCCGGCTGGCTTCGGTGATCGCTGTTCTCGTGCGCGAAGGCGCGGTGGATACGCGCTTTGGCGGCAAGCTTTTCAAGCGGATCGACAAGGAAGCCCGGCGCGTGGCGGAAAACGAAGAAGCGGAGCGGGACGCGGTTTTCGCGGCGCTCGGCGAACTCGATCTGGCCTTGCGTCAGCACGACGCCGCATCGCTCGTGGAAGCAAACGCGCGCCTGCGTGACCGCGAAGAAGTGGTCGCGGGCAAGCGTCGCAAAAGCAAAAAAGACTGACCGCGCACGCCGAGAAGCGGCGGCGCGCGTCTCTGGTCCGAAACCTGCTGGCTGTTCGGCAAAATGAATTTGCCGGATTGCCATGCCTCTGACTTCGCTGACCTCGTCTTCTCAACCGTGTTCGCTGTGGACCAACCGCAGCGTCGACGTCGACCGTAAGCAATGGCGCATTCTCATCGTGGATGACAACGCCACGAGCGCCGAGGCACTCTCCGCCGCCTTTCTCGCCGATGGCTTCGACACGCGCGTCGCGCTCGGCGGCCTGGAGGCGCTGCACGCGGTGGATCGTTGGAGCCCGCATATCGTCATTCTCGATATCACCATGCCCGAGCACGACGGTTTCGCCACCGCCCGCGTCTTGCGCCGCGTGGCTCAGACGCGCGACGCCGGGATCATTGCGTTTACCGCGCTCGGTGAAGAACTCGTCAGGACGCAAGGGCTTCACGCCGGTTTCGACGGTTATTGCCAGAAGGGCAGTTCGCCGGCCGCGCTCGTGCGGCTCATCGAAAAGCTCGTGCAGGTGCATTGAGAGATAACGCCGGAAATCAGCCCGAGTTACCCGTCTATTGCACGCTCGTGCGATAAATAATCGTTTTGCCCCCGCTAAACAAAGCTCGCGCCGCTGCTGGACTGCATCGTCCGCAAACCCTTATCCGAAAAGGCTGCTCAGAATTTAAGCACAATCGTGCTGCCAGCGATTGTTGGTTCAGCGTGAAAAGTGTATTGAAAGATATCGAGATAAAAAAACGATAGTAGGGGTATACACTGCATTTCATCGACGTAGCAGACAGTTTCTCGCAAGACCGCTGCGGCGCTTTCTGATTGAACGTCAACCGTCTTTGGAGCTCACCATGAAACGCAATCTTATCGCTACTCTCTTGATCGCCGCTTCCGCCACGCTCGCAGCACCCGCATTTGCAAGCGGCTACGGCCCGGCTCCGTTCTACCGTCCGGCAGTCGGCGCGCCGAGCTCGCAACAAGGCCCGAGCGCACAAACCATTGCTGCTGAAGAAGCGGCTCATGGCGACAACCGCGCTTTCGGCGGTTCGCGTGACTCGCTGGCTCAATCGGGCAATCGTGCGCAAGCCAACGGCGACAACAACGCAAACTCGGTTTTCTTCGGTCACTGATCGAAGCAGTCCGGCCGGATTATCATTCGGCTAAACGGACTGACCAGTACGCAATAAGCAAAGAAAACGGCGCCCGGAGAAACAGACTCACAAGGTCTGTTTTCTCGGGCGCCGATTTCGTTTGATCGCTCGGTTTTCAGGCCGCGTTGGCCAATGCGCCGCGCATGACGGTTGCGAGTTCGGAAGCCTCGAACTTCGACACATACGCATTCGCTCCGACTTTGCGAACGTGCTGCTCGTTCGCGGAACCCGAAAGCGACGAGTGGATCACCACCGGAATATGCTGCAAACCGGATTCCGCCTTGATCCGTCGCGTGAGCGTGAAGCCGTCCATTTCCGGCATTTCCAGGTCCGTCAGCACGAGCGCGATCTGATCCGACACTTCCGTGCCGTCTTTCTGCGCCTTTCTGAGCGCCGATTCCAGCACGTCCCACGCTTCCTGACCGGTCTTGGTCATGACGAAGGGCACGCCCATCGCGGTGAGGCTCTGTCCGATGAGCGAGCGCGCCACGCCCGAGTCGTCCGCGGCGAGGACGCGCGCGCCGGGCTTGAGCCGCAGGCGGCCGGTGCTTTCCTCGGTGATATCCGATTCCTGCCCCGGCAGCACTTCCCGCACGATGCGCTCGACATCCAGCACTTGCGCAAGACGCGATCCGTCGACGTTGCCGTCCAGCCGCGCGAAGCTCGTTACCGTGCTGCCGCCCGAATGCGATTCCGCCGACAGCACCTGATTCCACTCCAGCCGCACGATGTCATCGACTTCCTCGACCGCGAAGCCCTGCGTGGTACGCGCGAACTCGGTGACGAGCAGGATCTTCGGACCGTTTTTCGGCCGGCATCCGGTGATGCGCGCCAGATCGATCACGGGAATGATCTGCCCGCGAATGTCGGCGACGCCGAGAATTTCCGCGCTCGATCCCGCGACGGCGGTGATCGTCGGCATCGCGAGAATCTCGCGCACCTTGAACACGTTGATGCCGTAGAGCTCGCGCTGTTCCGAACCCGGCGCCTCGCCGAGCCTGAACAGAAGCAGCTCGAACATGTTGCTGCCCGCGAGCCGCACGCGCTGCTCGATATCCTGTTGTGAACTGCTCACCTTTGTCATCTCCATGAGCGGCGCCTCATTGCGCCGCTTGATGCGCGCATCGCGGCGCGCGTGTCTGATTAGCGGCACGAATCGACAAAACTGAAGGCGACGCGCCTTGCGCGCGCAAACGCAAGTCCAGCGGGCTTGCACAAACATGCGAGCGGACGGGCGCATATCCGCGAGCCGGGGTTGATCTATACTTTTTCCACGGTCGGACTTTCGCCGATGCAGCCGGTCACTTTTAAGCCCGCGCTACATGTCGCACGACGAACTGCCTCGCCCGTTACGCGCAACATCGGTTCCGCACAACAAAAGCGCGTGTTCATCGGCCGGTGAGCCGCGCGAAGCCAGACGGAGGCGCTCGATGGCAACAGTCGCACAGGTACTCAGTTCCAAACCCGATCAGACGGTCATCACGATCGCGGCAACTGCATCGGTCTACGATGCAATCAGATTGATGGCCGACCGCCATATTGGCGCGGTGATCGTCACGGAGAACGAGGAGATCGTCGGGATCGTGACCGAGCGCGACTATGCGCGCAAGGTCGTGCTGATGGACCGTTCGTCCAAGCAGACGCCGGTGCGCGACATCATGACCTCGCACGTGCGTTACGTCCGCCCCGACCAGACCACGGACGACTGCATGGCGCTCATGACGGAAAAGCGCATGCGCCATTTGCCGGTGATCGAAGACGGCAAGCTGACCGGCATGATTTCCATCGGGGACTTGGTGAAGAACATCATCTCCGAGCAGCAGTTCACCATTCAGCAGCTCGAGTACTACATTCGCGGCGGCGAACATACCTGATCTGCCTTGAGCGATGGCGCACGCTTGCGCGTGCGTCTCGTCATGCAGCTGTAAGCATTTTGTTATGATTCGGCAGATACTCGCCGGGCTTAGTTGCGTGCGTGTCGGCGGGACGTGGCGTCTTAAGCGCGCTTCCACGGCACGTCGGCGGCCAGGCGGGACGAATCGCACGATGCCAGGAGCGCTGCCGATGACCCCGACCGCCACACCCGTCATACCCGCCGAACCTGCTCGAGGCGCGGAACAAGGGCAGACACTTGCGCCGCACGCGCCGTTTTTTATCGTGATGAACGCGGGATCGGGCCGCAAGCAGGCCGATGAAACTCGCGCCGTGCTGGACCGCGAACTTGGCGCGGCGGGCCGGCGCTTCGAAATGTGCGTCGTCGATGACCCCGGCCGTTTGCCCGCCGCCGCGCGCGAGGCGGCACAACTGGCGCTCGATCAGGGCGGCGTGCTGGTCGGTGCCGGTGGCGACGGCACGCTATGCGCCGTGGCCGAAGCGGCGCTTACGCGCGGCGTGCCATTCGCGGTGCTGCCGCGCGGCACGTTCAATTACTTCAGTCGCGATCACGGTATTCCCGCCGATCTCGAGCTTTCCACCCGCCTGTTGCTCGAAGCGCGCGTATTTCCCGCGCAGGTGGGCTACGTGAACGGCCAGATGTTCATCGTCAATGCGAGTCTCGGGCTTTATCCCAAGCTGCTGGAAGATCGCGAAACCTACAAGCAGCAATTCGGCCGCAGCCGTTTGGTCGCGCTGTGGTCCGCGCTCAACACGCTATTGCGGCGGCATCGGCATTTGCGGCTGCATATCGAGCATGAAGGGAAAGTGCGCGACATCCGTTCATCGACGCTCTTCGTCGGCAACAACCGGCTGCAACTCGAACAGATCGGCATGGCCGAAGCCGGCGCACTGGAACATGGCTTGCTCGTCGCCATTGCGCCGCGTCCGGTCGGGCGGCTCGCGCATCTGTTCCTGTCCTTGCGCGGCGCGGCAGGGCGGCTATCCGACTCCGATCACGTGACGAGTTTCACATTCGAGCGCATTACGGTGACGCATCCGTCCGGACGACGCCGTCGCGTGAAGATCGCAACCGATGGCGAAGTGGCGTGGCTGCAGATGCCGCTGGAATTCCGCGTTTCCGACAAGCCATTGCTGCTGCTCAAACCCGAGCCGGTCGTGGCCGAAGCCAATCGCTCATGAACGTTTTGCTGCAAATATCCGATCCGCATTTCGGCACCGAACGCCCGACGGTGGTGGCGGCGCTCTTGCGGCTTTCCGATGCCATCTCGCCCGATCTAGTCGTCGTCTCGGGCGACATCACGCAGCGCGCGCGGCGGTATCAGTTCGCGCTGGCGGGCGCGTTCTTCGATGCCCTCGGCACGCGGCCCCGGCTCGTCATTCCCGGCAATCACGACATTCCGCTCTTCAATCCGCTCGCGCGGCTTTTTCGTCCGTATGCGAATCATCAGCGCGTGTTCGGCGCGGAGCTCGAGCCGTCGTTCGAATCGGACACGCTGCTCGTGCTCGGCGTGAACACCACGCGTCCGTTCCGTCACAAGGACGGCGAAATTTCGATGCAACAGGTCAAACGCGTTTCCGCGCGGCTCGAAGCGGCAAGCGCGAAGCAATTGCGCGTGGTGGTCACGCATCAGCCGGTTGCGGTCACGCGCGCGAAAGACGAGGCCAACCTTCTGCATGGACACGAGCGCGCCGTGCAGCGCTGGGCGCGCGCGGGCGCCGATCTCATTCTCGGCGGCCATATTCATCTGCCCTACGTGTTGCCGCTGCACGATACCTTCGCCGGCCTGCCGCGCAAGCTGTGGGCGGTGCAGGCGGGCACGGCGCTGTCCCGGCGCACGCGCGGGACCATCGACAATTCGGTGAACGTGATTCGCTACGACGGGTCTTCGGGTACGCGCAGCACGACCGTCGAGCGCTGGGACTATGTGGAAACGAGCGAGCGCTTCGAGCTGATCGCGCGTCACGATCTCGCGCTGGATAGCGCCGCCGCCGAACCGGCAACAGTCGCATCCGCCTGATCGACGCTCTTGGAGCGCTTCGTGCTGCTGCAACTCAGGAAGCTATGTACGCCGGATGACGAGTTCCGCGAAACCTGTCGCGGGATCGTGCTCACGCGTGTAGCGCTCGTCCGGCAACTTTGCGATCAGCACTTCCGCCGTCGTGCGCACGATGCATCCCGCCGTGACGTGGCCGCCGAAGACGCGGCCATCGGCATCGGAGATGCTCATGTGCAGATGCGGCCCATCCGCCGATAGCGATCCCGCCAGCGTCAAGATTTCGAGGTCGCCGCGCAGAACGGTTGCCTCGTCGCGCCCGGCATAGCGCAAGGCAGCCACGCTCAAGCTGCCAATGCCTTGCAGGACGAACGCCGCGCCCGCTTCTTGCGCGCTTTTTTGCGAGCGAACTGCGAGATCGAGCGCGAGGCGCAGGTCATCGCCGGGAGAAAGACGCAGGGTAAGCGTGTGCATGGAAGATTCACCGCGAGCGTGAGCGTGAGAATGAGCGTAAGTCGAAGGAATGCCAACAAGGGTACACGTTCGCACGGCCCGATGGCATGATGGACCGTCGCTTGCATCGCCAACAAACCGAATGGAGACGCCATGAGTTTCGAACTGACGATGCTGGCCTGGACGCTCATCCTCGCTCTCGTGCAAGTGCTGCTGCCCGCGTTCTTGCGCAACAAGGAGACGGGCCTCAGATACAACGCCGGTCCGCGCGACGGCCCGGCGCCGCCGCCGCGCAAGCTCACCGGGCGTCTGATGCGAGCGCAATCGAACCTTTTCGAGACCTTGCCGATCTTCGCTGTCGCGGTGCTGATCGTGCATGTCGCCGGGCGCGAAAATGCGCTTACGCACTATGGCGCGCTCATGTATTTCGTCGCGCGCCTGTGCTACGTGCCGCTTTATGCGGGCGGTGTGCCGTTCGTGCGCTCGCTGGTGTGGCTCATTTCCATCGTGGGTATCGTGTTATTGCTCGTGCCCATCATCTGACGCGTGATTGAACGTGATCGACCTCAAGGGAGTGATTGCATGTCCGCACAACCGTACGATCCATCGGTAGTGGAAGTCGAAACCGCGCCGGACCCCGAGTTCGCGGTGATCCTCATGCACGGACTCGGCGCGGATGCCAACGACTTCGTGCCGCTCGTGCCCGAACTGCGTCTGGCCGATGCCCCCGCCATGCGCTTCGTGTTTCCGAACGCGCCGGAGATTCCCGTAACCGCGAACAACGGCTACGTGATGCGCGCGTGGTACGACATCCTGTCGTTCGAAGGTATCAACCGGCGCGTGGACGAGGCGGGCATCGAGACGTCTGTGGCCTTCGTGCGCGAACTCGTCGCGCAGCAGAACGCGCGCGGCATCGCCTCCGAGCGCATCTTTCTCGCCGGCTTTTCGCAGGGCGGCGCGATGACCTATCAGGCGGGACTCACGCATCCGGAAAAGCTCGCGGGGCTGATCGTGCTGTCGGGTTATATCCCGTCGAAAGGCTTGATCGATGCCTCGTTCAGCGAGGCGAACCGCGACACGCCGATCTTCGCCGCGCACGGCAGCTTCGACGACGTACTCAACGTGCGGCTAGGCGAGGAAGCCGTGGAATTCGCGCGCGAGCAGGGCTGCACGGTGGAATGGAATACGTATCCGATGCCGCATTCGGTCTGCATGGAGGAAGTGGAAGCGCTGCGCGAGTGGCTGGGTGCACGGTTGCGCGAGGGTTGAAGCGCCGCGTTGGTATGCCCGCCGATCCGCTTCGGCAAGGTGCAAGCCGCAGCGCGTCGGCATTGCCGCGGCGCGCGCCGGTTGCATGAAAGAAGCGGCGCACTAGACGAGCACGTCAGCCGCGCAATGTCCGAGCAAAGAGTTCGAGCACCGCGTCCGCATTGACGCCGATACACGCGTCGCACGATGGCCGCGTGTCCCAATCCGGCGCGCTGGCACGCATCGACGTGGGCTTTTGCACAGTCAAACCCGCCGCGATACCTTCGGTCAGCACGCGCACCGGCCCGCTTCTCGTCGTGAACAGTTCGCGCGCGACGACGAAAGCGGCCGCCGAATAATCGTGCGCGTAGATGCCGCGCGTCTCGCCGTCGTTCGCGTGAAAGCGCTCGTAAAAGCGCGAGACGTTCCATACGAACCGGCCGGCATCGCCTGCGCTGTCCCGCACATCGGCGAGAAACGCGTTCGTCATCACGGTTTCATGCGTTACATCGAGCCCGACGATCGACACCTTCCACGGCGCGCCGAAGACGATATCGGCCGCTTCCGGGTCGCCATGGATGTTCGCCTCGGCGGCGGGCGTCACGTTGCCGAGCGCGCCGTTGTAACCGAACGCGCCGCCCATGACGACGACCTCGCGCACGAGCGATGCAATCTCCGGATCGTCTCGCAACGCGAGCGCGAGATTCGTGAGCGGCCCGACCGCGAGCAGCGTGATTTCGCCCGGCTCCGCGCGCACCTTCTCGATGATGAACCGATGTGCCGCGCGCCCGTCCTCCTTCACCGTGACGGCTTCCGTGCGCTCGACGTTGCCGAGCGCATCGTCGCCGTGGATATGCGGAATCGGTTCGGGCGCGGCGCGTTGCAAAGGCGCCGCCGCGCCGCGCACGACCGGCACGTTCGGCGCGAAACGCGATGCAAGATAGAGCGCGTTGGCGGTCGTCGTATGGATATCCGCATTGCCGAACACGCTCGTGATGCCAATGAGTTCGATCCGCGGATGCAACGTCTGAAACACGAGCGCGATAGCGTCGTCGATACCGGGGTCGGTGTCGTAGATGACCTTGTGCACACTCATGCGATGGCTGCCTCGCAAGCGCTCTGGCCGGCGGCTGCGTTCGGCATCAACGCGACCATGCCGCGGCGCAATTCCGCCGGGCTCACGGGCTTGCTCAGCACGTCCTGCTCGCACGCGAGCGGCACGATGGTGGCCGACGGTTCGCCCGTCACGACCAGACACGGACACGGACGGCCGAGCCTTGCGGTGCCCAGCATGGCCACTTCGCGCGCGGTCTTGGAGTCGCGCAGGCGGTAGTCGGTGATGATGAGATCCGGGAAGCGCTCGATGTCCGCGAGAATGGTTTCGAACTCGTCGAAGGTCGCGGCGGAGTCGTAAAGCACGCCCCATTGCGAAAGCAGCGCCTCGGTGGATGCGCGCACGAGGCCGTCGTCTTCCACGAGCAGCACGTAGCGCCCGCTCAGCGCCGCCGCTTCGTTCGCCTCGGACAATGCAGGCGCGCGCGTGGACGGCTTGTCGAGCGTCGGTCCGCACTGCGGCATTTCCAGTGAGAAACGCGAACCGCGCCCTTCGGTGGACTTGAGCTCGATGCGGTGTTCGTCCAGCATCGAAATGACCGCATTGACGATAGACAGGCCGAGTCCCAGCCCCTTGTCGCGATCTTGCTCCGGGTTGTCGACCTGGAAGAAGGGCTGGAAGATGGCGTCGAAATAATCGGCCGGAATGCCGATGCCGTTATCCAGCACGTCGATGCGCGCCCGCGTCGGCGAGCGCACCACGCCGACGATCACGGTGGGCTTGGCGGTCTTGCTGGCGCTCTTGCTTTGATCGGCGTACTTGATGCCGTTCGAGATCAGATTGGCGATGGCGCGTCCGAGCCAGTGCGCGTCGCTTCGCACGCAGACGACTTCCGACTTCGGCAGCCGCAGCCGCAAGTCGACGCCACGGCTCATGGCGAACGGACGCAATTGTTCGACGGCTTCCTCGATGGTTCGCCGCACGTCGAACACGTGATATCGCGGCACCACGCGGCCCGATTCGAGCCGCGAGAGATCGAGCACGGCATTCAAGAGCCGCGCCAGAATGATCGACGAGCGCCCGCATTCGTCGATGAGCCGTTCCGCCTGCTCGAACTCGCCGTTGCGGATGGCCTCGGCGGCGGCTTGCAGGAACAGGTTGAGCGCGTGCATTGGCTGGCGCAGATCGTGGGTCGCGGCGGCGAGGAAATTGGACTTCTCGCGGCTCGCGGTTTGCGCGGCGATCATCTGCTGTTCGCGCAACGCGAGCAATGCCGTGGTCTTGTTCTCCTGGTCCTTCCTGGAGATCTCCAACTCGTCGTTCTTGCGCGCGAGCGAGCCGTTCGCGGCGCGCAGTTCGTCGTTGAGCGAGGCGAGCGCGCGCTCGGCGGAAAAGCGTTCGCGCGAGACGCGTTCGGCGTGCACGCAGACGCCGTGGCCGACCACGATCACGTTGAACATATAGAACAGTCCGGCAAAGAAATTCTCCGGATTGAGCAGATGCGCGGTGAGCTGCAGCACCACGATCGACGCCATGGTGACGATGCCCGCCGTCAGCACGACCCGCGAGCGCAGATAGAAGAAGCTGAACTGCACGAAGAGCGCGAGGCACAGCCCCGTGAAATGCTGCGTGTAGTTATAGGGCGAGGGCGTGATCGCGAAGAGCGCGAGGATCAGACACAAGAGCCCGTAGATGCCCGTGAGGATGACCTTCTCGGACATCGCGTGCGATCGGAACGAGGGCCGCAGGACGAGACAGCATTCGAGAATCAGCAACACGATGCCCGCAAAGCGGATTGCCAGAATGTCGGACAGGCGCCCGTTCAGCGCGCTGTTGCCTTGCGAGAAACTGAAGTCCCACCAGAGGAAGCAGGTCCAGATGACGAGCGCGAGCAGCGCGGATGCGCGCCGGAACGCGCAGAAGCGCTGCGCGTGATCTTCGAGGAATTGCGCTTCCAGCGCGCGGTCGGCGAAAGCGGCCGGAATGGAAAGATTGCGAACGAGACTGAGCCCCGCTTCTCGCGCGGCGGAGAAAATCTCGGGAGTGCGCACACGTTCGGCGCGTTGAGGGACGGCCATCGCTTGTTCGAGTCGCGGTTTCGGGGATATCTACTGTAGGCCAACTTGGTCTTACCAATACGCCTTTTTTTAGGCATCAACCGTTAAAAACGGAAATTAATGCGAGCTTTTGGCGGGCGGACGCTGAAAAAAGATGGCTTTGGACGGCAGCGGCGGGGAAGGAGGAGAGAGTCGACGCGCAAAGCAACCGGTGTATCTCGAACCGGATCAGTCGAACGGCGAGCCGGGCATGCCTGCTCGCCGTATCGAAGGACAGCCACGACCGATGCCCCCCGCGCGATGACGAGGGCTAACCGTACCGCGCGAGAGTGCGCGATACCGCGCCTCGCGCATTCACGATTTCGGTTTGGCCTTGGTGCTGCGTTTGGCGACCTGCGTTTCCTTGGCGCCCGCTGCCTTGGGCGGCGATGCCTTGGGACCGGCCGTTTTCTTGCGGCTCGACATTTCGGTTTCGGCGGGATTGCTCGCTTGAGCCTTGCGTGGGGATGGCATGATGACCTCCTTCAGTGTGTGTCCAGGACGAACACACTGATAACCATAGGTCGCGCATAGCCGGGAATCAAGACGGCGCAAGGCTTTCGCGCCGTCTTTCGCAAAAAGCTTCTGAGAGCGAAGCAATTCGCGGTCTCGACGCGCCGCATCGACGCCAGTTCAGCCGATGAGCTTGAGCCCTGCCGGCAACGCCTCGCCGAACACGCGGCCTTCGTCGGCGCGATCGAGCGTGACGACTTCGCGGACCATGGCGATCCACGCTTCCGCCGCGCCCATCGTCTCCAGGCGCTGCACGACGGCGGCGCGGATGTCGTCGGGAAGGTCGCGCGAACGGTCGCCCGTCATGCGCGCGATCTGCACGGCCGCGAACGCCGCCGGATCGACCTTCTTCCAGTCGAGCGCGAGGATCGTGCCGAGCCAGGCGGTCGCCGTCTCGGGCGGCACGACGCCATGGGCGCTGCCGTAGAACGGTTGCCGCGCGCCGATCCGCCCGACCGCCCACCAGCTCTGCACGTTCTCCGAAGGCTTCTTCAGCCGCGTGAGCAGCCATTCGCCGGTTTCGATCTTGCGCGCGACCGGCACGCGTTCGAGCGATGCCGCGAGCCGCACCATGTCTTCATAGCCCGCGCGCGCAGCGCCCGCCGCGCGCCGATAGCGGCTCGTGCCGGGCGGCTGAAGCACGAAGGCCATGTCGTCGAGCAGGCGCAGTTGCGCGGCTTCGGGCAGACCGCCTGCCGCGCGCCGCCATAGCGTCCACCATTCGGACCAGATCTGGCTTTCGTTGCCGTACTGGATGCCCTGGTCGAAGAGCGTCCACAATTGCTCGACGCGCCAGTCATCCAGCGGATGACCGAAGCCCGGCCGCAAGCAATAGCCCGTCAGGTTGAGCCACAGCCGTTCGTGATCGGCGGAACGGCGGCGGCGTTTCGCGCGGTCCCACAGCGCGCCGTAAAGCTCGCGCAAGAGCGCGAGATCCCAGCTATCGCGCGGGCCGAGCGCCTGTTCGAGCAGCGCGCGCAGGCGCTTGATCTCCTTCGGGCCGACGTCCTGTGAACGCGCGCCGAAAGTGCGGTCGATCAGATCGATGGCTTTCGGCAACGCAGGATGCGTTTCGCTTGCCGCCGCGTCGTTCGACGCATTCTCCCGGCGCAATTGAAATTCGAGCAGCCAGCGTTTGGCGGGATCGTCGGTGGCGATGCAGTGCATCTCCAGCGTGCCGACTTCAGTGAGCGAAGTCGTCAATTGCACGGGCGTCTCGTTGGGCTTGTGCGCGTGATTCGCCTCCTGGCCGCGCGGATCGACGACCGTGGCGATGGGCGGCAAGCGCACGAAGTCGCCGGCCGAGGCGCTGACATCGGCGATCTCTCCTGCCTTGAACGTCGCATCCGCCACCGAAGACACCAGGTGAAAGCGCACCGGCGCGCCGAGCCGCAACGCGAAGGTGCGGTCCGCCAGATGGATGGCCTGACCTTCCTCGGTGCCACGCGGCAGCACGCAGACGCCGCGCTCGCCAGCGTCGCTCTTGTCTTCGTCGAGCAGCAGGAAGTAGCTGCGCGCGGAGCCGCCGCCGATCTTCGGTGCGCGGCCCGCGCCCGCGAGCGCATAGGCGACCGCGCCGCGCGCCACGGCAACGTCCGGATCGTGATTGGCGAGCACGTGGACCGGCGCGCCGCGCCATGAACCGAGCGCCTCGGCGATACGGCTCGCAAGCGGTTCGGCGCGAAACACGCCGCCGTTCAGGAGCAGCGTGTCGGGAACGGGCAAGCTGGCTTGGTCAGATGCCGCTTCGCCCAACGCCTCGCGCGCCTGCGTGGCGTGTTGCGCGAGAAACGCCGCGACGTGCCGCGTGACGCCGGCATCGCTTGCATAAGGCAGCCCGAATTCGACGATACCCCCGCGCGCGCGACGCGGACGCTCGTCGGGCGCGACCATCGGAAAGAAGCCATCGACGATGATCCGCGCGATCTCCTCGCGCGTCACTTCCGTGGAACGCGCGCCGCCGATCAGCTTCGAGCCCGCGCCGAGCAGCGTGATCGTGGCCTTGTCCGGCGCGTTGGCGCCGAGCAATTGCTCCTTGGCCGCGCGGCAACGTTCGACGAGTTGCGAAAGACGCGCGGCGGAGAGGCGCTCCTGATCGTTGCCGGCAAGGCGCCGCTCCGCCAGATGCGCAAGCGCCAGGTCCATGTTGTCGCCGCCGAGCATCAGGTGGTTGCCCACGCCGATGCGCGTCAGGCGCGGCTCCGGGCCGTCCATCTCGACCTGGATCAGCGTGAGGTCGGTCGTGCCGCCGCCGACATCGCAGATGAGCACGAGCCGCGTGGCCGCGAGTTCATCGGCGAGCTCTTCGCGATGGTGAAACAGCCAGTCGTAGAACGCCGCCTGCGGTTCCTCCAGCAGGCGCAGCGCCGTAAGCCCGGCCATGCGCGCCGCTTCGAGCGTGAGGGCGCGCGCGCCTTCATCGAACGATGCGGGCACGGTGAGCACGAGGTCCTGCGCTTCGAGCGGCGAGCCCGGAAAGCGATGGTTCCACGCCGCGCGCACATGCGCGAGATAACTCGCGCTCGCGGCGACGGGCGAGATCTTTTCGATGTCGTCGCCCGCGCCCCACGGCAGAATTTGCGCGACACGATCCACCGAAGCATGCGAGAGCCAGCTTTTCGCGCTCGAAACGAGCCGGCCCGGAACCTGCGCGCCGAGCACGCGCGCGAGCTGGCCGACCACTTCGGGCTGTGCCCCGGCGTTTGCGTCACGGGGCCACGGCAACTGCAAGTCGCTCGCGTTCAGTTCTCCCGCCGCCGCGTGATACCGCAACGACGGCAGGAGCGGGCGCGCCGCCACTTCGCCCGGACTCACGAGCTGTTCCATCTCGAAGACGCGAATCTCGTCCGAGCCCGCTTCGGCATAGGCGACGACGGTATTGCTCGTGCCCAGATCGATGCCGACGCGATAGCGCGCGCCCGCCGCCCTCTTGCGCGCCGGCACTTACAGGCCCATGCCCGAGTCGGCGCTCACGCCGCCGCGCATGTCGAACTCGACCTTCCAGCGCTCGGACGATCCGCGCGGCACGGCTTCGAGTTCGAGCGTGCCGGCCTCGGTGATGCGCGCGTGCAGCTTGACCGGCACGACTTCGCCGGGCGTGCGCCCTTCCGATGGCAGCGATGCCTCGATCTCCTCGAGTTCCTGCACTTCGTCCGGCTGCCAGTATTCGAGCAGCGTGCCCACCTCGTCCTGACGGCGCACCGACGAGCCGAAGAAGCGGAAATGCACCGGCTCTCCGACCACGAGCCCGAACTCCTGCGCGGGCAGCGCGGCCTCCGTGCCTTCCTCCATGCCGAAAGGCGCCACGCACAGTGCCTGCACGGGCGGTTCGAGTCCGGGCACGGCAGGCATTGCCGACTCGACCGCGACGTAGTATGCGCGTGCCGTGCCGCCACGAATGCGCACGCCCTTGCCGCGCCGCACGTAGCCGTAATAGGCCGCGCCGCGCGCCACCGCCAGATCGAGGTCCGCGCCTTCGAGCAGACGCGCGGCGGGCGCGTTCTCGGCGGCGAGCCATGAATTGAGCGTGGACATGACGCGCTCGACCAGGAGCGGCGACTTGAACACGCCGCCGTTGAAGAGCACCGCGGTCGGATGCAGCAGCGTCGCGCCTTGCGGGGCTTCGTGCGGCAAGCCTTCGATTTCCGCGAGCGCGTTCACCTGACGGCCAAGGAACGCGGCGAGGTGACGCGTCACGGCGGCATCCTGCGCATAGGGCAGACCGAGTTGCGTGAGACCGGCGCGTGCGCGGCTGACCGGGCGCGCGCTGCCATCGACTTGCGGGAAGAAGCCTTCGAGCAAGATCTGCGTGAGTTCGGCGCGCGTGAGCTCGGTGCGCAGCGAGCCGCCGATCAGCTTCGAGCCACGGCTCGGCACGACGAGCGGCACGGTTTCCGTGTCCGGATGGGTGAGCAGCGTTTCCTTGGCCGAACGGCACGCATAAGTGAGCGCGCGCAGTTGCCACGGATCGGGTTGCGTGCCGGCGGCCGCGAGCTTGCGCGCGACGATATGCGCGAGCGCCAGGTCCATGTTGTCGCCGCCCAGCAGGATGTGTTCGCCGACCGCGACGCGATGCAGTTCGAGATTGCCTTCACGCTCCACCACGGCGATCAGCGAGAGATCGGTGGTACCGCCGCCGACATCGACGACGAGAATCACATCGCCCACTTTCACTTGCTTGCGCCAGCCGCCCGTCGACTTCTGAATCCAGCTGTAGAGCGCGGCTTGCGGTTCTTCGAGCAGCGTCATGCGCGCATAGCCGGCCGCCGCCGCGGCTTCGGCGGTGAGTTCGCGGGCGGCGGGGTCGAAGGAAGCGGGAATCGTCACGGTGACGTCCTGCTGATCGAAAGGCGCGTCCGGATGCGCGTGATTCCATGCCTCGCGCAAGTGCGTGAGATAGCGCACCGAGCTTTCGAGCGGCGAGACGCGTTCGACTTCCTCGGGGGCATCGGCGGGAAGGATGGCCGCGCGACGATCCACGCCCGGATGGCAGAGCCAGCTTTTCGCGCTGGAGACGAGGCGGATGGGCGTGCCAGCGCCCCGGCTGCGCGCCAGCTCACCGACGATAAACGGCCGCTCCTGCGTCCACGGCAAGGTCAGATCGCCGGGCGCGAGTTCGCTCGGATGCGGCAGATACAGAAACGAAGGCAGCAACTCGCGCTCCTCGGCCGCGCCAGGCGCCGTCAATTGCGCGATGGACAGCACGCCTTGCGCGGTCTTCTCGCCGTCGCTTGCGGACAAGTCGACGTAGGACAGCGCGCAGTGCGTGGTGCCGAGATCGACGCCGATGGAATAGCGCGGCGCGTTCTCTTCGTGATGATCGCTCATAGCTCCACCTCGGCCGGTGCGACGATGCTCGCGTCGTGTTGGTCCGCGAGCTTCGGCAGACGTGTTTCAGCGACCTTCCAGCCGCGATGGCTGAGATTGCCCGAGAACGGCGGCTTGCCGACGACGTTGCCGGTCACCCGCACGGCGCTGGCGTCGAAACCTTCGGGCAGCGTGATGCGGCTGCCTTCGGCTTCGTTGCGCACAGGCTGGATGGTGAAATGTTCGCGCAGCACCGAGCGGCAGCCGTCGTGCACGAGACGCGCGGCCGCGCCGATATCGGCGTCGCTGTAGTTGGCGATGTCTTCCTCGACGAAATCGATGAAGCGGGCGTCGCGCTGCAAAAGGCCGAGCAATTGCAAGGCGGCGACGGGGCTCGATTCCTTCAGCGGCGACGGCGCGGGCTTGGGCGCGACCGGCGCGGTTGCTACCGGCGCGGCGGCGGGCACGGGCGCTTCCGGCGCATGCGGGGCTTCGCGCAGGCGCTGCACGCGGCCGGCGAACGCGCCGTTGCCGAGCACGCCGAAGAACGCTCCGAAGGCAATGCCTATCCTGCCGAAGAAGGACGGATTCATGTCGGTCATGTGTTTGATGCTCCTTGTGGCTGCTTGCGAGGACGACCTATCCTCGGCGGCGCTGGTGGCCGGTGGCGGCGCGGTTCTGGTGTGCGGAAAACGGCAGCCGATGCCGCGAGCGGCGGCACGGCAGGCCGTTTGAGCGCGGTTGCGTGAGCCGAAGCACGCGACGACAACGTCAGCGCGTTTCGGTCCGTATCCCGATATTGTCCATGATGTTGGCGCCGGGGCGCTAAAACCCGCCCGCGAGCGTCGCGCGGCGGCGCCCATTCTCTTGATTTAGGCGCTTAAGTCAAGGCTTGGCGGGATCGAGACGGCTTGATCGTGGCGCGGAGGCCGAGTCGCCGCTAAACCTTGCGTTGGCTGGCGTGCTCACGACCGGGTCGAACCGACGTGCATGCAAGCTGGCGTACGGCGTGTCTTGGTCGCTTGCGACGTTTGCGCCTGGCCCTCGCACCGGCCGATGCAGTTTCGCGAGACGAGACAAAAGCCCGCGCTCAAGCCTTCACATCGAAGCCCGCGAGATAACCGGCCGTATCGCCGCCATCCCAAACGCGTCCATCGCACAAGGTCGCTTTCCGATACTCGTCCGGCACACTTACGCCTGCCGCCAGCGCCGCCTCGCGATACAACGCCGTCTGGTTCACTGCCGACGCGATGGCGGCATCGTCGTGTTCACCGGAAAGCATCCCCCAGCGCCGATACTGCGTGATGAACCACGAGCCATCCGACACGCGCGGAAAGTTCACCGCGCCATTGTCGAAGAAGCGCACGGGAAGCGCGCGCGCGTCGCCGCCATCGGCAGCAGCCAGCCGGCTTTCGATGAGCGCCGCCGGGACGCCAAGCAACTCAGCCGAAGCCAGCGCCTGCGAAATCTCCACGCGATGCTCGCGCGCGTCGAGCCACGCGCATGCGTCGAGCAGCGTACGCACCAGCGCCCGCGCGCTATTCGGATACAGCGCGACGAAATCGCGCCGGCACGCAAGGACCTTCTCCGGATGATCCGGCCAGACTTCGCTCGTGTACGCAACCGTGCGTCCCACGCCGCGCGCTTCGGCCACCGCATGCCACGGCTCGCCCGCGCAGAAGCCGTCGAGCATGCCTTCGGCCATCGCATCGGCCATGCGCGGCGGCGGAATCACGACGCTTTGCACGTCGCGCAGCGGATGCACGCCATTCGCCGCCAGCCAGTAATACAGCCACATCGCATGCGTGCCGGTCGGGAAAGTCTGCGCAAGCACGGGCGGGCGGTCGAGCGACGCCAGCGCATCTTTCACGCTCGCGCCATTCCGAATGGCATCGGCGAGCGGGTTTGAAAAGGTGATCGCCTGACCGTTGCGGTTGAGGACCATCAGGACGCCCATGTCCGCCTGCGGCCCGCCGATGCCCAGTTGCACGCCATACACGAGCCCATATAGCGCGTGCGCGGCGTCGATCTCGCCGGAAAGCAGCTTGTCGCGCACGGCGGCCCACGAAGGCTGACGGTATAGTTCGATACGGATGCCATGGCGCCGCCCCATCTCGTGGATGGCCGCGACGGCAAGCGGCGCGGCGTCGCTCAACGCGACGAAGCCGAGCCGCAAATGCGTGCGTTCGGGCAACGCGGACGGGGATGTATTCGTTTCGGGCAAGTTCATGGTCTGTGCAATGTGCTCGGTCAGGGCAGCAAATCCGCGACCGAGAGAAGCTGGCGCGCGATCTCCGCGACTTTCACGCCCTGGTCCATCGCGCGTTTGCGCAGCATGGCGTAGGCGTCGTTCTCGGACAGGCCGCGGCGATCCATCAGCAGCCGCTTCGCGCGGTCGATGATCTTGCGCTCCGCAAGCTCGTTCTCCACTTGCGCGAGCCGCTGCCGCAACTGCGCCTCGTGTGCGAAGCGAGCAAGCGCGACTTCGATGATCGGTGCAAGCCGCGCGGGCGCGAGCCCTTCCACGGAATACGCTGTCACGCCCGCGCCGACGGCGGCGCGAATGAACTGCTGATCGGCGTCGTTGCTGAACATGAGCACGGGACGCGGCGCGGCCTTGTTCATCACCGCGAGCTGTTCGAGTGTGTCGCGCGAAGGCGACTCGGTATCGATGATGACGACATCCGGCTTCTGACTCTCCACGGCCGCATGCAGCGCGGAAGGCGCGGCGACCTCGGCGAGCATGTCGTAACCGAGACGCGCCAGCTGCTCACGCAAGTCGCCGATGGGCTTGGCGGTGTCGGTGACGAGCAAGACGCGCAACATGGATGGAGCAGGGGTCATGCGGGAAACGGTCGGAACGAGGGCATACGCGATACGTTCGACTCTAACGCGCGCCAGGCCGCTTGAGAACCTGGCCGAATGGCATAGGCAAGACGGCGTGCGAATGTGCGCGACCAGCGTCTTTCGTTGCGACGAACGCGCGGATTCAACGTTGCATCGCGAGCTATTCGTTCAAGCGGCATGCGCGAGACCTTGCCTGGAATGGCACGCGAATTCGACGGCTTCGCCTATCGCGCCGCCAATCAGAATGACGGCGGGGCTGCCGAGTCCGGCGGCGGTGGCGTCGGCGGCGAGACGATCGAGCGTGGTGACGAGGCGCTTCTCATCGGGCGATCCCGCGTGCTGCACGACCGCGGCCGGTGTATCGGCACGCAGCGCCAGGAGCAACGCCTGAGCGATGCTCGCAATGCGGCTCATGCCCATGTAGATGGCGAGCGTCGTGCCGGTGGCGGCGAGCGCGGCCCAGTCCGGTTGGCTGTGATCCTGCATGTGCGCCGTGACGAAGGTCACGCCCTGACAATGATCCCGATGCGTCAGCGAAATGCCGAGCCCCGCTGCCGCCGCGAATCCCGACGACACGCCGTTCACGATATCCACGGCAATGCCTGCATGGCGTAGCGCCGAGATTTCCTCGCCCGCGCGGCCGAACAGCAGCGCATCGCCGCCCTTTACGCGCACCACGTGCAGGCCCTTTCTCGCATAACGCTGCATCAGACGTTCGATGAACGCCTGCGGTGTCGACCGGCAACCGCCGCGCTTGCCGACGCGAATCACGCGCGCGTTGGGCGCAAGCGTGACGATCTCTGGATTGGCGAGGTCGTCGAGCATGAGGATGTCGGCGGCGGCGAGCGCCTTGGCCGCGCGCAAGGTCAGCAAGTCGAGATCGCCGGGACCCGCGCTCAGGAGGGTGACTTTGCCTTCAACGTGATTCATCGTGTTCTCTTTCGGCTCGGGGCGAGATGACTCGCCTGTATCGGTGGGGCGCATCGGCGCGGCGGGACGAAATGCAAAAAGCGTCCGCCCGTGTCGTTGCACGAGGGGACGCCGTTGTCCTTGGGCCTTGGTCCATGCACGCATCGGTCGATGTATGCATGCTTTGCGCTGCTGCCAGCGCCGTTGCCGGCAGCGCTTCGAGCAATGCAATAAGCGGGCCATTTGCGCCGGGAACGCGCTTGCGTAGATGTCGCAAGGGCTTGCGCCTCGACGCGCGCATCACGTCGCACCGCAAGGAGGCACTGTCGATGTGCAGCCGGCACCCGAACAGCGCGCGCATGCCTCGATGCGTTGCCAAACGCATGGCGTCCCACGTTCATTCGCACGATTAACCAGACGGTTCAAAAATAAGCGACGTTCGCACGCCATCAGTGCTGCGCCGCACCAGCGATGTGCCTGCGCGCATCAAAACGCGACGCGGAGCAAATGCGCGCTGCCGGTGCAGGATCGCTCGAACGCTTATTCCTCATGGTTGTGAGCTGCATGCGTTCAACATGGCATATCCCTTGCCTTATGTCCCGCCATCGGATCAACGGCGATCCGTCCTGATTACAGCGCCCGGCAGGTTAAAGCCATGCGGGCATCGGACAACGGCGTCCCCCGCATCGGCTTTCCGGCTGATGCGCGGGACGCCTTTCTTTTTTGGCGGAAAGACGATGGACAAAGCCACCCGGATCGATCTCTTCAGCATGCGCACGGCGCCGATGCGCGCCTTCCATCTCACATGGATGGCGTTCTTCGTATGCTTCTTCGCATGGTTCGCTTGCGCGCCGCTGATGCCGCTCATCAAGCGCGAATACGGCCTCTCCAACGACCAGGTCGCCAACCTCAATATCGCGGCCGTGGCCGTGACCATTCTCGTACGTCTGATCGTGGGCCCGATGTGCGACCGCTTCGGCCCGCGCAAGGTCTATAGCGCGCTGTTGCTCGTAGGCGCGGTGCCGGTGTTCGGCGCGGCGCTTTCCACGGGCTACGACAGCTTCCTGTGGTGTCGTCTTGCCATCGGTGCAATCGGTGCGAGCTTCGTCATCACGCAATACCACACGTCGGTGATGTTCGCGCCGAACGTCGTCGGCACCGCGAACGCCACGACCGCGGGCTGGGGCAACGCAGGCGCAGGCGCGGCGCAAGCTCTCGTGCCGATGCTGGTTGCCGCCGCGATCGCGTTGGGCGCAGGCGCGGCATCGTCGTGGCGCATCGCGCTGATCGTGCCGGGTATCGCCATGCCTGTGATGGCGTATTTTTACTGGCGCTATACGCAAGACTGTCCGCAAGGCAACTTCACGCAACTGCGCGAACTGGGCGTTGCCATCGACGGCGGCAAGAAGGGCGGCTGGCAGAGTTTCGTGACCGCATGCTCGAACTATCGCGTGTGGATGCTGTTCGTGACCTACGGTGCGTGCTTCGGCGTGGAAGTGTTCATCCACAACATGGCGGCCGTGTATTACGTCGATCACTTCAAGCTCTCGCTCGGCGCGGCAGGACTGGCGGCAGGCAGCTTCGGTCTGCTCGCGCTCTTTGCCCGCGCGCTCGGCGGCTGGCTTTCCGATAAAGCGGCCGCGCGCCGCAGCCTCGATATTCGCGCGACCTTGCTGTTCGTATTGATCGCGGGCGAAGGCATCGGTCTCTATGCGTTCGCGCATGCCGAAGGCGTCGCGCTCGCCATCGTATCGATGCTCATCTTCGGGCTCTTCACGCATATGGCTTGCGGCGCGACCTACGCGCTCGTGCCGTTCATCGACCGCAAGGCGCTGGGCGGCGTGGCTGGCGTGATCGGCGCGGGCGGCAACGTCGGCGCGGTCGCGGCGGGCTTCCTCATGAAAGGCGTGGGCAATGCGCAAGCCACGCTCTCGATGCTCGGCGTGATGGTCGGAGGCGCTGCACTGTGCGCGCTGGCCGTGCGCTTTACCCCGGAACACAAGGCACGCGAAGCCGCGTTGCGTGAAAGCGCGCTCGCGGGCAACAACCGTGTAGCTGGTTAAGTCATCACTCAGGCAGAGTCCCCATGAAAATCGTCGTCATCGGCCACGGCATGGTCGGCCACAAGTTCCTCGAATGTCTCGCCGAAAGCGGGCATGACACGCTGCAAGTCACCGTGCTCTGCGAAGAACCGCGCGCGGCCTATGATCGCGTTCATCTGACCGAATTCTTTTCGGGTAAGTCGGCCGATGAGCTTTCGCTCGTGCAGGAAGGCTTCTTCGATAGCTCGGGCTATGCGCTTCAACTCAATGCGAAAGCCGTCGCGATCGATCGCGCGGCGCGTACCGTGACGGCATCCACGGGCGAAGTGCTGCCCTACGACAAGCTGGTGCTCGCAACGGGTTCGTATCCGTTCGTGCCGCCCGTCGAAGGCAAGGAGCGCGCGGGATGCTTCGTGTATCGCACGATAGAAGATCTCGAAGCGATGCGTGCCTTCGGTGCGAAATCGAAAGTCGGTACGGTCGTCGGCGGCGGTTTGCTTGGTCTCGAAGCGGCGAAGGCGTTGCGCGATCTCGGGCTCATCACGCATGTCGTCGAATTCGCGCCGCGTCTGATGGCCGTGCAAGTGGACGACGGCGGCGGACGCGTGCTGCGCAGCAAGATCGAGGAACTGGGCGTGACGGTGCACACGGGCCGCAACACGCTTGCCATCGTCGACGGCGAGGGTGCTGCGAATCGCATGAATTTTGCCGATGGCGCGCATCTCGATACCGACATGATCGTGTTCTCCGCGGGCATTCGTCCGCGTGACGATATCGCGCGTGCGGCCGGTCTCGAGATCGGGCCGCGCGGTGGCATCGTGATCGACGACGCATGCCGCACGAGCGATGCGGATATCTACGCCATCGGCGAATGCGCGCTGTGGCAAGGGCAGTTGTTCGGCCTCGTCGCGCCGGGTTACGACATGGCGCGCATCGTCGCGAAGCAGGTCATTGGCGCGGACGACGCCATGTTCGCGGGCGCGGACATGAGCACCAAGCTCAAGCTGATGGGCGTGGACGTGGCGAGTATCGGCGACGCACATGGCAAGACGCCGGGCAGCCGCTCGTATCAGTTCAGCGACGAGCGCAAGCAGATCTACAAGAAGCTGGTCGTGTCGGATTGCGGCAAGTTCCTGCTGGGCGGCGTGATGGTTGGCGACGCCACTGAATATGGCACGCTTTTGCAGATGATGCTCAACAAGATCGAGCTGCCGGAAGCACCCGAATTCCTGATCTTGCCGCAAAGCGACGGCAAGGCGAAGCCCGGCCTCGGCGTCGAAGCCTTGCCCGATGCCGCGCAAATCTGTTCGTGCAACAACGTGAGCAAGGCGGAAATTTGCGCGGCGGTGTGCGCGGGCGCGACGAGCATCGGCGCGTTGAAGAGCGCATGCAAGGCGGGCGCATCGTGCGGCGGCTGCGTGCCGCTCGTCACGCAGGTGCTGAAGAGCGAGATGAAGCGCCAGGGGCTCGCGGTCAACAACCATATCTGCGAACACTTCCCGTATTCGCGCCAGGAGCTTTATCACATGGCGCGCGTGGAAGGACATCGCACGTTCGGCTCGATGCTCGCGAAGCATGGCAAGGGTCTGGGCTGCGATATCTGCAAGCCTGCCGTGGCCAGCATTCTCGCTTCGTGCTGGAACGAGTTCGTGCTGAAGAAGGAGCATGCGGGCCTGCAGGATTCGAACGACTACTACCTCGCCAACATTCAACGCGATGGCACGTATTCCGTCGTTCCGCGCATGCCGGGCGGCGAAGTCACGCCCGATGGTTTGATCGCGGTCGGACAAGTGGCGAAGAAGTACGGGCTCTATACGAAGATCACGGGCGGCCAGCGCGTCGACATGTTCGGGGCGCGCGTGGAGCAGTTGCCCTTCATCTGGGAAGAGCTGATCGCCGCGGGCTTCGAATCTGGACATGCTTATGGCAAGTCGCTGCGCACGGTGAAGTCGTGCGTCGGTTCGACATGGTGCCGCTATGGTGTCGGCGATTCGGTCGGTCTCGCCATCGCGCTGGAAAACCGCTACAAGGGGCTGCGCACGCCGCACAAGATCAAGTTCGGCGTCTCGGGTTGCACACGGGAATGCGCGGAAGCGCAGGGCAAGGATATCGGCGTCATCGCGACGGAGAAGGGCTGGAACCTTTACGTCTGCGGCAACGGCGGCATGAAGCCGCGTCACGCCGAACTGCTCGCATCCGATCTCGACGAAGTCACGCTCATTCGCTACGTCGACCGCTTCCTGATGTTCTACGTGCGTACGGCGGACCGCCTGCAACGCACGAGCGTGTGGCGCGACAACCTCGAAGGCGGCCTTGATTATCTCGTCGATATCGTTGTGAACGACAAGCTCGAACTCGCCGCCGAACTCGAAGCGGAGATGCAACTCGTCGTCGATACGTACGAAGACGAATGGAAGAAGGCCGTCACCGACCCCGAAACGCGCAAGCGCTTCCGTCACTTCGTCAACAGCGACAAGAGCGACGAGAACGTGACCTTCGTGGAAGAGCGCGGCCAGATTCGTCCCGCGACGCCCGAGGAACGCAAGCTGAAGCTGATCGACATTCCTGTCGTCGTCGAAACCGTTTGAGCGCTGGAGACCACCATGAATGACCGCATTGAACAGGACTGGACCGAGATCTGCGCACTCGATGACATCGTGCCCGACACCGGCGTCTGTGCGCTTTTCAAGGGCGCGCAGGTGGCCGTGTTTCATGTGGCGGGCGACGAGCAGAGCGTCTTCGCCATCGACAACTTCGATCCGCATTCGCAGGCGGCGGTGCTCTCGCGCGGTATCGTCGGCAGCTTGGGCGAGCGCATTGTCGTGGCATCGCCGATCTACAAGCAGCACTTCGATCTGCGTACCGGCGAATGCCTCGAAGCGCCCGAGCGCTCCGTGACCGCGTATCGCGCACGCGTGGCCGGCGGCAAAGTGTGGATTGCCGCATGAAGACGGAATATGCGGTTGCGGCTGGCGCGGCCGATGTACCGATGGTGCAGGCGCGTCAGCGTCTCGTCGTGATTGGCAACGGCATGGCGGGCATGCGCACGGTCGAGGAATTGCTGAAGATCGCGCCCGAGCTGTACGACATCACCGTGTTTGGCGCCGAGCCTTACGGCAACTACAACCGCATTCTGCTTTCGCCCGTGCTTGCAGGCGAGAAGAGCGTGGACGACATCATCCTCAATACGCGCGAATGGTATCGAGCCAATGACATCACGCTGCATGCAGGCGACGCCGTGGTCGGAATCGATCGCGTGCGGCGCATCGTGCGCTCGGCAAGCGGTATCGAGGCGCGCTACGACCGACTTCTGATAGCGACGGGTTCGAAGCCGTTCATCATTCCCGTGCCGGGTTGCGATCTTCCGGGCGTGATCGCGTTTCGCGACATTCAAGACGTGGAAAAGATGCTGGCGGCATCGCGCGATCATCGTCACGCGGTGGTGATCGGCGGCGGCTTGCTCGGTCTCGAAGCGGCCAACGGTTTGCAACGTCAGGGCATGTCGGTGACGGTCGTGCATTCGAGCGAAAGCCTGATGGACCGTCAACTCGATGCGAGCGCGTCCACGTTGCTCAAGCGTTCGCTGGAAGCCAAGGGTCTGCGTTTCGCGATGGCCGCGAAGACGACGGAGATCGTGGGCGATGAACGCGTGACGGCGGTGCGCTTTGCCGATGGCCGCGAGATCGAAGCCGATCTCGTCGTGATGACCGCGGGCGTGCGTCCCAACATCGCGCTCGCGAAGGAAGCGGGACTGCACTGCGAGCGCGCGATCGTCGTCGACGACACCTTGCAGACTTACGATCCGCGCGTCTATGCAGTGGGCGAATGCGTGCAGCATCGCTCGGCTACGTTCGGTCTCGTGGCGCCGATCTGGGATCAGGCGCGTGTGGCCGGCGCGCATCTCGCGGGCGCGGGACATCGCCGCTATGTGCAGCGCGCGACCGCGACCAAGCTGAAAGTCACGGGCGTCGATCTTTACTCGGCGGGCGATTTCATCGGCGACGATTCGTCCGAAGACCTCGTGCTGCGCGATCCGCGTCGCGGCGTCTACAAGCGTCTCGTGTTGCAGGCGGGCTGTGTGATCGGCGCGGTGCTGTATGGCGACGTGAAAGACGGCGCATGGTATTTCGAGCTGATTCAGAACCGCACGGATGTCTCGCATCTGCGCGGACGTTTGTTGTTCGGCAAGACGCTTTGCGAAGCGCAAGCATAGATATGAACGCGAGAATCCCCATCATTCCGGTTCAGGCGGCTGCCGTTCGCACGACATGTCCTTATTGCGGCGTGGGTTGCGGCGTAGTGGCGACACCGCGCACGGCTATCGACGTGGCGATTGCTGGCGACGAAACACATCCGGCCAACTTCGGCCGCTTGTGCGTGAAAGGCTCGGCACTCGGCGACACGGTGAGCCTCGAAGGACGTCTGCTCAAACCGAAGCTGCGCGACGGTCAAACCGGCGCGCTCGCCGATGTCTCCTGGAGCGATGCCATCGGCACCGTGGCGAGCGGATTCGCTCGCATCATCGACCGACACGGTCCGGATGCGGTCGCCTTCTACGTATCGGGGCAATTGCTCACGGAAGACTATTACGTCGCCAACAAGCTGATGAAGGGCTATATCGGCAGCGCGAACATCGATACGAACTCGCGGCTTTGCATGTCGTCGTCGGTGGCGGGACACAAGCGCGCGTTCGGCGAAGACCTCGTGCCTCTGAATTACGAAGACCTCGAACTCGCCGATACCATCGTGCTCGTCGGATCGAATACGGCATGGTGTCATCCAATCCTGTTTCAGCGCATCGTGAAGATGAAGGAAGCGCGGCCGGACGTGAAGATCGTCGTGATCGACCCGCGCCACACGGCAACGTGCGAGATGGCCGATCTGCATCTGCCGCTCAAGCCCGGCAGCGATGTGCGGCTGTTCAACGGCCTGTTCGCGTTTCTGGCGGAGCATGGCGCATCCGATTCCGCTTTCGTCGATGCACACACCAACGGCTTCGATGCCGCGCTCGCGGCAGCAGGACCGTCCGATCTCGCGCAGACCGCGAAGGACTGCAAGCTCGACGCGCACGACTTGATGACCTTCTATCGGCTCTTTGCGCGCACCGAACGCGTGGTGACGGTTTATTCGCAAGGCGTGAATCAATCGAGCGCGGGGACGGACAAAGTCAACAGCATCATCAACTGTCATCTGTTGACCGGACGCATTGGCAAGCCAGGCATGGGACCGTTTTCCTTCACGGGACAACCGAACGCGATGGGCGGGCGCGAAGTGGGCGGCCTTGCCAACACGCTGGCGGCGCATCTCGAACTGGATAGCCCGCTGCATCGCGAGATCGTGCAGACGTTCTGGGCGTCGCCTGCGATTCCCGAACGCGCCGGATTGAAGGCCGTCGATCTGTTCGACGCCATCGAAGCCGGCCGCGTGAAAGCAGTGTGGATCATGGGCACGAATCCGGTCGTGAGTCTGCCGGACGGCGACCGCGTGAAGTGCGCGCTTGCGAAGTGCGACCTGGTGGTGAGCTCGGACATCATCGAGCATACGGATACCAACGCTTGCGCCGATGTGTTGCTGCCCGCGCTCGGCTGGGGCGAGAAGGACGGCACCGTGACCAACTCGGAGCGCCGTATCTCGCGGCAGCGCGCGTTTCTGCCGGCACCGGGCGAAGCGCGCGCCGACTGGCGGATCATGTGCGATGTCGCGCGTCGCATGGGCTTTGCGGGCTTCGACTTCCAGGCGCCGCATGAAATTTTCGATGAACACGCGCGTTTGAGCGCGTATCGCAACGACACGGAGACGGGCGTTTATCGCGCATTCGATATCGGCGGACTAACGCAACTCGGAGAGCACGACTACGACCTGCTTGAACCCGTGCAATGGCCGCTGCGCTCGAAAGACGACACCGGCAGCGCGCGACTCTTCGAGGAACGACGCTTCAGTCATGCCGATGGGCGCGCGCGTTTCATCGCGACGCCGCCGCGCGATCCGGTCAACGCGCCCGATGCCGACTATCCGCTCATTCTTAACACGGGCCGCGTGCGCGACCAATGGCACACGATGACGCGCACCGGGCGTTCGGCGAAGCTCGCCGGGCATATAAGCGAATCGTTCATCGACATGCATCCGCAAGACGCGCTTGCATACGGCGTGCGCGAAGGAGAGCTCGCGCGCGTGACGAGCCGCTGGGGTTCGATGATCGCGCGTGTTCAATTCGGCGGCGGCATGTCGCGCGGCAGCGTGTTCGTGCCGATCCACTGGAACGATCAGGTTGCCTCGGATGCGCGCGTCGGCGCGGTGGTGAATCCGGTCGTCGATCCGGTATCGGGCGAGCCCGAGTTCAAGCACACGCCTGTGTCGATCGAGCAATTCCACGTGACATGGCACGGCTTCGCGCTTTCGCGACGCGCGCCCGCGCTCGATTCCGTTACGCACTGGACGCGCGTGCACGGCGCGCGTTTCGTGCGCCATGAACTGGCAGGACGCAATCGTTTCGATGCCGCGCATGACGATCATCACGACTGGGCGCGCGCGCTCTTTCGCATTGACGATCCGCATGCGGACTGGATCGAATACGAGGACAAAAGTGCGGGCGTGTATCGCGCGGCGCATGTGGTGAACGATCGCATCGAGAGTTGCGTGTTCGTTTCCGAGCGCCCCGACTTGCCTGCACGCGCTTGGCTTGCGAGTCTCTTCGAGAAAGAGCGTCTCGACGATGAAGACCGCGCGAGCCTTTTGCTCGGCCAGCCGATAGGCAAGGGCGAGGACACAGGACCGACAGTCTGCTCGTGCTTCGGCGTCGGGCGCAATACGATCTGCAAGGCGATTCAGGACAAGGGTCTGAAGACGGCCGCGGAGGTTACCGCTTGCGTGAAGGCCGGCGGCAACTGCGGATCGTGCGTGCCGGAGTTGAAGAAGCTGATCGTCGAAACGGAGATGGCTCGGTTGAGCACGGTTTGATTTGTCATTTGACGGCTGCGGCAAGAAGCGGGCGCCTCGGCGCCCGTTTTTACTTCATGCAGTCTTCCAATAAGCGCCCTGTGAGCGCTGTCGAACCAAACATCTGATGAATCAGCGCGATTTCAGCGCATATGTTGGTTCCCCCGCCAATTCCTTTCGCGATTCTCCTTACAGTCCTTTCCCACAGGCGCATCGACAAAATTGAGCGTCAGCGGGCATCGTCGAATGGCTATGGGGATTGAAACGAAGGCACGGTTATTTCGGATGGCGAATAAGTTTCTTGCGGACGCTTCCACGCTATAGGGCACACGAAGCGAAGCTTGCCGCCATTGCAAATAGCCATTGCCATTGCCATTGCCATTGCCGCGACGAAACCGACGTCGCAAACCGCTCAGTAACACCGTTGGAACTCCGGAGGCAACCAGGCAAGGTGGCGTTTCTGGAGCATGGAGATGTGCTTCACAGCCGTCTCTTCTTTTTGGGTTGGCTCGGATGTGGATACATCGGAAGGGCCAACCCTTTTTTTTGACGTTGCGGGAAAGCACCGCGAGAACAATCAGCCCGTGGAATGCCGTTCCGAAAGGCCCATCGCAATGCGCGCCTGCTGCGCATGCTCGGCGGATAACGGTGCCCCGGCCGATGCTCCGCCTTCGCTCATGGGCCGATGCTCATTGCCGAATCGCGCCACCGAGAACGCGAATGTGTTGATGCCCTTGGCACTCGTCGCCGATACCGTGCCGCGATGCATTTCCGCCACGGCCTTCACGATAGCCAGTCCCAGCCCGTGATTCTCCCGGCTGTTGGTGCGCGAGCTTTCGGCGCGATAGAAACGATCGAACAGATGCTCCATGACAGGCGGCGCGATCTGCTCGCCGGGATTAGCCACCGCGATCCGCACGCGCCCATGCTCGCGCGCGATGTTGACCGAGATAGTCGCGCCCGGCGCGCAATGCTGAATGGCGTTCATCACGAGATTGGAAAGCGCGCGGCCGAATAGCGACGTGTTGACGAAGGCGCGTGCATCGCCGCTTGCCGTCGCGCGCACTTGCGCTTCTTCGAGCGGTATCTCCAGAAACTCCAGCGTGCGGTTCACTTCCGCCGCGAGCGACACTTCGACGAGTCCCGTTGCGCGTTCGCCCTGATCGGCACGCGCGAGGAACAGCATGTCGTTGATGATCGCGCGCACGCGCTCGAACTCTTCGAGATTCGACTGCAGCGTATGACGCAATTCTTCGATCGGCCGGTCGCGCGTGAGCGCCACTTCCGTCTGGCCGATGAGGATGGTGACGGGCGTGCGCAACTCGTGCGCGACATCCGCATTGAACGATTCGAGCCGTCCATACGCGTGATCGAGCCGTTCTAGCGCGCCGTTGAATGACTTCGCGAGGTCTTCGAGTTCAAAGGGCAACGAGCGCGTGTTGAGCCGCTGCGAGCGATTGTTCGGGCTTACGTTCTGCGCGTCGCGTGTCAGACGCGTCAAGGGCGCAAGGCCCAGTCGCGCCACCGAATAGCTGAGGAACAACACGGCGACCGTGGCGAGCGCCGTCAATGCGGCAAGCGCAAGCCCGAAGGCGCGCATGGTCCGCACGTTCGGCGAACAGTCCACGGCCACGAAAAGCTGCAACGGCGGACGGTCCATATACGGCGGAATGGTCAGCGTGGTCATGAGCATTTCATACGCGCGGCCTTCGGGCTGGAAGTGCCCGTAATGGTCCTGCACGCGCTTGATCTGATCGCGCAAGGGCGGTGCGCCGTAGTTATAAAGGCCGTCGTTGCTGGCCACGGCGAACATCGTGGAGCCGTCACGCGGCGTGATGTCCGCGAGCTTCTCCTTGGCCATCTTCCACTTGTCGGGGTTCGATACGTGCGAGACGATCAGCCGTGCGATCTCGGCGCGATTGTCGAGCGAGTCGCGCAGATGCTGTTCGAGCTGCACACGCAGCACGAGAAAAAGCCCGGTGCCCACGAGCGCGAACACGAACAACGCGACGACCGCGAACATGACCGCAAGCCGCCGCGCAATGGATCGCTGCGAGCGCGGTTCGCCGTCGCCGGATTTGGCCCACTGCACGTTCATGATGTTCTCGCGTCTTCCCTGGTTTCCCGCGTGTCGCGTGCTTCGCGCACTTCGAGCACGTAGCCCATGCCGCGCACGGTATGCAGGAGTTTGGTGCGAAACGGCCCGTCGAGCTTGGCACGCAGCCGCTTGATGGCGGTTTCCACCACGTTGGTATGACTTTCGAAATCTACTTCCCAGACGAGTTCGGTGATGGCCGTCTTCGACAGGATATCCCCATGACGGCGCGCGAGCACGCTCAGCAGCTGAAATTCCTTCGCGGTGAGATCGAGGCGCACGCCGTCACGCGTGGCGCGTCTGCCGATCAGATCGACGTAAAGATCGCCCACGGAAATGAGCGTGGATTCCTGCGCGCGCGTGCGCCGTGCGAGCGCGTGCAGTCGCTCGACGAGTTCGAGAAACGAAAAAGGCTTGGTGAGATAGTCGTCCGCGCCCTCGCGCAGACCGCGCACACGGTCATTGATATGATCGCGCGCCGTGAGCATGATGACCGGCGTCGACTTCTGCAGACGCAGCGCCTTCAGCACCGCGAAGCCATCGCGGCGCGGCAGCATGACATCGAGCACGACCACGTCGTAATCGTATTCGATGGCCAGATGCGTGCCTTCCTCGCCGTCCATCGCTACATCGACGACCCAGCCTTGCTCGGTCAGTCCGGAGCGCAGGTAATCGACTACCTTGTGTTCGTCTTCCACTATCAGGACTTTCATGCCTGCCTCTTCAAGGGGTTTGCTTACCGCTCGCTTGCTTATTGTTATAGGTGATTACTATACGATCCTCACGTCTAACATGCTTACATCGAACCGCCATTCAACGCGATGATTCCTTGACGCTCTGATTCGATGCACCCTGTTCCTGCGCCGCGTCATGCACGTCCCATCCGCCGCCCAGCGCCTTGACGAGCGCGACAGACGTGGTGTGTTGCTGGCCACGTATCTGCACATCCTGGCGCTCGCTCGTGAGCAATTGCTGCTGTGCGGTGATCACGTCGAGATAAGCGACGAGGCCGCCCGAATATCGATCATTGGCAAGCGAAAGCAGACGCTGCGAGTCGACCACGGCCGCATGCGATTGCTTCGCCGCGCCATCCAGCACCGATAACCCGACGATACCGTCCTGCACCTGCTGGAACGCGCCGAGAACGGTCTGACGATAATTCGCCTCAGCCGCCACGTAGCCTTCGCTCGCAAAGTCGACGGCAGCGGAACGCCGGCCGCCATCGAACACGACCTGGCTCGCCATGGTGCCGATGGTCCACAAGAGGCTTGGCGCGGAGATGAGACTCGAGAACGCGGTGCTCTCCCAGCCGACGTTACCGTTCAAGGTCAGGCTCGGAAAGAATGCAGCCTTGGCGACGCCGATCTGCGCATTCGCCGAGGCCATCGAACGCTCCGCCGATGCCACATCCGGCCGGCGTTGCAGCACGTCGCTCGGCAGGCCGAGCGGTATCGACGGCACCGGACGATCCTTGATGTCCGCCGCGATGGAGAACTGCGGCGCGGGCGTGCCGACGAGCGCCGCAATGGCGTGTTCGTATTGCGCGCGCTGGTTCAGCAGCAGTTGCGCCTGCACGCGTGTCGAGTCGAGTTGCGACTGCTGTTGCAGCACGTCGAGACCGGATACCGCGCCCAGATCGTGCTGCGAGGTCACGTAATCGAGCGCTTTCTTTTGCAGCCCCACGGAGCGATTCAGCACGTCGATCTCGGCATCGAGTTCGCGCATCGAGAAATAGCTGCTCGCGAGTTCCGTGGTGAGAACGAGCCGCGCGTTGGCGAGATCGTCGCGCGATTGTTCCGCCGTTGCCTGTGCGCCTTCCACTTCGCGGCGAATGCGTCCGAACAGATCGAGGTCATAGCTCACGGAAGGCGCGAGCTTGATGTCGTTCTGAACCGTGCTCATGACCGGCGTGTTGTAGCTCGTGACCGGACGATTCTTCGATACGCGCAGACGGTCGGCCTGTGCGCCGAGATCCACCTCGGGCAGCGCGAGCGATGAGGTTTGCGCGAGCGTTGCGCGGGCCTGTTCGTAATGCGCGACGGCGGCCGCGAGCGTCTGATTCTGCGCGAGTGCTTGCGTCTCCAGCGTGTTCAGCGTGGCGTCGTCATAGCTCGTCCACCAGTCGAGCGCGAGCGGCGCGTGCGAAGGTTCGCCGACTCGCCAGTACGAGTCGGTTTGCCAGTCGGGCGGCGTCTCGGCGACGGGGCGCTTGTAATCGGGGCCGACGGTGCACGCCGCGAGCATCGTCAACATGCCGATGGCAACGATGCCTCTCATGACGCGGCCTTTTGATTCGGAGTCTGCGGATCGTGCTGATTCTGCTGCTTCTGCGGCTGGACCACGACATGATCGCCGTCCGCAATGGAATCGCTCGGATTGATGATGATCTTGTCGGTCGGCTCGATACCGCTCTCGATTTCGAGCGACTGCCCGAGATCCTGCGCGATCACGATCTTGTTCAGATGCACATGGCCGTTCGAGTCGACCACCGCGACGCGCGGTCCTTCCGCACGAAAGAGCAACGCATTGCCCGGCACGAGCAGGCGTGCATGGACGACGGCTGGCACGGCGACCTGCACATAGGCGCCGGGACGCAGGCGCTGATCGGCGTTGGGCAGCGTGACTTCGACTTGCAGCGAACGCGTGGGCACGTCGATCGCGCCGGAGATATGCGTGATCTTGCCGTGGAACTGCTGACCGGGAAGCTCGGCCTGCATCACGACCACCGACTGACCGACCGACACGTTCTGCGCATACGCCTGCGGCAACTGCACGAACACGCGCAGCGGGTCCGACTGCGCGAGCGCAAAGAGCGCGCGGCTCGCGCCACTGCCCGCGTCGATGAGATCGCCGACATCGACGTTGCGCTGCGTGACCACGCCTGCAAACGGCGCGACGATGCGCTTGAACGATTCGAGCTGACGCAGACGCTTCACGTTGGCGTCCGCGGCGGCGAGATTGGCCACGTCCTGGTTATACGTGCTCTGACGTTCGTCGAGTTCCTGCTGCGAGACGGCATCGCGCTGACGCAGTTGTTGCCAGCGTTGCAGCGAGCTTTTCGCAAGGCCCAGGCTCGATGCTGTCTGATCGCGTTGCGCGACCGCCTGCGCGAGCTCCTGATCGATTTCAGGGGTATCGAGATCGGCGAGCAACTGGCCTTGCTTCACGCGTGTGCCGATATCCGCGTACCAGTGCAGCAGATAACCCGTCGCGCGCGCATAAATCGGCGATTCGACGAAGCCGCGCAGCGTACCCGGCAAGGTCGTGTTGCCGCCGCCATCGGTCTGCGTCGGCGCGACCACGTTGACGTATTGCTGGGCGTTCTGTTGCGTGCGCGTGACGACCGAGCGGTTGTGAATCATGTCGCTGATCACGGTGCGCGCCGCGCCGAGCGCGAGCAGCGCAAGCACGATCACGAGCGCGATCTTCGCGCGTTTCCATTCGACATGGCGCGGTGGCAGCGCGGGTCCTTCATTCGGATCACGCGCGGGAATCGCGAGCGAGGCGTGGTTCTTTTCAGTCATGTTCGTCGGAGTGCCTGGATTGAATTCAGTGCTGCGTGTTCGTGTCGTCGGACTGCGCTTCGCCGTGCGGTTTCTGGCCTTTGCGTTCCGCGCGTTTAGCAAGGCGCGCGTGAATACCCGCGAAGACGAGCGGCACGAAGAACAGCGTGGAAACCGTGGCAAACAGCAAGCCGCCGATCACCGCGCGGCCGAGCGGCGCGTTCTGTTCGGCGCCTTCGCCGAGACCGAGCGCCATTGGAATCATGCCGATGATCATCGCGAAGGCCGTCATCAGCACCGGGCGAATACGGCTTGCGCCTGCTTCGAGCGCGGAGGCGAGCGGCGGCACGCCCGCTGTCAGACGTTGCCGCGCGAACGACACCATCAAGATACTGTTGGCGGTGGCGACGCCCATCGTCATGATCGCGCCCGTGAGTGCGGGCACGGACAGATGCGTGCCGGTGAGAAACAGCATCCAGACGATACCCGCGAGCGCCGCCGGCAACGCGCTCACGATGATGAGCGGATCGACCCACGACTGGAAGTTGACGACGATAAGCAAATACACCAGCACGATCGCCATGGCCACGCCAACGCCCAGCCCGAAGAACGATGTACGCATGGTCTCGACCTGACCACGCACGTTGATCTGCGTGCCGCGCGGAAGCGTGCGGCGCGCTTCATCGACGAGATGATTCACCTGACGCGCCACGCTGCCGAGATCGTTTCCTTCCACGCTTACGAAGAGATCGATCACGGGACGGATGTTGTAGTGCGAGACTTCCGCGAACTGATTCTGCGGCGAGACACGCACGAGGTTGCCGAGCAACTGCGTCGGTCCCGTGAGCGAGGCAGACACAGGCGTGCGCAAGAGTTCGTCGACCGATGAAACCTGATACTGCGGCGTCTGTACCGCGAGGTTGTATTCCACGCCATTCTTCGGGTTGAACCAGAATCCCGGCGACGTTTGCGAACTGCCCGATAGTGAAACGAGCACGTTCTGCGCGACATTGCTTGCCGAGAGATTGAGCTGCTGCAGACGCGTGCGGTCCATGGTCAGGTTGATGACGGGTTCGTCGAGCTTCTGCTGGATGTGCGTATCCACGTTGCCGGGAATCATGCGGATCTGCTTCATCAGCTTGGCCGCGACCTGAAAGTTAGCTTGCTGATTCTGGCCTTGAATCTGCACGTCTACGGCGGCGGGCAAGCCGAAGTTCAGAATCTGCGTGACGATATCCGCGGGCTGAAAGAAGAACTCCACGCCGGGGAATTTCTGCGGCAAGAGCGCGCGCAGTTCATCGATATATTTTTCGGTCGGCGCGTGATCTTCTTTCAACGCGACCTGTATCTCGCCGTCGAGCGTACCGATGGTGCCCGAGTTGCTGTACGAGAGATTGATACCGCTATAGGGCAGGCCGAGATTGTCGAGGATGGTATCGAGCTCATCGGCGGGCACGACCTGACGCACGACCTTCTCGACTTCATCGGCGAGACGCGCGGTTTCCTCGATACGCGTGCCCGTTGGAGCACGCATGTGCATGCGGATGTCGCCGGCATCGACCGTGGGAAAGAAGTCCTGGCCGAGCACGAACACCAGCGCGGTGGAGATGAGACAGAAGCCGAGAAAGAGCGAACCGTAGAGCCGCCGCTTCACGAGCAGGCTGCTCAGAATCACGATGTATGCGGCGCGCATGCGCTCGAAGCCGTGATCGAACCGGCGATGCAGCCGCATGAAGAGATTCGGCTTCTTCTTGGCATCGGGTGCATGCGCGTGGCCCATCAGCAGCATGGCGAGCGTCGGCACGAGCGTCCGAGAAAGAATGTACGACGCGATCATGGCGAACACCACGGCTTCCGCGAGCGGCACGAATAGGAACTTCGCCACGCCGGTCAGGAAGAACATCGGCACGAACACAATACAAATACACAGCGTCGAGACGAGCGCGGGCACGGCAATTTCGCCCGCGCCTTCGAGAATCGCTTCGTGCAGATCGGTGCCCATGTGCAGATGGCGTTCGATGTTCTCGATGGTGACGGTGGCGTCGTCGACGAGAATGCCCACCGCGAGCGCGAGCCCGCCCAACGTCATGATGTTGATGGTTTGCCCGAGCGCATGCAGCACGATCAACGACGAGAGAATGGACAACGGAATCGAGATCGCGATGATGCAGGTGCTGCGCCAGTTGCCGAGGAAGAGCAGGATCATGGCGGCCGTGAGCGCGGCGGCGATCAGCGCTTCGCGCACCACGCCCTGCACGGCGGCTTTCACGAACACCGATTGATCGAAGAGCGCGGTGATCTTGATGTCTTCCGACAACGACGAACGCGCTTGCGGCAGGAGACCCTTCAACGTGTTGACGATAGAGAGCGTCGATGAATCGCCGTTCTTCAGCACCGAGATCAGCACGCCGCGCCGGCCATCCTGACGCACGACGTTGGTCTGCGGCGAGAAGCCATCGCGCACGTGCGCCACTTCACGCAGATAAGTCGTCGCGCCGTTCACGGTTCGCACGGGCAGGTCGTTGAGGCCTTCCACGGTGGTCGGTGAACCGTTCATGTTGATGGTGAATTCTTTCGGCCCGATCTTCGCCGTGCCGGTCGGCAGAATCAGGTTCTGCGCGTTGACGGCGCTGACCACATCGGTTGGCGTCAGGCCTTTGGCGAGCAGTGCGCGTGTGTCGAGGTCGATGGAGATGAGACGCGACTTCCCGCCATACGGATACGGCACCGATGCGCCCGGAATGGTCACGAGCTGTGGGCGCAGGAAGTTGAGCGCCGTATCGTTGAGCGACTGCTCCGACTCCTTGGGACTCGACAATCCAAGCTGGATCACCGGAATGCTCGACGCTGAATAACTGATGACGAGCGGCGGCGTTGCGCCGGGTGGCATCTGCTTGAGCTGCGCCTGTTCGACGGCCACCGTCTGCGCGATCGCCGTCTGAATGTTCGCGGTCGGCTGCAAAAACAGCTTGATGATGGCGATACCCGGCAACGACTGCGACTCGATATGCTCGATGTTGTTGACGGTGGTCGTGAGACTGCGTTCGTTCACGGACGTGATGCGGTTGGCCATGTCCTCGGACGAGAGACCCGTGTACGTCCAGATGATGCTGACAACCGGAATGTTGATCTCCGGAAGTACGTCCACCGGCGTCGTCAGAATGACGAATGGCGTGGCCAGCAGGATCATGATGGCCATTACGATGAACGTATAAGGCCGCTTCAGCGCTACGTTGACAATCCACATTGAGGCGTTCGGAAGAGCGAGGGAGGGACGCAGGTGCTTTCACGCGCGGGACGAGTCTCGAAGGCGGGTCGGTGAGCCGCCTTCGGTGCCCTATGGTAGTGGCAGCGTACCAACGAGATAATGACGCGAAAATGGCGATTTCGTCATCTTGCGTGAAATGAAAGGCGTGCGTAATACTAGGCGCTCGAAAGGAAAGCCGGCAGCGCGCAATGGAAGGTGAACGTAATCGGAAAGTACGTCGATGCATCGCGCGAAAGGCAATGCGAGTACCGCAGTGAGACGGCGCGGGATCGCTTCAATTCAGCGGCAGCCGCGCTGGCCTCGTTCGGAATGGCGTGACTGTTGAATGACGTTATTGCGGAGTCTGGCCGAGCGGCGTGGTCGTCATGGTCGGTTGTCCCGACGCGGACGAGCCTTCCGACGATGCGCCATACGACGGGTTCGAGACCTTCTGTTCGGCGGCCTGGATATCGTTCGGGTAAAACGCATCGCGCTCCGACGGGTTGTAGCCGGCTTGTTCGACCTTGACGAGATCCTGTCTGACCTGTGCACGGGTGAGTCCTTCGCTTTGAGCAAAGGCGGCAAGTGGCGCTGCGGCCAACGTAACGATAGCGATGCGAGCGAGTAGTTTCATGGCGAACTCCCTGAAAAGTTAAGGACGATTCGCGGCGTGCGGTTTCGTGGTTTCGAGCGTCATGAAGCTCGTTACACCCACCACCGCCACGGCACCGATTCTATGTCTCGCATCGTGACGAGATGCTGGCGGTCAAATGGCGCTTTGGTCAGATTGAAGCATGCGCTGTCACAAACGTTTTCGCCTGTGGCGGCGAGCGCCCGATGATAGACTCGCGAGCTTCGAGCGTCCTGTAAGACAAAGGCATGGTTCGTTTCAGTGACGCTCGCTTTCGTTCAAACATCTTTCGTTTAAACATCGACACCGGGACCGTCAATTGCCGTTCAAGCTGCCGACCACGGCCACCGCGCCATTCTGTCCGTCTGAAGTCAAAGGCTCCGTCGCCGTCGCGCCTGGCGCGTCGTTCTGGAAAAAGCTGCTGCAGTTCGCGGGGCCGGGGCTGCTCATCTCCATCGGTTATATGGACCCGGGCAATTGGGCCACCGATATCGAAGCCGGATCGCGCTATGGCTACGACCTGCTTTTCGTGGTCGTGCTTTCGAGCCTTGCGGCGATGGTGCTGCAATGTCTGTCGATGCGCCTCGGCATTGTCACCGGACGCGATCTTGCGCAGCTATCACGCGAACGCTACGCAAAGCCCGTCGCTCATGCGCAATGGGCGCTCGCCGAACTCTCGATCATCGCGTGCGATCTCGCCGAAGTGCTCGGCGGTGCGCTCGCGTTTCACTTGCTGTTTGGCTGCTCGCTGATGTGGGGCGTGATCTTCACCGCGTTCGATACGCTCATCGTGCTCGGTCTCAAGGGCAAGAACTTTCGCGATCTCGAAGCCATCATGCTGGGTTTGATTGCGACCATCGGGCTTGGTTATATTGTCGAACTCGTGCTCGTGAAGCCGCATTGGGCTTCGGTCGCCGCAGGTCTCGTGCCTTCGATCAGCCTCTTCTCGCAGCGCGAGCCGCTGTATCTCGCCATCGGCATTCTCGGCGCAACCGTGATGCCGCATAACCTCTATCTGCATTCGTCGATCGTGCAAACGCGCGTGGTTCAGCGCGATAAGAAGAGCCTGGCGTCGGCCATCGGCTTGTCGCGCATCGACACTATCGTCGCGCTCGTGCTTGCGTTGCTCATCAACGCGGCAATTCTGATTCTCGCGGCATCGGCGTTTCATGCGACAGGGCATACGCAAGTCACCGAGATCGAAGATGCCTACAAGCTGCTGGCGCCTATCGTCGGCACCGGGCTGGCCGCGGTTCTATTCGCGGTGACGCTATTCGCTTCGGGACAAAGCTCGACGTTTACCGGCACCATCGCGGGCCAAGTCATCATGGAAGGCTTCCTGCACTTGAAGATTCCGTGCTATCAGCGGCGTTTCATCACGCGTGCGCTCGCGCTCGTGCCCGCGCTGATCGGCGTGTATGCGATGGGCAACGGCGCGGTCGGCAAGCTGCTGGTCGCGAGTCAGGTCGTGCTGAGCCTGCAATTGCCGTTTGCATTGTGGCCGCTCATTCGCATGACGAGCGATCGGACGCTGATGGGCGAGTTCGCCAATGCCATGACCACGAAGCTGCTGGCGTGGCTCTTGTTCGTCGTGATCAGCGTGGCGAATGTGTGGCTCGTCGTGCAGACCGTGAGCGACTGGCTTTCCTGAGCGCATGAAAGAAAGCGCCATGCACGCGTGATTTGTGCATGGCGCATCTGTCGATGTAGCCTGGAGGTTACTTGACCACCGCTGCCGGTGCGGTCGATTTCGCCGCCACGGCCGCCGGAATCGCGGTTTCGGGAGGCAAGGTCTGATCCACCGTCGTGCGGCCGCCATCGCGGAAGAATGCCTGTTCCGCAGCCTTGTTCAGCACGAGAATACTGATACGGCGATTGGTCGGTTCGTCGGCAACGTCCTTATTGAGCGGCAGCGCATCGGCGAGACCGCGCACCTGAAGAATCTTGCTTTCCTTCATGCCGCCGCTGACCAGCGCCCGGCGCGCGGAGTTGGCACGCTCGCTCGACAGCTCCCAGTTCGAGTAACCCGTTTGATTGCCGGAGTAGGGCACGGCGTCCGTGTGACCGGCGATAGACACGCGGTTATCGACGTCATTCAACGACGCGCCGATATTCGTGAGAATCGTCGTCACGTAGCTTTCGAGCTTGAAGCTGCCCGACGCGAACATGGGCCGCTTGAGCGAATCGACAATCTCGATACGCAAGCCTTCGCTCGTGATCGCGATCCGAATCTGATCCTTGAACGCTTTCAGTGCAGGCGTCTGTTCGATCAGCGCTTGCAGCTTCTGCTTCAGTTGCTGCAGGCGCTGCATGTCGTCCGCGGCGACGGCGGCACGCGCGATTTGCGGCGGCACTGGCTGCGTCTGGCTCTTCTTGCCTTCGCCGGGACGCGTGCTCGACAGATCGCGTCCGCCGCCCGGAATCACGCTCGTGTGCGCGGATGCGCCGCCGTCGTTGCCGAAGAGCGCGGAAAGCGGTGTGTTGAAGTAATCCTCGATGCCTTCCTTGTCGTACTTCGACGTGGAGCCCAGCAGCCACATCAAGAGAAAGAAGGCCATCATCGCGGTGACGAAGTCGGCGTAGGCAATCTTCCATGCGCCGCCATGATGACCGTGTCCGTGCGCCTTCTTCTTGCGGCGCACGATGATGGTCGGCGCGAGCACGGATTGCAGCGGATCGCGTGAAGGTTTCTCAGCCATGAACGTGTTTTCCGGTAATGAGCGCGAGCGGCTTTAAGCGGACTTCGGCATCTTGGTGGCGCGCACGGCGTCGTCCAGTTCCTTGAAACTCGGACGGTCCGCCGTGAAGAGCACCTTGCGGCCGAACTCGACGGCGATGGTCGGCGCGTAGCCGTTCATCGACGCGAGCAACACGGACTTCACGCACTGGAACGGCTTGGCTTCGGCCGCGCCCTTTGCGTTGAGCAAGTCAGCGAGCGGTCCGAAGAAACCGTATGCGAGCAGAATGCCGAGGAAGGTTCCGACGAGCGCACCCGCGATCATCTCGCCGAGCACGGCGGGCGCGGCGCCGACCGAGCCCATGGTGTGCACCACGCCCATCACCGCCGCGACGATACCGAACGCCGGCAAGCCGTCCGCCATCTTCTGAATTGCGTTGCCGGCAATCGCGCTTTCGGTGTGATGCGTTTCGAGTTCTTCGTCCATCAGGTCCTGCATTTCCATCGCGTTGACGTTGCCTGCGGACATCATGCGCAGATAGTCGACGATGAATTCGAGCAGATGATGATCGTTCATCACGTGTTCGTACTTCTGGAACACGGGGCTGGCTTCGGGAGCATCGACGTCGGCTTCGAGCGCCATCATCCCTTCCTTGCGGGCCTTTTGCAGCAGCTCATAGAGCAGCGCGATCAGCGCAAGGTATTTCTCTTTCGTGTAGGCGCCGCCCTTAAAGGCCTTCGGCAGACCTTGCAAGGTCTTCTTGAGCGTTGCGGTCGGATTGGACACGACGAACGCGCCGATTGCCGCCCCGAAAATACACAGCAACTCGAACGGCTGAACCAGCGCCGCCAGATGCCCGCCGACGCCGATAAAACTCCCGATCACCGAACCGATGACCACTACCCAACCGATAATGACAAACATGATCTCTCCGCAAGAAGTCAGGGCGTCGCGAGCACTGCGAGCTCGACATGAGACACGCACGGCACGCGAAACTTTATTGGCTTGTTGATGGCTTTTAACGGCGCGGACCACCCGAGATTTAGGGTTACGCGCGCAAAGATTTCTGCGCAATGGTTTGCGAGGTAAATGTTACGACGGCATTCGGCGCAACTTTGACCGGTCATTACGCGTCAGGTAATGGATCGCGGATGGACGAATCGACTAACATCGGCGGCATGAATTCGACTCTTGCGTTCGTTGCATCGAGTGTTGCGCCGCCCGCGACGGTCGGCGCGCTGTTGCGTGAATGGCGCCAGAAACGGCGCATGAGCCAGCTCGACCTGGCTGGCGACGCCGATGTATCGACGCGTCATTTGAGCTTTATCGAATCAGGGCGATCGTTGCCGAGCCGCGAGATGCTCATGCGCCTGGCCGAGCAACTCGATGTGCCGCTGCGCGAGCGCAATACGCTCCTGATGGCGGCGGGTTATGCGCCGCTATATCGCGAACGCCCGTTCGCCGATCCGCAACTCGATGCCGCGCGCCGTGCCGTCGAACTCGTGCTCAAGGGACACGAGCCGTATCCGGCGTTGGCCGTCGATCGTCACTGGACGATGATCGCTGGCAACGCCGCCGTGTCGGCGCTGGTTGCGCTCGCGGCGGATGCGTCGCTACTCGCGCCGCCCGTGAACGTGCTGCGCTTGTCGCTGCATCCACAGGGCTTGGCTCACGCAATCGAGAACTGGCACGAATGGCGCGGGCATCTACTGGCGCGTGTGCGTCGGCAGATCGAGGTTTCTGGAGACGCCACGCTCGCCGCGCTGCTCGTGGAACTTGAGGCGTATCCAACGCCGCCGCATGCCGGCAAGGCGAGGAGTGCCGAACTCGATCCCGTGGTCGTGCCGCTGCGCCTTTTGACGCCGCACGGCACACTGTCGTTTCTGAGCACGACGACGGTATTCGGCACGCCGGTGGACATCACGCTATCCGAGTTGGCAATCGAGGCCTTTTTTCCCGCCGACGAATTTACGGCTACCGCGCTCGCGGAGATGTCGTTGCGCTCACGGCCATCAGCTTACAAAATTGAACCTGACGACGCGGCGCGAATCAATGAATGAGCACCCGGCGTTTTAGCGAAGCGGCTAACCATGGCTTTTGTCCAACCAACGCGGAAGACAGCGATGATTCAAACATTCGAACAAGTAATCGGCGGGCAAAGCATGCAGTTCTGCGCGAGTATCGCGGACGGCGGCGGTCCCCGGCGCGTCATCATCAGCCGGGCGGATTCGGCGGAATCGCTCGTGATCGTGGAGGCGGGCGGCATTATCGGTGCCATCAAAGCGGAAGTCGAGGCGCCGGATACGTTCGTCGCGGATGCCATGAAGCGGGCGCAGGAGGAAGGCTTGATCGAGCGCGCCCTGCAGACGGGTGCCGTGCAAACTACGAATTTGTAATTCTGGTTTGAACGGCAACGACGCCCGCGCGGCGATCTTCGGTCGCGCGGGCGTTGTGCTTTCTGTGTTTGGATGATAGTGCTAGCCACATAGCGCGCTGCTTAGGCTCCTGGCCTGCCGTCTCTGCGGTCAGTTAGGCGTGACCTCGACCGGCGCCGGCATTCAGCGGAGTCGCGCGATCTATTTCACGAAAGCAGCGCCGCTCGAACAACGCGCGCCTTCAAAGGCGCGGCTGCCCATTCCTCGGATCGGCGGGAACGAGTGGCGTCGCTGAATCCGGGCCATCGGGCATGTCCGGATCATCGGGATTCGGCGCCGCGTCGGGGTCGAGCAGCTTGTCCGGGTCTGGTTCCATCGGCTCTTCGGGTGAGCGGGGCATCGTCGACATGATGGGGTGTTCTCCAGAGTATGCAGTTCGTGTGTGACCGGCACGGTTTCGTCGATGCCGGGCGTCCCTCATGCGTCTGCAACGCGCGTTCCCGAGTCTCGTCGCATTATTCCGTCGCCTGCCGAGCCGCGCTCATCGGGCGATTGCCACGCGCATCGCGCACGAGAAACCCGCTGAAGCAAGCGCAGACGAGGAGCGCGACGGATATGCCCGCCGACCAGCGCACCGCATCGACGATCTGCGCCGTTGCCGCGCCGCCTTCGCCATGTCCCGCGAGCGCGCCGAATGCCGCCACGCCGATTGCGCCCGCCGCCTGCCGCGCCGTATTCAATACTGCGGACGCCGTGCCCGCGCGCTCCTGACCGACCGTGCCGAGAAGCGCGGTGGTCATTGCCGGAACCGCGACGCCCATGCCGGTTGGAATCAGGAGGAACGGCACGATGAGCGCGAGCGTGGGCGTGTGGGCATCGACGAAAACGAGCGCCGCGAAACCGGCGGCGTCGATAAGCGCGCCGGCGATCATCGGCGCACGCGAGCCGAAACGCGCGACGACCGGTCCGCTCGCCAGATTCGACAGCAGAAAGCCGCCCGTCAGCGGCAGAAAAGCGAGACCGGTCTGCAAGGGCGTATGTCCGAGCACGCGCTGCAAGTACAGACTCAGCACGAACACCATCCCATAGTAGGTAAGATTCACGCCGATACCGAACACCACCGCCGCGCTGAAGGTGCGCTCCTTGAAGAGCGCGAGCGGAAGCATCGGCGAGCGTGTGCGGCCTTCGATCACGACGAACGACGCGCCCGCCAGCAACGCCAGCGCAACCCCGCCGAGCACTAGCGGATGCGTGAGTCCGAGCGGCCGCATCTCGATGACCGCGCCGACGAGCGCCGTGAGCGCGATCACGGCAAGCGCCTGACCGGGCAGGTCGATACCGCGCGCGCCACGACCGCTTCCAGGTTGCGCGGGTGTTTCGCGGACCCACGCGAGCGTCGCCGCTATGCCCGCCGCACAGATCGGCACGTTGACCCAGAAGATGCTGCGCCAGCCGAACGCCGCGATCAGCACACCGCCGACGATCGGCCCGGCCGCGATCGAAATCGAGCCCGCAGCCGTCCACAGACCCACCGCGCGCGCCCGCAAACGCGGATCGTGACCGCAGGCTGCGTTAAGCAGCGCGAGCGAATTGGGCAGCATCGCCGCCGCGCCGATTCCTTGCAGCGCGCGGGCCGCGATCAACTGCGGGGCATCGCGCGAGAACGCGCAGGCGAGCGACGCCAGCGCGAACAAGGCGAGCCCGCCCGCAAACAGCCGCCGCGCGCCGATGCGATCGCCGAGCGAGCCGGCGGAAAGCATCAGCGCGGAAAAGGCGAGCGCGTAGCTGTCGATGGTCCATTGCAGACTCGCGACGTTCGCGTGCAGGTCGTGACCGATGCTCGCCAGCGCCACATTGACGATGGATACATCGAGTTGCGAGACGACGAAGCCGACGCTGGTGGCGGCAACGATGAGCACGTGACGCGCGCTCAGGCGCGCCGTTTTGGGATCGAGATCGAGGTTCGAGTTCATGCCCTCAATGCTAGACGCGGCGCACGCTCGATGTTTCAGGCACGGGTGAAACGTGGCGTTCAAGGCGAAAAAAGCGCACTCACGGGGAGTGCGCGTTGCGTGATCGGATCAGGCCCGCCGTTCAGGCCTCGACCGCCGCTTCCCGGATAAACAGCGTAGTCACCGCGCCCACCGCGCACAGCGCGCAGACGTAGATCACGGGTGCCATCGGACTGGATTTCATCATCAGCGAAACGACGATCGGCGTGAGTCCGCCGAAAACGGCATATGCGACGTTGTACGAAAACGAGATGCCCGAAAAGCGAATGGCGGGCGGAAACGCTTTCACCATGACGAACGGAATTGCGCCGATCACGCCAACCGTGAAGCCCGCGCACGCGTACCACGGCAAGAGCACGGAAGTATCGAGCGAAACTTGCCGGAACAGCAGGTAATACGACACGCCGAGCGCAATCGCGCCGATGAAAATCGTCCTGCCCGCGCCGATGCGCCCCGCAATCGCGCCCGCCAGCACGCAACCGATGGTCAAGAACAGCGTCGCCACGCAATTGGCCGCGAGCACGGTCGCCGGCGCGATGTGGAATTGCTTCTGCAGAAGCGACGGCGTCATCAGAATGACCACGACGATAGCCGCGGAAAGCATCCACGTGAGCAGCATCGACACGATCACGGCGCGGCCATGATCGCGCAGCACGGCTTTGAGCGGAATCTCGGCGGCAAGCGACTTGCGCTTTTGCAGTTCGGCGAACACGGGCGTTTCATGCAGCCAGCGTCGCAGATACACCGAGCACAGCCCGAACAATCCGCCGAGCAGGAACGGCAGACGCCACGCGAAGTCCGCGACCTGCGCCGGCACGAAGCTCTTGTTGATCGCGGTCGCGACCAGCGAACCGAGCAGAATGCCGGCCGTCAGTCCCGCCGTGAGCGTGCCGCACGCGTAGCCGACATGACGACTCGGCACGTGCTCCGACACGAAAACCCACGCGCCAGGCACTTCGCCGCCGACGGCCGCGCCTTGCATCACGCGAAAGAGGAGCAGCAGAACGGGCGCCATCATGCCAATCGAAGCGTAAGTGGGCAGCAGGCCCATCAGGAGCGTCGGCACCGACATCAGCAGCACGGAGAGCGTGAACATACGTTTGCGGCCGAGCAGATCGCCGAAATGCGCCATGACGATACCGCCCAGCGGCCGGGCAAGATAACCCGCCGCGAAGATGCCGAAAGTCTGCACTTGCCGCAGCCAGTCAGGAATCGTGGCGGGAAAGAACAGCTGGCCGATCACGGGCGCGAAGAACACGAAAATGATGAAGTCGTAGAACTCGAGAGCGCCGCCAAGTGCGGCGAGGGTGAGCGTTTTATAGTCGCCGCGCGTGAGACGGCGGCCCGCGGCGCTCGTGGTGTCCGAGGCGCCGGGCAGAGGTGTTGCGTGCATCGAAAAAAGAACCCGTAAATGAAAAGAGCCGCGCACGTGTCGGGACGTGCCGCGCAAGAAGAGGCGTTGTCCTGCGGCTTTTCAAGACGCGCCGGGTGAGCGCGAATCAAGGACCGGATGATGAGCCCGACGGACGCATTGTCGTATCGCGCCCGGCGGCCGCGCTGCGCGAACGACTCGGAGTCGCGCGGCAGCGTTCCTTTGCGAGACATCGGTAAGAGCTCGCAAACGGGGACGTTCAAGCCAGACGCGCGATGTTACAGGATGAAAGGCCACCTCCGGCAGAACGGCCGATCTATTTTCGAGATGGTTGTGCATGCGACACGGTGTCGAAATCGTCACATGCGTTGACAAATTCGGATGAGTCCGATGGGAAAGGGAAACGGGTCTGCCCAGAATGCCGCCTGTATTTAACCGTCTCAGTCTGTAACGAGACGTCCTGCGGTGCCCGTTCGACAAGGCATCTGCTTATTGCCCCTCAGACTCATCAGGCCAGACCCTATGCGCGTCGCCGTTTTGCAAACCGACCCAAGTTATAGAAATCTCATCAGCGACGTCGTCAAGCGGCTTGGTCACGCGTGCGTGACCTTTGGCGACGGCCTTCAGTTGTCCAAGGCGCTCTCGCGTTCCACGGTCGATCTGCTCATTCTCGACTGGAATTCATCCGGTCTGTGCGGTCTCGACCTGCTCAAATCCGTGCGCTCCAGTTTCGGCGAGCGCGTGCCGGTCATGTTCGCCACGCCCGACGGCGCCGAACACAACGTCGTTTGCGCGTTGACGGCAGGCGCGGACGATTACGTCGTTTATCCGGTGCGCCCGGGCGAATTCGGCGCGCGCATCGAAGCGCTGATCCGCCGGGCGTATCCAACCACGTCGAGCGCTTGCCTCGAAGTCGGGCCGTATCGCTTCGACTCGCGTCAGCAAGCCGTCACGGTGCGCGGCCGTCCGGTGCAGTTGAGCGGCACGCAATTCCGCCTCGCCCAGTTGTTCTTCTCGAATATCGGTCGCGTGCTGTCGCGCGATCATATTTTCGCGATGGTCTGGGGTCGCGAGTTCCGCGAAACCACGCGCACTATCGACAGTCACGTGTCGCGTCTGCGTCTGGCGCTGGAAATCGAGCCGGTCAATCACTTCCGACTGCAGCCGGTGTACAAGAGCGGTTATCGCCTGTTGCATCTGTATGGCGATGGCGAGGAAACCGGCGACGAGCGCGTCGAACCCGAGCATGCCCGTATTGCTGCTTAAGAGCACCAAGTAAAAATGCCGTCGCGAGACGGCATTTTTGCGTTTGCCTTGAAAGACTCACGCTTTCACATAATGGATTTCGTCGCGAGACGGCATCGCTGTGATCGGCGAAATCAGAACCGCGGCAGTTCAGGCCGCGTTTCGATACTTTGCCGGATCAGCGCTTCGATCTCCTTGCGTTCGTCGCCGGCAAGCGGAAGTCGCGGCGGGCGTACCGGCTCCGTGCCAAGGCCGACGATCGTTTCCGCGAGTTTGATGTTCTGCACGAGCTTGTGCGACACGTCGAGCGCGAGCAGTGGCGCGAACCAGCGGTAAATCGCGCGCGCTTCCTCCATGCGTCCCGCCTGCAAAAGCTTGTAGATCGCCACGGTCTCGCGCGGAAACGCGCACACGAGGCCAGCCACCCAACCGTGCGCGCCCATCAGCATGGCTTCCATCGCCAGATTGTCGACGCCGCAAAAGAGCGCATAACGGTCGCCGACTTCGTTGATCAGGTCGGTGATGCGCCGTACGTCGCCGCTGGATTCCTTGATCGCCGCGAATTTGCTGTCTTCGGCCAGTTCCGCGAACATGCGCGGCGTGACATCGACGCCATACGCGAGCGGATTGTTGTAGACCATGATCGGCAGCGGACTTGCATCCGCGACCATGCGGAAATGGTTGAGCGTCTCGCGCCGATCCGACATATAACGCAGACCCGGCAGCACCATGTAGCCCTTCGCGCCCCGGCTCGCCGCGCGCGCCGCCTGGCGGCAGCCGTCGAGCGTGCTGTTTTCCGCGATGGTCAGCAGTACCGGCACGCGTTCGCGCGCCGCGTCCACGGCGATATCGAGCACGTCGAGCTTTTCGTCGAGCGAAAGCGTCGAAGCTTCGCCGAGCGAGCCGCACACGATGATGCCGTCCACGCCAGCCTCGATCTGCGTTTCGATGTTCTTCTTCGTCCACGCGCGGTCTATGCTGAAATCGGCGTTGAACTTGGTGGTGACGGCGGGCATCACGCCTTCCCAGATATGCGACACGGCGGCTCTCCGAAAATGTTTGAACGCTGTGCAGTTTAAGCACGGCAAAACAAGGCGTCTTGCGCGTTTCGCGCGCGGCGCGTGCCGATTTCGGCACAGCGCGCGCGGGCTCCGGCGAGCGTCATCGGGCGAGTACGGGTTATGCCGATATCGTCATCGAAATCGCGTAGCCGCTCCAAGACGCCTGCCGCGCGCATTTTTAGGATAGGCGGCATGAAAACCATCGACATCATCGATTCGCATACGGGCGGCGAGCCGACCCGCCTCGTCACCGCGGGCGGTCCGGACTTGGGCGACGGCACACTCGCGCAACGGCTGGAGACGTTTCGCACGCGTTTCGACGACTGGCGCCGCGCCATCGTCACCGAGCCGCGCGGCTCCGACGTCATGGTCGGCGCGCTTCTCTGCGCGCCCGACGACCCCACCGCGACTGCGGGCGTCGTCTTCTTCAACAACGTCGGCTATCTCGGCATGTGCGGGCACGGGACCATCGGGCTCGTGGCGTCGCTGGCGCATGCGGGACGGATAGCGGCGGGGCGGCATCGTATCGATACGCCCGTCGGTCCCGTCGATGCCACGCTCAATCCGAACGGCAGCGTCAGCGTGCGCAATGTGCCGGCATACCGGCATCGGCGCGCGGTGACGGTGGATGTGCCCGGCTACGGTCCGCTCACGGGCGATGTCGCGTGGGGCGGCAACTGGTTTTTCCTAGTCGCGGACCACGGACGCACGCTCGACGGCGCGCGTATCGCGGAGTTGACGGCATTTTCCGATGCGATTCGCGAAGCGCTGCAGGCGCAGGGCATAACGGGCGCGGCGGGAGCGTACATCGACCATATCGAACTGTTCGCGGATTCGCCTTCGACGGGCATCGACAGCCGCAGCTTCGTGCTGTGCCCAGGCAGCGCGTACGACCGGTCGCCGTGCGGCACCGGCACGAGCGCGAAGCTCGCGTGTCTCGCGGCGGACGGATTGCTCGCGCCGGGCGAAATCTGGCGGCAGGAAAGCGTCATCGGCAGCGTGTTCGAGGCGAGTTACGAGCACGCGCAAGGCGAGATCGTGCCGACGATCACCGGCTTTGCGCACGTCATGGGCGAAGGGCGGCTCGTGTTCGACGAGCGCGATCCGTTCGCGCGCGGCATTCCGGCGAGCGTTGCCGCGTGACGCACATGTCGGCGGATGTGATCGTCGTCGGCGCGGGCATCGTCGGCGCGGCGTGCGCGGCGGAACTGGCTGCGCGCGGGCTTGTGGTCGATGTCGTGGATGCGCGGGGTATTGGCGGCGGCGCGACGGCGGCGGGCATGGGGCATATAGTCGTGATGAACGATTCCGCCGCCGAATTCGCGCTGACCCGCGCGTCGCGCGACTTGTGGCTGGAGCTCGCGCCGCACTTGCGCGAACGCGACGCCTTCGTGCGATGCGGCACCGTCTGGGCCGCCGAAGACGACGAGGAACTCGACGCGGCGCAAACCATGCGCGATGCCTTCGCGGCAGGCGGCGTGCGCGCGCATTTGCTCGATGCGACCGGCTTGCGCGAGGCGGAGCCATCGCTGAGTCACGCGCTGCGAGGCGGCGTTCTCGTCGATGACGACGCCATCGTCTATGCGCCTGCAGCCGCGCAATGGCTGCTGACGCGCTCCGAAGGCGCCGCGCGCATTCGCGTCGTCACCGGCTGCGCGGTCGCTGGCGTCGCCGCGACCGACAGCGCCGCGAGCATCACGCTTCGCGGCGGCGAACGGCGTCACGCGGCGCATGTGGTCGTCGCCAACGGGATCGCGGCGGCGGAGTTGGTCGATGGCGTGTCACTCGAAGCCAAGAAGGGACATCTGCTGATCACGGATCGTTATCCGGGCACGATCGGGCATCAGGTGGCGGAACTCGGGTATATCAAGAGCGCGCATCACGCGCGCGGCGTGTCGGTGGCGTTCAACGCGCAGCCGCGGCCGACGGGACAGATTTTGATCGGCTCTTCGCGGCAGTTCGGCAATGTCGATCCGGCCATCGATGCCCGCGTGCTCGCGCTCATGCTCAGACGCGCGTCGCGGTTTTTGCCGGGCATCGGCGCGCTCAACGCGATTCGCGCGTGGACCGGTTTGCGCGCGGCGACGCCGGACGGCATGCCGCTGATCGGCCCGGCGCGGTATGCGGGCGATCGGTTGTGGCTTGCGGCCGGGCATGAAGGGCTGGGCGTCACGACTTCGCTAGGCACTGCCGCGTTGCTGGCGGATCAGATTCTCGGCGCGATGCAAGCGCCTTACGCGGCTGCGTTTTCGCCGCAGCGGTTTGCGCGGGAGCCGGTCGATGGTTGAAATTGCGCGCTTGCCGCTTGCGTGGCCGCTTTGGCTTCGCAAGCTCGCAAGCAGGAATGCCTCGACGATTGCTGCCGGGCGTATCGCAAGCGACGGCGAAGCGCCGGGTCCGCTCGCGCTCTTACAAGATCATCCAGATGGCTGAAACCGTCCGCATCTTCATCGACGGTGAAGCGCTCGACGTCGCCGCTTTCACCACCATCGCCGCCGCGCTCGCGATGCGCTCGATCGCAGGCACGCGCCGCTCCGTTTCGGGCGAGCCGCGCGCCGCGCTCTGCGGAATGGGCGTCTGCCAGGAGTGCCGCGTCGTCGTGGCGGGCCGCGCGCATGTGCTCGGCTGTCAGACGTTGTGTGACGAAGGCCTCGTCATCCAGACGATGGCGACGCCGCGATGACGCCCGAAATGTTCGATCTCGCGATCGTCGGCGCGGGGCCGGCGGGGCTTGCGGCGGCGCAGGAAGCCGCGCGCGCGGGCGCGCGGGTCGCGCTCATCGACGATAACCCGCGTCCCGGCGGTCAGATCTGGCGGCAGGGTCCGCAGGCAGCGCTCGCCGATCCACTTCGTCACTGGCTCGCCGATACCGCCACGCGCCCGAATCTCGCACGCTTGAGCGCGACCAAAGTGGCCGCCGTCTCCGGCGACAAGCGGCTCTTGCTGGAGCAGCAGACGGTATCGCTCGAAATCGCCTGGTCGAAGCTGATTCTCGCGACCGGCGCGCGCGAGCGTCTGTTGCCGTTCGAGGGCTGGACGTTGCCCGGCGTCACGGGCGCGGGCGGCTTGCAGGCGCTCATCAAGAGCGGGATGCCGGTGCGCGGGCAGCGCGTCGTGGTGGCGGGAAGCGGTCCGCTACTGCTCGCCGCCGCCGATACCGCGCGCCGTCACGGCGCCGAAGTTCTCGCGGTCATCGAGCAGGCGCGTTTTGGGCGCATCGCGCGTTTTGTCGCGTCACTTGCGGCGACGCCCGCGAAGCTCGCGCAGGCCATGGCGCTTGGAACGGCTGGCTATCGGACGGGCGGTGTCGTCGTGAAGGCGCACGGGCGTGAGCGCGTCGAAGCCGTCACGATCCGCACTGGCAGTCGGGAGCAAATCATCGAAGCGGATCGCATCGCGTGCGGTTACGGGCTCGTGCCGAATACGACGCTCGCGCAGGCGCTAGGCTGCGCATTCGCCGATACCGCCGCCCTTTGCGTCGACGACACTCAGCGCACTTCGCTCGATGCGGTGTTCGCCGCCGGAGAATGCACGGGCATCGGCGGCATGGAACTGGCGCGCGTCGAAGGATTGATTGCGGCGCGCGCGGCGCTGGGGCTCGCCATCGACATGCGTCTCGTGCGCGAACGCGGGCGCTGGCGTGCGTTTGCCGGGCGCGTCGAGCGCGCTTTCGAGCTGGGTGCCGCCGCACGCACGCCGCCATCCGCCGACACGCTCATATGCCGCTGCGAGGACGTGCGCTTTGGCGACGTCGCGGCGCATGCCAATTGGCGCGATGCGAAGCTGCAGACGCGCTGCGGCATGGGCGCGTGCCAGGGACGCATTTGCGGCGAGGCGGCGGCGGTGTATTTCGGCTGGGAACGCCCGATGACGCGTCCACCGTTCGCGCCGGTTCGCATCGATACATTGATGGCGGAACTCGACGAAGGCGCGGTGGATTGAGATCTTGGCGGCCGATGAACCGCGTACTAGCGTGATGAAGCCGTGCCGCGATACGCTTCACGCCGACGCCAACGCCAACTTCAAGAACCGACGCCCGCTCACGCATGAGCCGCCATGCGAGACAGACGCCACGCTCAATTTTGTCCTGATGCACGCGCTCCTATAATCACCCGCATCGCGTTCAAAGTCAGCCCAACCGAAAACGCATGCCAACCTCGCCCGGCCTTCCCGATGAAGAACCCGCAGCCGATGCCTCGCCTGCATCGACGCTCGGCGCCATGCTCGCGCACTTCGCGCTGCTCGCGCCGGTGTTCGACGCGATGCCCGACATCGTATTCTTCGTGAAAGATCGCCACGCGCGCTACGCGATGGTCAACCGCACGCTTGCGCGCCGCTGCGGCCACAAGGACGACAAGTCCGCGCTGCTCGGCCGAACCGCCGAGGACGTTTTTCCGAGCCGCTTCGGGCGCATCTATACGGCGCAGGATCAGGCGATCATCGCGCAGGGCACTCAGCTCATCGATCAACTCGAACTGCATCTGTATCCCGGCCGCGAGCCCGGCTGGTGCATGACCTGCAAACAGCCGCTGCACGATGCGACGGGCAAAATCGTGGGTCTCGCGGGTATTTCGCGCGATCTGCAAGCGGCTGAAGGCACGCATCCGGCCTATAGCCGGCTTGCGGCGGTCGTGCAGCACATCCAGGAAAATTTCGTGCAGCCGCTCAACATGCGGCAACTCGCGCAGATGGCGAACATGTCGATTGCGCAGCTCGAACGATATTTCCACAAGGTCTTTCACCTAACACCGCGACAGGTGTTGCTGAAGACCCGGCTCGATGCCGCCACCGCACTGCTTGTCTCAAACGACAACAAGGTGACGGACGTGGCAGCGTTATGCGGCTACACCGATCACAGCGCCTTTACGCGGCAGTTCAAGGCGACGGTCGGAATTACGCCGACGGAATATCGCGCGCTCTTACAGACATCGCAGGCGCCGCAGCCGTTGTCCACGCGCCCCGATTCCGCCGCGAACCTAAATGTCTGACGAGAAATCGGGGCATGGCTGCGGTTTTAATTACACGGTCGTGCGGCTTTACCGGCCGGTGCGCCACTAAAAAAACGCTGAAAGCGCCGCCAGTCAAGGGTCTGCGGGCGACGCCGCAGACCGGTCCGGTTCTTGCTCGATTTCGGTGCGCCGAGACCGGCATTACCCCCGTTGTCCCGGCGCGAGACATACTGCGCGGCATTCCGCACCGGTGCACGCGCAGCATAGAACACGGTGCGTTCGGAATTCCCGCCGCGTTTTCTTGTCAACGTATGCTTGGTGCGCGCAGTCGACGCAAGGTTGCCCAGGCAGTCAGGAGCGGCGAGCCGTGGAGACCGTGCGCGAGAATTCCGTTTTAGGTAGTCGAAAAGAACATCATGAACGAAGTAGCAAGACTGGGGCACACGCGGATCGTGCTGGTCGAAGACGATCCCGAAAGCAGGGCATCACTGCAAATTTTGCTTGAAGAAGAAGGCGCCGATGTGATCGCCGTAGCCGACGCCGAAGACGGCGCGGAAGCCGCGATCCGGAATCTTCCCGATGCGGTGATATGCGATCTCGACCTTCCCGGAATGGACGGTTTCTACCTCGTGCAACGTTTGCGCGACCATGAAATACGGGGCAATCTCCCGCCTTCCGTGGCCATCGCGCTGACGGGACACGACGGCGACGAATACCGATTACGAAGTATCGGCGAAGGATTCCAGCATTTCATGACGAAGCCCGCGCATCCCGATGAACTGGTGGCGCTGATTCAAGACGCGCTGTCGGCACGTGTGGTGACTTGACTTCGCGTTTGTCTTGCGCGAGCGGCGTCGGCTGCAAGCGCAAGACAGCGGGAAAGGGCAGGCGATAAGCGGCTACGAGCGGTCGCGATTGCGGGCGCGCGTTGCGCCGGTAATGACGGCGATGCCGAGCAGGATGACGGCTACGATGGCGATCGTATGTTGCGACACGTGCATGGCAACGAGCCCCCACGCTACGCCGCCGATGAAAATCCGCCAGCCCACCAGATAAATGATCAGCGTCACGGTTTCTCCTGTTGTCCCTGTGTGCGTGTGAAAGAGATGCGCCCTCGGGCGCGCGGACATTATCCTTCGACGTATGCTCGCGTGGTGTCAGCTTGCAAGTCGCATACCAACGCTCACGATAACAATACGAGGCAACAGCGTGCTCACCGTCCATCACCTCAACAACTCCCGCTCGCAACGCGTCCTCTGGATGCTCGAAGAACTCGGCGTCCCGTATGAGCTGAAGCGTTACGAGCGCGATCGCAACACCATGCTCGCGCCGCCCGAATTACGCGCCGTGCATCCGCTCGGCAAGTCGCCGGTCATCACGGATGGCGCGCAGACCATTGCGGAATCGGGCGCCATCCTCGAGTATCTCGTCGATCGCTACGGCGAAGGGCGTTTCTCGCCGCCGCATGGCGCATCGCCGGAACGCGTGCGCTTCAACTACTGGATGCATTACGCCGAAGGCTCGGCCATGCCGCCGTTGCTGCTCAAACTCGTGGCCTTGCGCATCGGCAGCGCGAAGATGCCGTTCTTCGTGAAGCCGATCGGCCGCCGGATCGCGCAGACCATGCAGACCAGTTTCATCGATCCGCAATTGAAGCTGCACTTCGGTTATATCGAAAGCGAACTCGCAAAGTCCGAATGGTTCGCGGGCGACACCTTCAGCGCCGCCGACGTGCAAATGAGCTTTCCACTCGAAGCCGGCAGTCAGCGCGCGGGCGCGAAGAGCTTGCCGCATGTGCGCGCGTTTCTCGAACGCATTCACGCGCGGCCTGCATATCAGCGTGCGCTCGAGCGCGGCGGCCGTTACGATCTCGCGGGATAGCGTCGGATAGCGCCCAACGCTTCGGCGCGCGCCGTTGCGTACAATGAAGCGCGACTTCATCGCAGATGCAACCAAGCTCCAAGGCAAGCATGGCTCGAATCGTTCCCGACGACTGGAAGAACCTGGAAGCAACCGGCGCAGCGGCCCGCGAGCTCGAAACGCTCGCGCTGCTGGAAAAGCTGCCCGAGGACTACACGGTGTATCACGGCGTGCACTGGACGCGCGTCAACGAAGGCTTCTCCGTCTTCGGCGAAGCGGATTTCGTGGTGGTCGCGCCATCGGGCCGCGTGCTGATGATCGAGCAGAAAGCCGGTTTCCTGCGCGAGACCAGCGCGGGGCTCGTGAAGGTCTACTTGCAGAAGGAACGCAACGTCGCCATTCAACTCGCGCGCACGCTGGAAAATCTGCATCGGCGCTTCACGGCGGCTTTCGGCGCGGGAACGTATCGCATAGAGGAACTGCTGTATTGCCCCGACTACACGGTGAAGGACGCGGCCATTGCCGGCGTGCCGCCCGGACGTATCGTCGATGCAAGCCGCAAGGCGCAACTGCCGAAAGTCGTGCTGGAGATTCTGCCGCCCGACGAGCCGCGCTTCGAGTCGGCCGCGCGCATCCATCACTTTCTCGCCGATGAACTCTCGCTCACGCCCGATACCAACGCGCTCGTCGGCGCAGCCAACACGCTCGTCACGCGCCTTTCGGGCGGTTTGGCGACATGGGCGCGCCGGCTGGAGTTTTCGCCGTTTCGCTTGCGCGTGATCGCGACCGCCGGCGCGGGCAAGACGCAACTCGCCGTGCGCGTCATGCGTGACTCGCTCGCGGCGGGCAAGAGCGTGCTGTACGTATGCTTCAACCGGCCGCTCGCGGATCATATCCGCGCGATTGCGCCGAAAGAGGCGAGGATCGCGAATTATCATCAGCTGAGCGCCTCGGTGGCGCGCGATGCCGGCAGTCCGCCCGACTTCTCCCAGCCCGATGTCTTCGCGACGCTCGAAGAACGCTTCGCCGCCGTGCCCGTGCCCGAGCACTGGAAGACGGATGTGTTGATCGTTGACGAAGGACAGGATTTTCAGCCGGGCTGGGTCGAACCGCTGGAACGGTTGCTGAATCCGGACGGCGCGTGGTGGTGGCTCGAAGATCCGATGCAGAACCTGTATCTGCGCGAGCCCGTGCCGCTGCCCGGCTGGACCATTCTGCGCGAGACGACCAATTACCGCAGTCCGCGCGATCTTCTGGGCTTCATCCGCAAGATCGTCGGTCCGGGCGCGCGGCTGGATGCGGGCAGTCCGTTCGATGGCTCGGACGTGACTATCGCCACCTACGAGAACGGCCATTCCGACGAAGTGATCGAGGCGACCAAGCGCGCCATCACGCAGGCGCTCTCGCTCGGCTTTCGCAAGCAGGACATCGCGGTGCTGTCGTTTCGCGGGCGCGAGGGTTCGGCGCTCACGCCCGTCGATCATCTCGGGCCGCATCGGTTGCGCGCGTTCACCGGCACGTACGATCTGTTCGGCAATCCGGAGTATCGCGATGGCGACGTGCTGCTCGAATCGATCTATCGCTTCAAGGGACAATCCGCGCCGTGCGTGATCCTCACCGAAGTCGACTTCGACGTGCTCGATGAACAAGCCGCGCGCAAAGTCTTCGTCGGCGCGACGCGCGCGACCATGAAGCTGATCGTGGTCGCGTCGGAACGGGCGGCAGCCGCCATCGAAACGCTGCCATAAAGCAATGTCCGTCATAGCCGCCAAACCTGCCGCGCCCGGCATGCCCGGAAGGCCGTGGTTTCGCCGTTTCTGGTACGCGGCGCTGATCGTGCTCGCGGTGGCACCGCCTATCGGCGCGGTCGGCTACATGCTGTATTCGGGGCTGTTGGCGCGCGATTCGCATCGCTTCGCGCTGCCTTACGACGGCCTCTATTGGGACGCGGCGCAATTTCAGATCGACTACGAACGTTTCGAGAGCCAGGTGCTGCTGTTCCGTGGCGGAATCGATGAAGACGCCGATGCCGTGCGCGCAAGCTACCGGCAGCTACGCGCGCGGTTGAAGCAGGTCGCGGAATCGAACGATCTGCTCGCCGGACACGACACGCTGCGCAATCGTCAGCAGGAAATTCTCCGGCAGATCGATACCGCGCTCGGCTCCGTCGAAACCGATGTCGAGGCATTGCGCGCCGACCATCAACGCACGCTGCGCACCATCGGCGTGTTGCGGCAGAACGCGCCCGCCGTCGCGGAACTCGCGAGCGGCCGGCGTCTGATGGAAATCGTCGGGCGCGATTCCGTGGTGCGCGACTTCGAAAAGAAGCGCACGTATCTGATCTACGGTGGCATTCTGCTTGGGCTTTTATCGGCGGCGGCCACGGCGCTATTGCTGTTGAACGGCTACCGGCGCACGCGTCTCATCGAGCAGCAACGCGCCGCGCTCAGCGCCGAGCACCAGGCGACCCGCGCCGCGCGCGAGGCGGGCGTCGCGAAAGACACATTCCTCGGCATGATCAGCCACGAACTGCGCACGCCGCTGCACGCCATCGTCTCGTCGGTCGAGCTTCTCGGGCTGAATCTGCGCGCCGAGGCGGATCGCAAGATCATTCAGCGGCTCGAAGCAGGCGCGCGCCATCTCGAAGCGCAGATGCGCGATCTCACCGACTACGCGCGTCTCGGCGCGGGCAAGCTCGAACTGCGCATGGCCGTGTTCGATCCCGCAGAACTGCTCGATTCAATCGTCGATGCCAACACGCCCGCGGCCAACGCGAAAGGTCTTGCGTTACGCGGCGGATTCGAAGGCGCGCGCGGGCCGCTCGAATCGGACCCGCATCGCGTGCGGCAGATCGTGACCAACCTCGTGACCAACGCCGTCAAATACACGGAGGCAGGTTCCATCGACGTGCATTTCGTGCGCGCCGACAAGCGTCTCGACATCTCCGTGGTGGACACCGGACCCGGCATCTCTCGCGAACAATTGCCGCTCATCTTTCAGGAGTTCACGCAACTGGATTCGTCCAGCACGCGGCGCTTCGACGGCGCGGGCATGGGTCTCGCGGTCGTGCGCGGCCTGGTGAATTTGCTGGGCGGGACGATCGAGGTATCGAGCGAAGTCGGGCAGGGCGCGGCGTTTCGCGTGAGTCTGCCGGCGGTATCGGTGGACTACTTGCCGGAGCCGCGCGATGAAGCAATAGAAACGCCCGCCAGCGGCAGATCGCGCGTCCTCGTGATCGACGACCACGAAGCGATCCGCGATTCATTGACGGAAATGCTCACGCACCTGGGTTATTGGACAGTCGCAATGCCCGATGTGGACAGCGCACTCGCATGGCTGCGCGCCAACGACGCCGATGTGATCCTCGCCGACCTGCACATGCCGGGCAAGGACGGCTACTCGTTCGCCAACGAATACCGCGCGCGCCTTTCGCCGGGCGCGAGCGTGCCGATCATCGCGGTGAGCGCCTACGCGCCGGAACTCGTCGACCCGCGCGCGGCGATTCTCTTCTTCGATTATTTGCTGAAGCCCGTGCGCTATGACGTGCTGAAAGGCGCTGTGCACCGCGCCGTGACGGTGCGGCGGCGCGCGGCGTGAGCGGACTCAACTACGCAAAAGCCGCTTGGAAAGATCCGCGACGAGAATGCCGAGCCGCGCCGGTTTTTCGAAACACGTCACGTTGTAGTCGCGAATCACCTGGCTGATTTCGGACTCGCTCGCCTTGCCGGTGGTTAATTCGCCTGTCAGCACGAAGATGGGCGCATCCGGATTGTCCGACTCGCGCACGTCGCGGATGGCGCCGGCTGACGTGTGTACGCCGAACAGCCAGTCGATCACCACGGCATCGAACACCTGCACTTGCAGCGCTTCGTGGAACGCGTCGAGCCCGTAGTAAGCCATCGCCGTGAAGCCGCTGAATTCCAGATAGTCGTGCAGATTGTCGGCGGAAGCGTGATCGTCGTCGACCACGGCGATGATCGGCTTCTCGATATCCGCGCGGCGCGGCAGGATCTCGATCTTGTGGACGTCGAACGCTTCGTGAAGCAGCACGCCTTCGTGACGCGAGACGATCCAGCGGCTATTCAGCTTCTGCGCGATGAAGTCAGGCCGGCTGCCCGCGTCCAGCGCATTGCCGACCCACGTCATGCAGGGAATTTCCAGCGAGCCGATCTTGAGCACCGCGTCGTGCGCCGTGCCTTCACTCTCGTCGGCGCGCGTGTCGATGGGTTCGAAGAGCTTGAGCGCGGCTTCGTCGAACGCGTCCGCGACCTTGCGAATTTGCGCGAGCGTCCACGGGCTGTTACCGCGCAGTTTGCGGTGCCCTTGCGAAAAACTCAGGTCGAGGATGCGGCACAGTTCCGCGGTTTGCTGCCGCTTGCCAATACCGTGGCGGGCCATGAGCTCACGCACGCGCTCAGCGACGGCGAGCGATTCCGATGAAGACGTTTCAGTGACCATACAGCCAAATGCGTAGAGGGGTGTCGACAAGGAAGCGGTTCGAGCGAGGCAAGACGCCTGAGTGCCACATTGTAAAGGGCGCGGCTAAGCGAACTCAAAACGGACCGGCGGACGATCGACAATGAGCTTGCATTTTACTTTCGTGCGATTGCTGCCGTCGTTCGTTGGCGCTCATTGAAGATCGTGGTTTACGAGGCGTGCGTAAGTGTTGCCGATCGACCCGCCAGGGACTTCGGATCGGCGTCGCGAGCCGCGACGCTCGATTGCGCAACAGGCATCGGTTGCGCCGGTTTCAGGCGAAGGCGGGCGCGGTTTGGCGCGCGGATTTTTGCACGACGGGCATTTCGTCGAGCAGCGTGGAAAGCTGGCTTTCGGCGTCGCGTCCACTGAATTCGCGCAAGGTGGCAAGCAGCGTGCGCCACGGCGCGGGCCAGCGCGTCTCGCGGACGCAATGTCCGGTTGCGTCTGTGATGCGCAGTAGCGTGGTGTCGGGGAAGTACGTAAGCGTGACGGGCATTCCGTCGAGTACGCAAGTAGCAGTGCAGGCTTTCGGTGTGAACATGCTTTCTTATGTGAGTAATGTTCGGGCGCGGCCCGATTATCGTCTGGTCAAAGCGACCGTGAGGAGACATAGCAATGCGCGTTCCCGACAATGGTTCCAAAACGCTACTTGAACATTCGGAATCGGCTCCATCTTAAAAAGTCGCTTCGATAGTTAAACGGCGTTTTGCGAAGTTGGGGATAAGTTGACCGAGATTATCGCTTTATACTGCGATGCAGCCAGTTTAAGGAGTTTCTCGTGTTCGTCGCCATTCTTCTCTTTAGCCCAATCGGCATCGCCGCTTTATTTGCCTTTGCCATGTTCGCCGACCGCGCCTTTCACGACCAGCACTTGGAAAGGTCTGGGACTGCGGTCCACCCCGAGACACCTCGGTGCATGTTCAAACTTCGCTCACGCGACGCAAAACCTGCTCGTCGATAAGCCAGCCGATCCGCTTTCGCTATCGAACGATTGCCCTTTCGAATTGTTGCGCTATTGCCGTGGGACTATAGTGCGTCTCACGGCATTCATTTCTTGCATGAATGACGCAACAACAAGGAGACGAAAGGATGAACCGGATCGATCTGGCGGGCCGCACGGTGGTTGTAACAGGCGGCGCGCGCGGCATTGGCCTCGCGGTGGCGGAACGGGCGCTCGAATCGGGCGCGGATGTCGTGCTGTGGGACGTCGACGGCGAACGGCTGCAACGCACGACTGCGGAACTCTCCGCCAAGCACGAAGACCGCAAGGTGAGCGACGCAGTCGTCGAACTCACCGATGAAGCCTCCATCGAGGCGGCCGTCCAGAAAGCGCTCGCCGCGCACGGCCATATCGATGTCCTCGTGAACAACGCAGGCATCACCGGCGGCAACGGCACGACCTGGGAACTCGCTCCCGATGTCTGGCGCCGCGTCGTCGATGTCAATCTGATCGGGCCGTATCTCACTTGCCGCGCCGTCGTTCCGCACATGCTGAAGGCGGGTTACGGGCGCATCGTCAACGTGTCGTCCATCGCGGGCAAGGAAGGCAACCCTAACGCCTCGCACTACAGCGCGTCGAAGGCCGGGCTGATCGGGCTCACCAAGTCGCTCGGCAAGGAACTCGCGGGCAAGGGCATTCTCGTCAACGCGGTCACGCCGGCCGCCGCCAAAACCGAAATCTTCGATTCGATGTCGCAGCAGCACATCGACTACATGCTGTCCAAAATTCCGATGAACCGCTTTCTTCAGCCGCAGGAAGCCGCGTCGCTGATCCTCTGGCTCTCGTCGGAAGACTGCGCGTTCAGCACGGGCTCGGTGTTCGATCTGTCGGGCGGACGCGCGACTTACTGATATCGCCGTGATTGCTCGATCGCCATCATAAAAAAGCAAGGCGACCTGGAGAGAGACATGAATGACTCCGTTAGCGCGGAAGGCGCCGTCACGTCCCGCGTGATGCGCCGGCTGCTGCCGTTTCTGCTGCTCATGTATGTGCTCGCGTTTTTGGACCGCGCGAACATCGGTTTCGCGCAGAAGGCGCTGCAGCAGGACACCGGCCTCACCAATGCCGCGTTCGCGTTCGGCGCGGGCGTGTTCTTCGTCGGCTACGCAATCTTCGAGGTGCCGAGCAATCTGCTCTTGCATCGCGTGGGCGCGAAGCTGTGGATGTGCCGCATCATGGTGACGTGGGGTCTTGTTTCGGCGGCAATGTCCTTCGCGCACAACGCCACGACCTTCTACACGTTGCGCTTTCTGCTCGGCGTGGCGGAAGCCGGATTCTTTCCCGGCATCGTCTATTACCTGACGCGCTGGTTCCCGCAAAGCGCTCGGGCGCGTGCGCTCGGCGTGTTTTACTTCGGCGCGCCGCTCGCGTTCATCTTCGGTGCGCCTTTGTCCGGATTGCTGCTGGACTTGCACGGCGCGCTCGGCTTCTCGGGCTGGCAATGGCTTTTTCTGGTCGAAGGCCTGCTCGCGTCGATCGTCGGTGTCTGGGCGTTCTGGTATCTCGACGACGACCCCGCCCGCGCACGCTGGCTCACTCAGGATCAACGCGCGCTGCTCGTCGCGCGTCTCGATGACGACGCCCGCAACGCGTCATCGCACGGACCGCGTGGCGTGCTGGCGGCGCTCATCGATCCGCGCGTGCTGGTCTTGTGCTGCGCGTATTTCCTGATCCAGGCAGCCGTCTATGGCGTGGTGTTCTATCTGCCGCAACAAGTGTCCGCGCTGCTCGGAACCAAGGTCGGCTTTCGTGTCGGACTCGTGACCGCGTTGCCGTGGGTGGCGGCCGTCATCGTCACGTGGATCGTGCCGCGTTATGCGGATCGCACCGGCAAGCATCGCGTGTGCGCTATCGCGTTGCTCGTGATGTCGGGCGTCGCGATCGTCGTGTCGGGCATCGCGGGAACGCCGGTGGTATCGCTTTTCGCGCTGTGTTGCGCCGCGAGCGGATTCATCGCCGCCCAGCCGCTCTTCTGGACGTTCCCGACGCGTTATCTCACTGGCGCGGCCGCGGCGGCCGGCATCGCGCTCATCAACTCGTTGGGCGGCCTCGGCGGATTCTTTGCACCGATGGCCCGCACCGCCGCGGAAGCCGCATTCCATTCGACCAGCGCCGGACTCATGGTGCTCGGCGCGGCGAGCGTCCTGGCCGCGCTCGTGATCGTCGCCTTCGTGCGCGTGCCGCAGCGCGACGCCTCGCGCGATGCCCGCGCCAAACCCGCCAGCGCATCCTGAACAACAACGCCTTCAAACGGAGACAGACACTCATGTCCATGCCCACCATTCGCCAAGTGCGCGCTTTCACCGTTCGCGGCGGCGGCGCCGATTATCACGATCAGGGCGCTAACCACTGGATCGACGATCACATCTCGACGCCGATGGCGCGTTATCCCGAGTATCGCCAGAGCCGTCAGTCGTTCGGACTGAACGTGCTCGGCTCGCTCGTCGTGGAGATCGAGGCAAGCGACGGCACGGTCGGCTTCGCGGTGACGACGGGCGGCGAGATCGGCGCATTCATCGTCGAGAAGCATCTGGCGCGCTTCCTCGAAGGGCAGCGCGTGACGGATATCGAAAAGATGTGGGATCAGATGTATTTCGCGACGCTGTACTACGGGCGCAAGGGTATCGTGCTCAACGCGATATCGGGTGTCGATCTGGCGTTGTGGGACCTGCTCGCGAAGGTGCGCCAGGAACCCGTCTTCCAGTTGCTCGGCGGACCGGTGCGGGATGAACTCCAGTTCTATGCAACCGGCGCGCGGCCGGATCTCGCCAAGGAGATGGGTTTCATCGGCGGCAAGATGCCTTTGCAGCATGGACCGGCCGAAGGCGAGGAAGGGCTCGCGAAGAACATCGCCAAACTGGCCGACATGCGCTCGAAAGTCGGTGACGACTTCTGGCTCATGTTCGACTGCTGGATGAGCCTCGACCTCAACTACGCGAAGCGCCTCGCGAACGCGGCGCGCGAGTATGGCCTGAAATGGATCGAAGAGGCGCTGCCGCCCGACGATTACTGGGGCTATGCCGAACTGCGCCGCGCGGTGCCAGGCGGCATGATGGTGACGACGGGCGAACACGAAGCCACGCGCTGGGGTTTTCGCATGCTCTTCGAGATGGGCTGCGCGGACCTCGTGCAGCCGGATGTCGGCTGGTGCGGCGGCATCACGGAACTCATCAAGATATCGGCGCTCGCGGATGCGCATAACGTGCTCGTGGTGCCGCACGGTTCGTCGGTGTATAGCTATCACTTCGTGGTGACGCGTCACAACTCGCCGTTCGCCGAGTTCCTCATGATGGCCGAGAAAGCCGATCAGGTCGTGCCGATGTTCACGCCCTTGCTGCTCGACGAACCCGTTCCGGTGAACGGCCGCATGAAGGTGCCGGAGACGCCGGGCTTCGGCGTGCGGCTGAATCCCGAATGCGCGTTGACGCGTCCGTACACTCATTGAAGGAAACGTTCATGCTGTTGAAAGACAAAGTGGTGATCGTGACGGGCGGCTCGCGCGGCATCGGCCGGGCGATCGCGCTGGCGAGCGCGCGCGAAGGCGCGAACGTTGCGATCAACTATTGGGGCGACAACGACAAGTCGTACGGCAAGGGCTACGCGGTCGAGTCGATCCTGCGCGAGATCGAGGCGCTCGGCCGTCGCGCGATTGCGGTCGAAGGCAATGTCGCCGAACACGAGACCGGCCGCGAACTCGTGCGCCGCACGGTGGACGCCTTCGGGCGCGTTGACGTGCTGTCGAGCAACGCGGGCATCTGTCCGTTCCATGCGTTTCTTGACATGCCGCCATCGGTCTATGAAACCACGGTCGCGGTGAACCTGAACGGCGCGTTCTACGTGACGCAGGCCGCGGCAAATCAGATGAAGGATCAGGGCACGGGTGGCGCGATCATCGCGACGAGTTCGATCAGCGCGCTCGTCGGCGGCGGCATGCAGACGCATTACACGCCGACCAAGGCGGGTGTGCATTCGCTGATGCAGTCGTGCGCCATCGCGCTCGGCCCTTACGGCATCCGCTGCAATTCGGTGATGCCGGGCACCATCGCCACCGACCTCAACGCCGAAGACTTGTCCGATACGGAAAAGCGCGCCTATATGGAAAAGCGCATTCCGCTCGGAAGACTCGGTGAACCGGACGATGTGGCGCAGTGCGTCGTGTTTCTGGCATCGGATCGCGCGCGTTACGTGACGGGCGCGTCGCTGCTCGTGGATGGCGGTCTCTTCGTCAACCTGCAGTGACCGCGAGCGACGACGCCGAATACTTGCGCAACAGCGCGATGAAGTATTCGGCGGGTTCGGAGAGCGTCTCGAACTTGCGGCGCAGCAAGCCGAAGCCCGACAGGCTCTTGCCGATTTCGATGGGCAGTTCCACCAGCAATTGCGCGCGCAGATAATCGCGCACGACGGATTCCGGCAGCATTGCGACGGCGTCGCTGTTTTGCAGCAGTTGCAGCGTCGCGAAGATGGACGCGCATTCCACGATATCGGCAGGCGTGGTGAGCCCGGCACGCGCGAGTTCTTCCTCGAAGAGATGACGCGCGGGACTCGTGATCGGCTGAAGGATCCACGGCCAGCCGACGAGTGTATCGAGCGCGAGCGTCGTCTTCGAAACGAGTGGATGTCTGGCGCGCACGACGAGCCGCATGGCTTCGCGCGCAAGCGGTTCGAAATCGAAGTCGTTGTGCTGCAAAGGCGTGGTGAGACGGCCGAGCGCGAGATCGACTTCGCGGCGATGCAGCAGTTGCACGACCTGGTCGCTGGTTTCGCCGAGGATGCGCACGTTGAGCAGCGGCCGCTCCGACTTGAGTTCGGTGACGGCCATGGCGAGCACGTCGGGCGCGGCGCCCATGATCGCGCCGACCGTGAGTTGGCCATGTCCGCCACGGCGTTTGTTGTCGAGGTCGTCGGCGAAGCGGGTGAGGTCGGCAAGCGAGCGGCGCGCGTAGGCGAGCGCGGACATGCCGAGCGGCGTTGGCTGCATGCCGCGCGCGTTGCGCTCGAAGAGCAGGAAGCCGAACGCTTCCTCGATATCGGCCAGCATGCGGCTCGCGCTCGGCTGTGCGACGTTGATGGCATCGGCGGCCTGGTGCAGATTGCGCGCGTCGTCGAGCGCGACGAGCAGCGCCAGATGCTTGAATTTCAGGCGATTGACGAGCGCCACCTGTGAGACGTTCTGATTCATTGTCGGTCCGCGGTGATGCAACGCAGTAGCTTCAAACCGATACGCATTTGCGATCGGCCAATCCTTCTTTCGGATTGTCGTGTTATCGGTCGGCGAATTATAGTCGCAGCACAACGAGCCGCGAACATTCGGGCTCACTAAACAAAATCAGGCGGTCCGCCATGGAGACAATGGCATTTCGCATGACCCTGAAGCCGGGCATGCGCGAGGAATACGAGAAGCGCCATCGCGAGATATGGCCCGAACTGGCCGATGCGCTCGTTGCAGCGGGCATCCGCGACTACTGGATTTTTCTCGACGAAGCGACCGGACATCTGTTCGCCACCTACAAGCGCACCGGCACGCATTCGACCGACGCGTTGCCGCATTTGCCCATCATGCGCAAATGGTGGGACTACATGGCCGAGCTGATGGAAACGCATGCGGACAACGCGCCTGTTGCCGTGCCGCTTGCGCCCGTCTTTCATCTTCCGTAATCGCGCATTTCCAAGCTCGTGAGGAACACCATCATGCAGGTCGTCGATCCGCATATCCACTTGTGGGATTTGTCCACGCATCACTATCCGTGGCTGGCGAATCCGCAGACATCGTTCGTCGGCGACGCGCGCGATTTAAAGCATGACTATCTGCTCGCCGATCTGTTGCGCGATGCCGGCGACATCGAAGTGCTGAAGATCGTGCACGTCGATGCGAACCACGATCCCGCCGATCCTGTCGAGGAAACGCGCTGGCTGCAAGGACTCGCCGACGACACCGGCCGCGGCATGCCGAACGGCATCGTGGCGGGCGCGGATTTATCGGCCGACGATGCGTCTGCCGTGCTCGAAGCGCACGCGGCCTTCGCCAACACGCGCGGCATCCGGCAGATTCTCAACGTGCATGAAAATCCGTTGTATGACTACGTCGGGCGGCACTTCATGCACGAGCCTCGGTGGCGCCGGAACTTCGCGTTGCTCGAGCGCTTCGGCATGTCGTTCGACTTGCAGCTTTATCCGTCGCAGATGAACGATGCCGCGCAACTCGCGCGCGAACATGCAAACACGCAGTTCATCGTCAATCATGCGGGGATGTTCGTGGACCGGTCTTCGGTCGAAGGATATCGCGCGTGGCGCGACGGCATGCGTGCGCTCGCGGCTTGTCCGAACGTCGCGGTGAAGCTGAGCGGCTTCGCCATGCTCGATCACGAATGGACAGTGGAGAGCTTCCGGCCGTATGTGCTCGAAACCATCGATACCTTCGGCGTCGGCCGCGCGATGTTCGCATCGAACTTCCCGGTCGACAGGCTTTTCGGTACTTACAAACAGCTGTGGAACGCCTACGCGCAAATCGTGAGCGACGCGAGCGACAGCGAAAAGCAAGCACTATTCGTGCGTAATGCGGAGCGGATTTACCGCATTTGATAGCAACGTTCGAAGACCGGAACTGGCGTCGGACTTGATCGAAGGCGTCGCGTGAAACTCGCGTAAGCGCTCAGGCGCAACGCCAAGGTCCACGGCGTTGCACAGGCCGGAGCAAGCGCCAGCTTCGGCCGACAAACAGGAGACAGCGCATGACAATCAACAAGCCGCCAAGACTCGAATTGCGGCACGCGAGCAAGGCGTTCGGCCGCGTGCGCGCATTGGGCGACGGCAGCCTGCAACTCTTCGCGGGCGAAGTCCACGCGTTGCTCGGCGAAAACGGCGCGGGTAAATCCACGCTCGTCAAACTGCTCGCCGGCGTGTATCAGCCGGATGCAGGCGAGATTCTCGTCGATGGCGAACCGCGCCGCTTCGCCAATCCCGCCGAGGCACGCGATGCCGGTCTCGCCGTCATCTATCAGGAGCCGACGCTGTTCGCGGACCTTTCCATCGCGGAGAACATCTACATGGGCCGGCAGCCGCGCGACCGGCTCGGACGCATACGCTACGACGAAATGCATCGCGAAGTCGATGCGTTGCTCGCGTCGCTCGGCGTGAACCTGCGCGCGCAACGGCTCGTGCGAGGCTTGTCGATCGCGGACCAGCAAGTGGTCGAGATCGCCAAGGCGCTTTCGCTCGACGCCAACGTGCTCATCATGGACGAGCCCACCGCCGCGCTCTCGCTAACGGAAGTGGAGCGGCTCTTCGCCATCGTGCGTGCGCTGCGTGAGCGGGATGTCGCGATCCTCTTCATCACGCACAGGCTCGACGAAGTCTTCGCGCTGACGCAGCGCATGACCATCATGCGCGACGGCATGAAGGTCTACGACGCGCTCACCAGCGACATGACCATCGATGCCATCGTGAGCAAGATGGTCGGCCGCGATCTGGACACGTTCTATCCGAAGGCGGACGTGCAGCCCGGCGACGTGCGTCTCTCGGTCCGCAACCTGACGCGCGAAGGCGTATTCAAGAACATTTCCTTCGATGTCCGCGCAGGCGAGATCGTCGCGCTTGCGGGCCTCGTTGGCGCGGGACGTAGCGAAGTCGCGCGCGCCATCTTCGGCATCGATCCGGTCGATGGCGGCGAAGTGAAGATCGCGGGGAAGGCGCTCGCCCTCGGCCATCCGGCGGCAGCGGTGCGCGCGGGCCTCGCGCTCGTGCCGGAGGATCGCCGCGCGCAAGGGCTCGCGCTGGAACTGAGCATCGCGCGCAATGCATCGCTCACCGTGCTCGGCCGCCTGATGCGGCACGGGCTCATCTCCGCGAAAAGCGAATCGACGCTCGCCGCCGACTGGGGCAAGCGCCTGCGCCTCAAGGCCGGCGATCTCGATGCGCCCGTCGGCACGCTGTCGGGCGGCAATCAGCAGAAGGTCGTGCTCGGCAAGTGGCTCGCGACGAATCCGAAGGTGCTCATCATCGATGAACCGACGCGCGGTATCGACGTGGGCGCGAAAGCCGAGGTGTATCGCACGCTCGCCGAACTCGTGAACGAGGGCATGGCCGTGCTGATGATTTCAAGCGAGCTGCCCGAAGTGCTCGGCATGGCGGACCGCGTGCTCGTCATGCACGAAGGCCGTATCAGCGCCGACATTGCTCGCGCCGATGCAAACGAAGAACGGGTGATGAGCGCCGCGTTGGGCGCATCGCCGCAAACCCTGGGACGCGCCGCATGATGACACGACACTCTCCCACCATGCCCGCGCTGCCTGCCGCCGAAACCAAACGCGAGAGTCTCGCGGGTTCGATCGCGAAGAGTCGCGAGCTCACGCTCTTCATCGTGCTGCTCGTGCTGATTGGCGCGACCGCTGCGGTGAAGCCGGACTTTCTGAATCTGCAGAATCTGCGTGACGTGCTGCTGAATGTGTCGATCATCGGCTTGCTGACGGCCGGCATGACGATCGTCATGCTGATGCGGCATATCGATCTGTCGGTCGCGTCGATCGTCGGCGTGAGCGCCTATGCGGTCGGCAGCCTCTTCGTGATGAACCCGCACATGCCGGTGATCGTCGCGATGTTCGCGGGCATGGGCGTCGGGCTCGTGATCGGCGCGGTGAACGGCGCGCTCGTCACCTTCGGGCGCGTGCCGTCGCTCGTCGCCACGCTCTCGACGCTGTATATCGTGCGCGGCGCGGACTACGCGTGGGTCCACGGCGGCCAGATCAACGCGACGAGTCTGCCGGATAGCTTCGCCACGATTGCAACCGGATCGCTGCTCGGCGTGCCGAATCTCGTGTTGATCGCGCTCGTCGTGCTGATCGCGTTGTCGGTGTATCTGAAGCAGTATCGCGGCGGCCGCGAGCATTACGCCATCGGCTCGAACCCCGAAGCCGCGCGTCTCGCGGGCATTCGCGTGGACCGCCGCGTGATGATCGGCTTCCTGCTGTCCGGCGCGATCGCCGGCCTTGCGGGCGTGCTGTGGCTTGCGCGTTTCGGCACCGTCGATGCCAGCACGGCGAAGGGCATCGAGCTGCAGGTGGTCGCGGCGGCGGTGGTCGGCAGCGTTGCGATCACGGGCGGCGTCGGCACGGTGGCGGGCGCGACGCTTGGCGCGCTGGTGCTGGGCGTCATCAACATCGCGCTCGTGGTGTTGCGCGTGTCGCCGTTCTGGCAGCAGGCCATTCAAGGCGCGCTGATCGTCGCGGCGATCGCGCTGGATACGTTGCTCGCGCGCTCGGTCGCGCGCCGCATGATGAGGAAACGCGATCATGGCTAAACCCGACTCGGCTCTTTCCACGGCAAAACGCCGTCATCTGCAATGGGAGGCGATGCTCGCCATGGTGCTGGTCGTCTCGCTGATCGGCGGACGCGTGCTTTCGCCGATGTTCCTTTCCGGCGCGAACCTCTCGAACATGCTCGCCGATTTCACCGAGATCGCGCTGATCGCCTTGCCGATGACGCTCATCATCGTCGCGGCGGAAATCGATTTGTCGGTGGCGTCGGTGCTGGGCGTGTCGAGCGCGTTGATGGGCGTGCTCTGGCACATGGGCTTGCCGATGCCGCTCGTCATCGCCATCGTGCTCGTCGCGGGCACAATGGCCGGGCTGCTCAACGGACTCGTGATCGTGCGCTTCAATTTGCCATCGCTTGCTGTCACCATCGGCACGCTAGCGCTGTTTCGGGGTCTCGCTTACGTGTTGCTCGGCGATCAGGCCATCGCGGACTTTCCGGCGTCGTACACGTCGTTTGGCATCGATACCATCGCGGATACCTTCCTGCCGATGCCCTTCGTTCTCGTGATCGCGGGCGCGCTCGTCTTCACGGTGCTGTTGCAGGCGACGCCGTTCGGCCGCAGCCTCTTTGCCATCGGCGCGAACCCCACGGCCGCGCAGTTTTCGGGTATCGACGTGACGAAGACCAAGATCAGGCTCTTCATGCTGTCCGGCGCGATGGCGGCGCTCGCGGGCATCGTCTATACGCTGCGTTTCACCAGTGCGCGCGGCGACAACGGCGAAGGCTTCGAGTTGTCGGTGATCGCGGCGGTGCTGTTCGGCGGCGTGAGCATCTTCGGCGGACGCGGGTCGATGATCGGCGTGCTGCTGTCGCTCGTCATCATCGGCGTGCTGCGCAATGCGCTGACCCTCGCGGATGTATCGAGCGAAACACTGACCATCGTGACCGGGGCGCTGCTGCTGTCCTCGGTGCTGATTCCCAATCTGGTCGCGCGCTGGCGGGCCGCGCGTGAAAGACGCTTCATGGCGCAGACGTCGTAGGTGTTGAAGGCTGGTCGAGGGTGAATTGAAGAACGTTGATAACCAGCGCAACGGTTTGTCCAAGGGCAAAACTTGCGCGCAATGACAGGAGACATACATGAAAAAACCGTATCGATTCTCACGCGGGCCGGTGCTCGCGGCGGCTTTGCTGGCCGCCACCGTGGCGCTTGCCGCAAGCGCCGCCGAGCTGAAGAGCGGGCTGAAGATCGCTTTCCTGCCCAAGCAGATCAATAACCCGTACGAAGTCATTGCCGATGACGGCGGCATGGCCGCGATCAAGGAGTTCAAGGGCGATGGCAAGGTCGTCGGCCCGTCGGATGCGGGCGCGTCGTCACAGGTGAGCTATATCAACACGTTGATCACGCAGCGGCAGAACGCCATCGTGATCGCCGCCAACGACGCCAACGCGGTCGTGCCGTATCTGAAAAAAGCGATGTCGCAGGGCATCAAGGTCGTGACTTTCGACTCGGACACCGCGCCCGACGGACGGCAAATTTTCGTGAATCAGGCCGAATCGGAAGCGATCGGACGTGGACAGATCCAGTTGCTGTCGAAGCTGATTGGCGGTGAAGGCGAATTCGCGATTCTCTCCGCGACGCCCAACGCGACCAATCAAAACACCTGGATCAAATGGATGCAGGACGAACTGAAGAAGCCGGAGTATTCGAAGATCAAACTCGTGAAGATCGCCTACGGCAACGATGACGATCAAAAATCATTCGTGGAGACGCAGGGCCTGTTGCAGGCTTATCCGAACCTGAAGGGAATCGTGGCGCCGACATCGGTGGGCATCGCGGCGGCGGCGCGTTATATCTCGAGTTCGCCAGCCAAGGGCAAGGTCACGGTGACGGGTCTCGGCACGCCGAACCAGATGCGCGCGTTCGTGAAGAACGGCACGGTCAAGGCGTTCCAGTTGTGGGACCCGGGTCAGTTGGGTTATCTCGCGGCGTACGCGGCGGCCAGTCTTGCGTCGGGCACGATCACGGGCAAGGAAGGCGATTCGTTCGAAGCCGGCAAGCTGGGCAAGCGGACCGTGGGAAAGAGCGGGGAAGTGATTCTCGGGCCGCCTACGACGTTCGATTCGGCGAATATCGATAACTTCAATTTCTGAGGTCGAAAGGGTAGCGGGAATCTGAGAGGTTGGCCCCGCGGTCGCGGGGCTTTTTTATTCGCGTATGCAAAATGGGTCATCCACGAAACTATCCACAGTTTCTGTTGAAAGCCCTGTGGATAGCCGCTGCGTGACCCATCCAACGCATTGATCCACAAAGGCTTTCCGGAGCGTGGCGATTGCGCGTCAAGATCAGCGTAAGGGCTGCCCGTCCCTGAGCACTTGAATGGCCGTCGCCGATTCGAATTGCGCATGCACCATATCTCCGGACTTCAAGCCGTCAAGCGATAAGTCCGGCGCGACCGCAAGCGTCACCGTGTGGGTCGGGCCGCGTAGCGTGATCTCGCGCTTTTTCTTGTCGATGTGCTGAATCGTCGCCAGTATCTCCACCGTTCGCGCCTGCGCCGTCACGCCGTTCGTCGCCGGAACAGTCGCTTGCGTGTCGACGCGCTCACGAATCGCACCCGGCTTCGCCTTGACCGCGCGCATCAGCACGGCGTTGCGATACTCGATGTTCACCGTGTCGCCTATCTTGAGCTTCTTGACATCGGCGACCTGCGGATTGACGGCAACTTCCACGACGCGCCCCGCCGGCCCTTTTAGCGCGACGCTGTTCGTCACCGGGTCGATGCCAACCACATGCGCCTGCACTTGCGCCACCGCCGCCCCGGCTCGCGCTTGCGGTTCCGACGCGGCATCCTGCGCCGCAGCCGGCAAAGCCGAGCCACAAGCAAGCGCGACGAGTGCGCATCCGATCCATGAACTGCCTGCACGACGCGAAGTTCGAAGCATGGTCATCTCCTTTGATATGTGAACATCACCGGCATCAGCGTCGCGACTTCGACAGCAGATGCCCAAGCCCGAGATTGGTCGCGATCTGCCACACATAGACGCGCGAATAACGCACGCCGAAGCGCCGCTCGATCAGTTCGCGCAGACGCGAGTTGGTCCACGCGTCGCTCGCAAAACCATGCACGCGCGCCGGGCCCTGCAAGGCGGCCGCGATCCATTCGAGCGCCTCGCGGTCCAGCACCGATACCCGTCCGCCCACGCCCATTTTCGCGAGCTCGTCGAGCCCGCCATCGGACACGATTGCCTTGTAACGCTTCACCGTCTGCAAGGACAGATGCAGATGCTCCGCCACGGCCTGCACCGATGCCCCTTCGAGCAACATGCGCCCGGCTGTCATGCGCCGCTCGACGCTCGGCAGGGTAGTGGGCCGGGGCAACATGGCGCTCCTCGTTCGATACGCGTTTCGCGGACGCTATACGTCAGCCGCGATGCAAGGCGAGGTCTGAGCGCGTGCTCCGCTTCCTCGTCTGTCGATGCAGCTGCCAATCAGTTTCGGTTTCGGTATCGTGGCGCGCGAGGCGTCGGTAAGCGTTCATGCGTTCCCCCTGTCGAGCAAAGACTGCGGGACCTGTTCGGCGTACTTGCGGTGTACTAACGGTGTGCTGGATGTAACGATGAAGTGTTCGCGAAACGGCGGCGCTTTCAGGAAAGCCGGGTACTGGTCACCACCAATAAACGTTTTCCGCCGCGAAAGGGAACCATCGTCGAAATTTTTTAGGCTTGATTATTCGCGATGAATTGCCTATGCGCGAGGCTTCGCACGCACCGAGCCGCGCAATTGCATGCGTGTGCGTTTCGAATGTGCACGGCCGGTCGGCAAATGCGGGCGCGATTAACCACGCCGTCTTTGCGAAAAAACGGCGCGCGCAGAAGCACGCGGAGCATTCCGCTTGCATGGCCTGAGGTGAGAATGACGAAGGCGAAACGCCCATGCCTTACGAATCGCGCTTAATGACTACGCATAATGATGGCGTTTATTGGCCACCGTGCATGCGTATCCGAAAGGCGGGGAAACGAGGAAGGGCGTTACACGCGATAAAACTCGATATCCTGACCGGCATGCACGGCGCGCTTCAGCCATTCGGGCATGTCGCCCAGGCCGTCCCACGTATCGCCGCTGGCGTTACGGAAAATCGGCGCTGCGCCGTCTCCGGATTGCGGCAGTGACGGCAATTGCGGCATGGCCCGAGCTGGCTTCGCCGTACCGTTGGCGCCGTTGGTCTTGGTAAAGGTAGGCGGCGGTTCGGCCGCTGGCGCGTCGGCCAATGCTTCGGCCAGCGCGCCTTCCGTAATGCCGAACTCGACCATCCGGCTGCGTAAATACGCGATGATGCTGTCTCGCTTTCTTTCGTCCACGGCTTTCCTGATTCAGCTTTTTGATTTGCGAAAGACGAACCGATGCCCCGCGCGGACCGGGGCGGCTCGATGACTAGGTTTGATATGTTTTATCCAGCGTGACGCACAGTGAAACGTGCGTCAATTAGTGTATTTACCGCAGACCGCGCTTATCCCATCACACGCGCCGCCCACACCGATTAATGTCCCCGCTGTGTCGGCTATATAACAGTAATACCGGCTTCGGACATTGGCTCGTGCGGGAATCGCCATGACGGACGCACGACTATAGTGCGCGCGGGAGGTCACGTCGGGAGGCTACGAACTGCGGGAAAGCGACACTCTAACCGCCCGGTTTCCCGAACGGCTGATGCGTCGCCTGAACGCTATTGTATGCTGCTTGCGCCAACTATTAAATTGTTTTAACGACTATGTTGTTCACCCGGCAATTCCGCACCGTGCGCGCGAATTGCCGCAATCAGTTCGGCGGGCGTAATTTCATAACGAACTTCACGATGAATACCCGGCTTGCGCTCGTCGATCTCGATCAGCAGAACAGCCTTGCCGTCGGATGCGGGTTCAAGACGCAGCGAACGCACTTCCTGGCCGCTCGATTCATCGTATTCCGTCAGGAGCGTCATGGCGCCCGTGGCGGCGCTTTTCGGCATCGACATTCTTCCTCCCGTCTTGCGACGTATTTGTTGTTGTCTTGCCGCGCCTCCTCTCTCATGCACGAATTTCGGGCGCACGACGAAGGCCGACACGGCGAATAAGCAGATGCGAAGCGCGCACGCGCCCCGCCTGTCTCATTATTGCCTGTCAAAAGCGCGCGCGTAAAGCGTAGGGGCTTTCCCGAATGTCGTGCGGCCTTCGTCGTTGCGCCGATTCAACCGCCGGCGGCAATCGAATCGCGTACTTCCGCCGTGATCTCGAACGAGCGCAGACGCGCCCGATGATCGAAGATCTGCGCCGTGACGATCAACTCGTCGGCCTGAGTCTGCTCGATCACCGAGCGCAAACCCGCTTCGACATCCGCACGCGCGCCGACCACCGAACACGCGAGCGACCGCTCGACGCCTGCGCGCTCGCCCTCGCTCCACGCGATCTGGTCGACGGGCGGCGGCAACTGGCCGGGCGTGCCGCGCCGCAAATTGATGAACTGCTGCTGCAGCGAGGTAAATAGAAAGAGGGCTTCATCGACGGTATCAGCGGCGAAGACGTTCACGCCGACCATCGCGTGAGGCTTCTTGAGCGTCGCCGATGGCCGGAACTGCGTGCGATACACCTCCAGCGCGGTCAGCAGATAATCCGGCGCGAAATGCGACGCGAACGCGAACGGCAGCCCGAGCGCCGCCGCCAGTTGCGCGCTGAAGAGCGACGAGCCGAGCAGCCAGATGGGCACATGAAGACCGGCGCCGGGCACTGCGCGCACGCGTTGTCCCTCGACGGGATCGGCGAAAAAACGCTGCAGTTCGACGACATCGTCAGGGAAGGAATCGGCGCTGCCTTGCAAGTCGCGACGCAGCGCGCGAGCCGTGGTCTGGTCGGTGCCGGGCGCGCGTCCGAGGCCCAAGTCGATACGTCCCGGAAACAGCGACGCGAGCGTGCCGAACTGTTCGGCGATGACGAGCGGCGCGTGATTCGGCAGCATGATGCCGCCCGAGCCGACGCGAATGGTCTTGGTGCCCGCCGCGATATGGCCGATCACGACCGCCGTCGCCGCGCTGGCAATGCCCGTCATGTTGTGATGCTCGGCGAGCCAGTAGCGGTTATAGCCCCAGCTTTCCGCGTGACGGGCGAGGTCGAGCGAATGCGCGAAGGCGTCGGAGGCGGTCGAGCCGAGCGGAATCGGTGAGAGGTCGAGAAGCGAGAAGGGGATCATTGCGACGTTCCGGATGCGTGGGACGGCGAGAAGCGTGGCCGTCAGCGTTCAGGCCCGGCTGGCGGACAAGCCGCGCCGATGCCTCGCGTTTAAAAGTCGATTGTGCCGAATGTGCGGGATTCTTGCCGAAGCGATCAGGCGAGCCGCGGATAGCCTTGCGCGATGGCATCGCGTTCGAGGTCGAGAATCGGCGCGTAGTCGGCGCGCGTGGGGCGCACGAAGCCGTCGAGCCGCAGCCGTTGCGCAAGCGCGGGATGGTCGCGTACGGAATCCGCGAGCGCGGCGGCGAGCTGCTCGATGCCGTCTCGCGGAACCCGCTTCGAAGCGATGAAAGGCAGCGCGGGCGAACTCGCCGTCACGCCGATTTCCCTGACGCCTTCGGCTAGTTCCGGCACATGTTCGCGCACGTAAGCAAAGGTCACGCAGTCGATGGCGGCGACATCCGCGCTTCGGTCCGTCGCGAGCGCTTGAAGCGAAGCCAGATGCCCGCCGCTTCGCTCGACCGAAGCGAAGAAGCGGCCCTCGCGGGCCAGCGGCGCGACCGCGTGACGCAGTAAGTTCATGCCGCTGTTGGAGTCGTCGCTGTTGTAGATGGCTCTGAGGCCGCGACAGTCGGCGAGCGTCGTCGCTTGCGTGTGCTTTCCGGCGACGATCACGCTGCGATAGCTGCCGTTCGCGCAGCCGGGGACATCGAAATTGGGCGTGGCGACGAGTTGCACGCGGCCTTCGAGCGCGTGAACGAGCGGATAACCGCAGGTTTGCGACAAGAGCAGATCGTCGCGTTGCCAGAAAGTGGTGAGATCCCCGCCCGGATCGACGATGTCGAGCGTATCAGCGCGTTCGTCCAGCCAGTCTGTCACCCGCGCTTTCACGTCCGTCAGCAGCGCGCGCCAGTCGGCAGCCAGCGCGGGCGTGACGTTGTACATCGGAAGGGCGGTGATCCATTGCATGGGCGAGCTTTGCGAGAAGCGAGAGCGCTCTATCGTACAGGGCGGCTCGGCCGCAAGCCGATCTACGAAACCTTCGCCGAGCGCGAATCACGCGTGGACGCCGCAGCCCTGACGAGCACCGGCTGCCCGAAGCGCTTGGCCGCGCCGCGTTGCATCGCGTTCGTGCGCGTCGTGACGGCGGTATCGGCGATCCATTCCACCGGCGCGCGCGTCCCGCCCGCGAACGGATGCACCGGTGAAACCGCGCGCGCGAACGCATGCTTTTTGATCCACTCGCCGTACCCGCGCACGACGAATCCGCCATTGCTCGCGCCGTACGCTTCGCGCCGCTGCCGATACACCGCGCCCAGCGCAAACCACGGCACGCCGGGCAAGTCGTGATGCACCGAATGATAATTGTTGTTCAGAAACAGCAGTCGCCAAGGCCACGCGGCCTCGTTCAGAACGGTGCGTTCGCGGGCATCGCCTTCCGCGCGATGCTCCTGAAACGATCGCACCGAAGCCAGCGCCAGCGATGCATAGCCGACGCCGAACAGAAACGCGCGCCACGGAATGCCGCAACGGGCATCGAGCCACCATGCAAGCGCGGCAAGCGACGCTGCGTGCACGAGCCAGCTCGCGACGATCCGCCATTGACCTAGCGCGACCGCCTGCGCGGCTTCGCGCCACGAGGCGGCGATCGAGAACCATGGACCGATCAGCACGCGGCCCAAGAACGTATTGCGGGCAGCGAGGGCCGCGCGCAATACGACGCCCGCATTGGCCCACTGCTCCGGCGTGACGTAATAGCTTTCCGGGTCGCGGCCGGGCTCGGTCAGATGCGCGTCGTCGTGATGACGCAGATGCGAGTCGCGATACACCGCATACGGAAACCACACGGCGAGCGGCGCCAGGCCGAAAAGCATGTTGACGAGCGGCCAGCGCGTGGGATGTCCATGCAGCAGTTCGTGCTGCAGCGACATGTACCAGCACGAGAGCACCGCGAGCAGCGTGAGCGTGACCGGCAAGCCGAGCGTGCGCGCATGGAGCGCCACGCCGAACCAGCCGCTGTACACCGCGACGATCACGAGCCACGTCGGCCACGCGCTGCGCCAGCGCCACGTCGCGCGTTGTTCCTGGAGTTGCTCGCGTTGCGCGTCGTCGAGATAGCGGGGCATGGCGAAAGTCGGGATAAGCGAAGTGCCATCCTAGCTGCGCGCTTCGATGCGCCCAACCAATGAATCCGCCTATGTTTTCCCCGCTCAGCGAATAGGAATAGGCAAAAAGTCATATATGCGGCAGGTCACGTGATTGCCGGTGAACGCGCCGAACGCGCGGGAGTGGCCGCGCCGATTATTGGCCGCCCATCGAAGCGCGGTATCCTTTGACCCTTTGTGGCCCCAAATCCACCGACATGTCCCGATTTCACGACAGAGACGCCAACCCGAGTCACAGCGCGGGCATCGAGACTGCCGGGCGAATGGGCGCTTTCAGTCTGCGACGCAAGTCGACGCGCATGTTTGCCGGGCTCATCGTCTTCAATGTGCTCGCGTGGCTCTGGGCGCTCGTCGCGTTCCGGCACTATCCGGTGCTGCTCGGCACGTCGCTGCTGGCGTATTCGCTCGGACTGCGCCATGCCGTGGATGCCGATCACATCGCCGCCATCGATAACGTCACGCGCAAAATGATGCAGCAGGGTAAGCGTCCGCTTGGCGTCGGCATCTTCTTCTCGCTCGGCCATTCGACGGTCGTCGTGGTGGCGAGCGCGCTCATTGCCGCGACCGCGTTCGCCGTGCAGGGCCGCTTTGCGCAGTATCGTGAGATCGGCGGGGTGATCGGGACGTCCGTCTCCGTGCTTTTTCTCTTCGCCATCGCGGCGATGAATCTGTTCGTGCTGCGCGGCGTCTGGCGCGCATTCAGGCGCGTGCGTCGCGGCGAAGCATGGCGCGACGACGACGCCGATCTGCTGATGGCGGGCGGCGGACCGATCGCGCGCATCGCCCGGCCGCTTTTCCGCCTCATCAGCCGAAGCTGGCATATGTATCCGCTCGGCTTTCTCTTCGGACTCGGTTTCGACACAGCGACCGAGATCGGCCTCATGGGTATCGCCGCCGCGGAAGCCGCGCGCGGCATGCCGGTGTGGTCGATCCTCGTGTTTCCGGTGCTTTTCACCGCGGGCATGTCGCTCATCGATACCGCCGACAGCATGCTCATGGTCGGCGCCTATGGCTGGGCTTTCATGAAGCCGATCCGCAAGCTCTACTACAACCTCACGGTCACGTTGGTGTCGGTGCTGATCGCGGTGCTGATAGGCGGCATCGAAGCGCTCGGGTTGATCGCGGACCGGTTGCAACTGAAGGGCGGACTGTGGGACGCGGTCGCCGTGCTTTCCGAACACTTCGGCGCGCTCGGTTATGCAATCGTCGGTCTCTTCGCCGCGTGCTGGCTTATCTCAGCGCTGATCTACAAGTGGCGCGGCTATGATTCGCTCGATGGCGGCATCGTCCGCTAGAAAATGTCTTCAAACTGACTCGTCGGGCATTCTTTCTGCTTGAAAGCTTCGCCGCCGCTCATCCGATCCCTGCATCGAGCGGCTTTCAGGGAGAAAAACATGTCACAGCCGAAACCCGGCGCGCAGCAAGAAGAAACATCCACCGAAGCTTCTCCCAAGGAAAGTTCCGCTGGCGCACAGTCGCCCAACCTCGATAACGCCGAGCGTGAACAGGCGGCCGAGCATTCGACGCCGCATGCGCTCGTCGTTCATGAAATCGTCCGCGAAGAAGGCGAGGCGGCGATGGAGCGGACCTTCGGCGCGCTGATGTGGTCGGCGCTTGCCGCCGGCCTTTCGATGGGTTTCTCGTTTCTCGTCCAGGCGATTCTCGAAAGCTCGTTACCGGAGACGAGTTGGCGTTCGCTCGTATCGAGCTTCGGCTATACGATCGGTTTCGTGTTCGTCGTGCTCGGACGCCAGCAGTTGTTCACCGAGAGCACGCTGACCGCTGTGTTGCCGGTGCTCACGCGCCGCGATATGAAGACGCTGTTCAAGACACTGCGGCTTTGGGCGATCGTGCTCGTCTTCAACCTTGTCGGCACGGCAATTTTCGCGGGCATTCTGCAGATCAAGGGCGTCTTCTCGCCGGAAGTCACCGAAGCGCTCGCCCACGTCGCCGAGATGCCGTTTTCCGCCGACTTCGGCGTGACGCTCGTGCGCGGCGTGTTTTCAGGATGGCTGATCGCGTTGATGGTCTGGCTGCTGCCGAGCGCGCGCTCGGCGCGGCTGCTGACCATTTTGATCGTCACTTACACGGTTGCCGTGAGCAAGCTGACGCACGTGATCGCGGGATCGGTGGAAGCGGCCTATGCGGTGATGATCGGCGCGGCGAGTATCGGCGATTACTTTCTGGTCTTTATGATTCCGACCGTGATCGGCAATATGCTCGGCGGGATATCGCTCGTGGCGATCGTGAATCACGCGGCCATTGCGCCGGAAATCGAGGGAACGCCGCAAGGCGAGAAGTAACGGATAGGCGGCACAGGGCGCTGGATAACCGGCAACGCCCTGGTCGCTATCCGACCACACGCCTTATTTATTGTTGCCAGCTCCCGTGCCGTATAGACCGTTGTTGAACCCGCCCGCGCCATCGGTCTTGTGATCCTTGCCGGCGCTGGGGCCTCGCGCCGCGCCCGCCGCATCCTTCGATTGCGGCTTTTGCGACTCATGCACCGTCACGCCCGCCGGATTCGCACGCGAAGTCGAATCCGAGGCGCGACTGTCTTGCGAGTCGGAGCCGGAGCCCTGGACGATCTGCGCAAAGCCGTAAGGGCTGAACACCGTCGTGCCGATGGCAACGATAGCAGCGACCATCTTCGAGGTGCGGTGTGATGTGTTGGACATGGCGTTCCCTGTATGAATCGATGACCTTTCATCGAGCAGGAACGATGCCCGGCAGTGAGCACCGGGAACCCCTCGCGCAGCTTTCGCGCGAACGGATATGACAATAGCGCGCGCCGAAGCGCGGAATTTCGCGCCGCCCGGCGCGAGTGGCGAAAGCGGTTTTTAGGCCGCTTTCGCCCATAGCCTGTTCGTGGATTTCTTGCGGCTTCCCGGGCCGCTCGGCCCTTTGCTGCTCACGGAATCGAGCGCCGTCGAAAGCGCTTCGATGCGCTGCTTCTGCGCCGGCACGAGCGCGAATCCCGCCGATACCGCCGCAAGCCGCTCGCGCCAATAGTCGACGTTGAGCGTGCCGGAAGACTGGTTGTTCATCGTGCGAAGCTGCGCGACTGCGCGCTCGATATGCTGAAGTTCGAGATCCGCCATGGCCGAGGGCAAGAGACTGCCCTTGGTCTCACTTTTCTTTTTTTTCATTTGTGGTCTTCCTCTCGGCAGGCAAGCGCCCGATGAAATCGCTCATCGTCGCGCTACGCCGTAGCCGCTTCACCCCGTACCCCGATCACCCACGCCGGCTCTGGTCGAACCGTCGTGAGCGCCCCTTACTCGTCTTTGTTTTCACGACTCGTGCGGCGACGACATCCCCATGTCAACGCCTTGCGAATCGTTGAAAAAATAGTCGCAAACGGCGAGGCGGCGCTCCGTCTGGCATCGCACATTCAAGCAGGCGCGGTGCGGCGCTATGTGCGCTGCGCCCCGCAAAGGGCTGATGAGATTCGGAAGGATGCGGGACTACCCGCGAAGACGAAACTGCTACTCGGACGCGCGCTTGCCGCTGCGGCTGATCTGCGCTTCGAGCGCCTCGTCGAGCTTGCTGACCTTGCGCGGCTTGCCGGGCTCGCGCGCGTTGACGAAGGTGACGAAATCGTCCATTGGCATTGGCTCGGAGATCTTGCGCGAGCCTTCCGCCGATCGTTCGACCAGATAGAAGTAGCCGCCGGGCATGGAGACGGCCGCATAGTGCGCGTTGCCGCTACGCGTTTTAAGCCGTTCGACGGCGTTGATGGCTTTGGTCGAGCGCATTTGAACTCAGGGCGCGCACTTTTTGCCAGCGCCTTCGATCCAAAGATTCGATGCGTGGCGCTCGCCGGGATAAAAGCGGTACGTGGTCTCGCCGTTGTCGTAGCGGACCTTGACGACGTTCGAATCGCCGAATTCGAGCATGGTGCCTTGCGGGATTGGCGTCGACTTGTATTTGGTGTCGTGCTTCTTTGCTTCGTCGGTGATGCACTGGACGATTTCGCCGACCCGGTTATCCGTGGATGCTGCTTCGACTTCGGGTTGCCCGGCATCGGCATTATGGAAACGGCCGCACGCGGTAATGAGCAAAGGCAGCGCTAGCGCCGCGACATATTTCTTCATGAGTCTCCCGAATGACCGTTGTTCTCTGCGAACCCGCATTAGAGCACAGGGCCTTTACAGTTCGATAAGGCGGACATGCGGCAAGGTTCGCGCTCGATGATTTGGCAGCAAAGTGCGCGCCCGCTCAAGCATCCGGCGGCACGCCCAGCAATGGCAACGTCGCGCCGACGATGCCAGAGAACACCGGCCCCGCCACTGTCCCGCCGTAATACGTCGTGCCCGACGGCTCGTCGATCATTACCGCGACGATCACGCGTGGATCGCTCATCGGCGCGATGCCGACGAACGACGCGCGATACTTGTTCGCCGCATACGACCGCCCGATCTGCTTTCTCGCCGTACCGGTCTTGCCGCCCACGCGATAGCCTTCGACCGCGGCGGCGCGGCCGGTGCCGTTCGGGCCCATCGCCATTTCCAGCATGTTGCGCACGGCCTTCGCGGTGGCGGGCTTCGTGACCTGCAACGGGTCGCGGCGCGTTTCGCCCTGAATCAGCGTGGCTGCGTGAAAGCGCCCGTCGCCAGCATAGGCCGTATAGATCTGCGCAATCTGCACGAGCGACAGCGACATGCCGTAGCCATAAGCCATGGTCGCCTGCTCGATCGGCTTCCAGCGCTCGGGCGCGCGCAACCTGCCGACCGCCGCACCCGGAAAAGTCAGCTCCGGCGCGCGGCCGATGCCGTAATCGCGGTACTTGTCCCAGATGGTCTGCGCGGGAATCTGCAGCGCGAGCTTCGTGAGCGCGACGTTGCTCGACATCTGCACCGCCTCCGACACGGTGATGACGCCGTGATTCGACGTATCGTGGATCACGTTCGGGCCGATCTTGAGCGTGCCGGGCGACGTATCGATGCGCGTCTCCGGCCGCGTCTTGCCGAGGTCGATGGACAACGCGGCGACCAGCGGCTTGATGGTGGAGCCGGGCTCGAAGGTATCGGTGAGCGCGCGATTGCGCAGTTGCTCTCCGGTCAAATGGCTGCGGTCGTTCGGATCGAAGGTCGGATAGTTGGCGAGCGCGAGCACTTCGCCGGTCTTGGCGTCGAGCACGACGACACTGCCCGCGCGCGCCCGATGCTTCGCAATTGCCGCCTTCAGATGCGTATGTGCGAGCTGCTGAATGCGCCGGTCGATGGTGAGCGCAATGGTCTCGCCGTTTTGCGGCAAGTCGGGCTCGCCGATCTGCGAGATCACGCGCCCGAGCCTGTCGCGAATCACTTCGCGCTGACCCGCTTCGCCTGTCAGACGCGCGTTCGCCGCGAGTTCGACGCCTTCCTGACCGTTGTCCTCGTTGTCGGTGAAGCCGACGATATGCGCCGCCGATTCGCCTTCCGGATAAAAGCGCTTGGTGTCCGGCACGAGCGTGATGCCCGCGCGCCCGATCTGCGCGATCTTCTCCGCTGTCTCGGCCTCCACTTGCCGCCTGAGCAATACAAAGCTGCGGCCGGTTTCGACGCGTCTTTGCAAATCGCGCGCGGGCATGCCGAGCAGTTGGGCGATGTCGTCGCCGCGCGTGCCGTCGAAGAGTTTCGGGCTTGCCCAGACTTCATACGTCGACAGGCTGACGGCGAGCATGGCGCCGTGACGGTCCACTATCTTGCCGCGCGTCGCCTGCAAGGAGAGCGTGCGCTGATAGCGCTTCTGACCTTCGCCGATATAGAACTCGCGGTCGACCACCTGCACCCACGCCGCTCGTCCGGCGAGCGCGAAAAAAGCTGCGGCAAGGCCGATCACCACGAGTTGCGAACGCCACGCGGGCAACTGCCGCGCGAGCATCGTACTGCGATGATGAGTCTGAAAATCGCTGCCGCCGCGCGTCTTTTTCTTGAGCATCGTGGTCTCGTGCGTGTGCTGGGAGTGGGATCGGCGTTGCGCTCGATGCGTTACGGAAGCCGCGCGAGCGCGCCATCGAGATCGGCGGCGTCCGGCAGACGAATGGCGAACTCGTCCGACAGCACACGCCTTAGTTCTTCTATCGTCTTCAGTTCGCGATGACTGGTGCCTTCGCGGTCGTCGTGCACGCTCAGGCGCCGGTTGAAAAGCCCGTAACGCTTGCCGGGCGCAAGACGTGCCGCGAGCAGGTTGTTCACGAAGACGGAACTCGGGTAAGTCGACACGAAATGGTTCGACATCTCGTAGTCGACGTCATATTGCGGATCGAGGTCGAAGCGATAGACCGGCTTCCAGTCGCCGTCGATATAGGCGTTCAAAATGTAGCCCGGCAGCATGGTTCCGGTTTCGATGCCGTCGAGCCGGAACGCGCCATGCGGCGTGATCTGTTCAAGCCCGGACTTGAGCGCGAGCGGCGCGGAGAGCGTCATGCCGCCGAAACCGACATCCGTGAGGAAGGGACCTTCGTCGAGATCGACGATCAGCAGCATGTGGGCACGCGGCGGCATGGCGGGATCGTCGCGGCCCCACAGTACACGTCCCGCGTAACCTCGCGCGCGAAAACCGAGCGCTTCTAGTACCCTGCGGAACAGCAGATTGTGTTCGTAGCAATAGCCGCCGCGCGCATTGGTCACGAGCTTGCGCTGAACCGACGCAAGATCTAGGCGAACGGGACGGCCGAGCAGGACATCGAGATTTTCGAACGGGATGGCTTGCGGGTGCAGCGCATGCAGGGCGCGCAGTGTTTCGAGCGTGGCCGCCGTATGCTGCGTTTGTTCGTAGCCGATGCGTTTGTAATAGGCGGGCAGGTCGATCTTGGTATCGTCGGCATTCATGTGAGGTCCGTGTCGCATTGATGGTTGATGATGACGCATGCCCCGCACCGCCCGTACCCACGCCGCTGGCGCGCATATTTTACGACACGTAAGGTTGCGAATTACAAAAACCATACGTCTTTATTGCTTCTACCGCAAAGCACTGCAAGCTTTTGAACTGTGCCGCGTCGCTCGGGGTCTGTCCTGAGTACTGCACAAAACGATCAAGGGGCAAACGAGTCATGCCGAACGAGAACAACGAAGCACAGCAATCGAATCCAACGCAATTGAGCGGGCAAAAGCCGGAACAGGCCACGCCGCTTGCCGGCAAGCATCCCGCGCCGCCGTGCACGCTGGTCATCTTCGGCGCGGGCGGCGATCTCACCAAGCGGCTCCTGATGCCCGCGCTCTACAACCTCGCATCGGATGGCTTGCTCGACGACGGCATGCAGATCATCGGCGTCAATCATGGCGAGCGCGAAACCGCCGACTGGCGCGATGAGCTGACGCAGTCGCTACGCAAGTTCGCCGCCGACAAAGCGAGCACGTTCCACACGTCGCAACTCAACGAAAAAGCGTGGAGCTGGGTCACCGAGCGGCTCGAATACTTCGCGGGCGAATTCACCGAAGACGAAACCTTCGAGCGCCTCAAAAGCCGGCTCGCAAAGGCCAAGGGCGGCAACGTCGTGTTCTATCTGGCGGTGAGCTCGCGGTTCTTCGGGCCTATCGTCGAGCATCTCGGCAGCGCGGGCCTGCTGGTAGAGAAGGACGGCAACTTCCGCCGCCTCGTCATCGAGAAGCCGTTCGGTACCGACCTGGCCACGGCGCAGGAGCTCAATCGCTGCATTCTTTCGTATGCGTCGGAGTCGCAGGTTTATCGCATCGATCATTTTCTCGGCAAGGACACGGTGCAGAGCATTCTCGCCGTGCGCTTCGCCAACGCCATGTTCGAGCCGATGTGGCGGCGCGAGTACATCGATCACGTGCAGATCACGGCGGCGGAAACCATCGGAGTGGAAGGGCGCGGCAGCTTCTACGAACAGACCGGCGCATTTCGCGACATGCTGCCGAACCATCTGTTCCAGTTGCTCGGCATGGTGGCAATGGAGCCGCCCAATTCCTTCGACGCCGAAACCGTGCGCGACAAGAAAGCCGAGGTGTTCGATGCAATCGTGCCGCTGCATCCTAAAGACGTCGTATTCGGCCAGTACGAGGCCGGTCCAGCGGGCAAAGGTTACAAGGAAGAAGACGGCGTCGCGAAAGACAGCCGCACCGAAACCTATGCCGCGGCGCGCGTCTATGTGGACAACTGGCGCTGGGCGGGCGTGCCGTTTTACTTGCGCACCGGCAAGCGCTTGACCGAGCGCCGCACGGAGATTTCGATCTATCTCAAGGCCGTGCCGTTTCGCCTGTTCCGCGACACGCCCGTCGATGAACTCACGCCCAACGTCTTCACGCTGCGTATCGATCCGGCGCACGGCACGAGTTTCGACTTCAACGTGAAGGTGCCGGGACCGATCATGCAGATCGGCGCGGTGCGCTCGGCGTTCAATTACGGCGATTTCTTCGCGGAGCGCGCCAACGTCGGTTACGAAACGCTGCTCTACGACTGCATGCTCGGCGACGAGACGCTGTTTCAGCGCGCGGACAGCATCGAGACGGCATGGGCCGCGGTGGACGACGTACTGCATCCGCATGACGGCGAGGTCGAGGTGCACGGGTATCCGGCCGGTAGCGCGGGGCCCGAGGCATCCGACAAGCTGCTCGCAGCCGATGGCCGCGCGTGGCGCTCGCTTACCGACACCATCAAGAAAACCGATTAATCAAGGGGACGAAAAGCGTGAGCACGACATCCGTAGCGAAAAAAACCAAGAGCCGCACGACCATCGACAAAGGCGCCGCGCGCGCCGAGCGCATTCTCGCCATCGACGTGGGCGGCACGGGCTTGAAAGCCGCGATCATCTCGGAAGAAGGCGAAATGAAGAGCGATCGCCTGCGCGTGGCCACGCCGCATCCGGCGACGCCCGAAGTGCTCGTCGATACGCTCATCAAGCTGGTCGAGCCGCTCGTTGCCGAACCGCCGACGCATATTTCCATCGGCTTTCCGGGCGTGGTGCGCAACAACGTCGTCCTGACCGCGCCCAATCTCGGCAACGAATACTGGAACGGCATCCCGCTCGCGGATTTGATCTCGCAGCGCGTCGGCGGCGTGCCCGTGCGCATGATCAACGATGCCGAAATGCAGGGGCTCGCGGCTATCGAAGGGCGCGGCCTGGAGTTCGTGCTGACGCTTGGCACCGGCGCCGGCACCGCGCTCTTTCGCGATGGCGAACTCATGCCGCATCTGGAACTCGCGCATCATCCGGTGTCGAAGAAGGGCGACGCGTATGACCAATACATCGGCGCGGCGGCGCGCGAGAAGGCGGGCAATAAACGCTGGAACAAGCGCGTACAGAAGGTCATCGGCATTCTGTCGTCGCTCGTGAATTACGACAAGCTGTGGATTGGCGGCGGCAATGCTGCGAATCTGAAGTTCGAGTTACCGCCGAACGTGGCGGTGGTGTCGAACGCGGCGGGCATCGAAGGCGGCGCGAAGCTCTGGCATCCGCGTTCCGTGCGGGAAACGCGTCAGTTGCCGCATTTCAATACGCAGCACGCGGAGAAGGAAAAGGGAGCGCAAGCATGAGCGCCGCCGATATCCGCTACGGCCTCCATAGCGCAACTGGCGACGGCGCCGCCGCGTTCGAGGCGCTCGCCACGGTCGAACTCGTCGTCACCGATTGCGACGGCACGCTGCTCTACACCGACAAGACGCTCGGCGACAAAGCCGTCGACGCCGTGCGGCGCCTGCGCGAAGCGGGCGTGCAGTTCACGGTGGCGAGCAGCCGGCCGGGCAAAGGCATGCGTCATATCGTGAAGACGCTCGGCGTGGATTTGCCGTTTGGGTCCTACAACGGCGGCAGTCTGGTTCAGCCGGGAACGTGGGAAACGTTCGCCGCGCACAAACTGCCGCGCAATGCCGTGCAGACCGCGCTGGACACGCTTGCCGAAACGGGCGTGGATGCCTGGGTGTTCATCGATGATAACTGGTACTTGACCAATCCCGATGGCGAATACGTGCCGCTCGAAACGCGCACCGTGGGCTACGAAGGCGTGCGCGTACAGCGCTTCGACGAACTCGATCTGTCGGCGGTGGACAAGATCGTCGGTTCGACTTCGAATGCGACGCTGATCGAAAAGGTCGAGAAACAGTTGGAGGAGCGGCTGAAGGATCGCGCACACGCGGCGCGTTCGCAAACCTATTACCTCGATGTCACGAGCCTCGAAGCCAATAAGGGCGACGCCGTGCGCGAGCTGGCGAAGCGCGCGAATGTGCCGCTGGATCGTGTGGCCGTGCTCGGCGACATGGGCAACGATGTCGCCATGTTCGAAATTGCAGGTGTGTCGATCGCCATGGGGCAAGCGTCGGAGGCCGTGCAACGGCGCGCTAGCCTGGTTTCGGCGAGCAATGACGAAGACGGTTTCGCTATCGGCCTCGACGCCATATTGGCGATGCGGGCCGCTCGATAGCTCGATTAAGCGAAGCGTACAGACATCGACGCGTGGCGCAGCCGTGGCGGTTTGCCCGACCGGGCTGGCTAGCGGCCGCGTCGAAGTTGTGAAGATCCGCTCAAGGTAATGCACGCGTTTGCCGCGGATCGGGCGGGCGCGTTCCTGATCAAACCGTTACCGCATGTACGACGTTGCTGCTTAACGACGGCGCATCGGCGCACGCGGGCCGCCGCTGCCTGCGCGTTCGTCCTTGTGCCGGAAGTTGATACGGCCCTTGGTCAGGTCGTACACCGACAATTCCAGCGTCACGCGGTCGCCCGCGAGAATACGAATGTGGTTCTTGCGCATGCGGCCCGAGGCGTATGCGCCCACGACGACGCCATTGTCCAGCGTCACGCGGTAGCGACTGTCGGGAAGCACTTCATCAACGATACCGTCGAGTTCGAGTAGTTCTTCTTTCGCCATATAGAGCTCCTGTTGAAGTAGTAATCATGGGTGCCGCGCCGTTGCCATAGTGCCTCGCCGCGGAAGTCGCCAAAAAGGCGGGCGGCGCTGCACGGGCGTGGTCGCTGCAGGGCGGCGTGCATCGCAAACAAAGCGCGAAAGCGGTGCCCGACGCGCCCCTGACGATGAGCGCGCCGCGTCTCAATTCAGGCCCGAGAGCTTGACGGACAGAGGCCGGAACGACGTGGCGGCTCGGAAGTGAGCGCCTGGCCGGCATGACCGGGACGGCGACATCGGCGTGGCCAAGGCCGTGCAGGACCTTGAATTTTTGCCGACGTGCGGTTGGTGCGGTACAGGTGAAGCTTAGAGTGAACGTGTCGAATGCGCGCTGGCAACAGTCTGGAGGAGATATGAGGCCGTTTCGCGTCAATTCAAGCTACCAGCTCAGAACCGATGAGCCTGCCGACAGACCCTGAAGCGCCTCGCGCCGACATGTTCTGTTAGACAAATGAAATCGCGCTTTGGTTCCGTTTTGGCGCCAGGCGCGAGCTCCGTAAGACAGCATTATAGCCAACCTGCCTTCTTGAAGCGCCAATATAGTACTAAATCCACCGTTAGCATGACAGCAAGACACGCAGGATAGCCGTAAGCCCAGTCCAGCTCGGGTATGCGATGGAAGTTCATCCCATAGATGCCGGCGATCATGGTCGGTACGGCAAAGAGCGCGGCGAACGAACCGAGACGCTTGGTTACTTCGCTTTCCGAGAGCGCGATCAGGCCGAGATTCACCTGTATCGCGGTAACGATCATTTCGCGACGTCCTTCGATAGTCTTCACGATTCGCAACAAGTGATCGTACACATCGCGGAAATATTCCTGCATGCCCGCGCACACCCCCGGCGAGCGTCCGCCATACAGTTTGCTGACTGCTTCGAGCAACGGCGCCGTGTGATGTTGCAGGATCGTCATGCGGCGCTTGAGCGAATAGAGATCTTCGATGATCTCGCGCGAAGCCGTCGAGCCGTTCTGCTCGAAGATGCGCTCCTCGACTTCATCGAGTTCCGAGCCGAGCGATTCCAGCACGGGAAAGTAACGATCGACCACCGCGTCGAGCAGCGCGTACATCACGAACGCCGGACCGTGCTTGAGCAAATGAGGCTCGCGCTCGCAGCGCTTTCTGACTTCCTGAAAGCCTTGCGTTGTCCGGTTACGCACCGAGAGCACATAGTTCTTGCCGACGAATACGTTCATCTCGCCAACGAGCACTTCGCCTTCTTCATCGAACTCGACAGTGTGGAACACGGCGAATAGCGAATCGCCGTATTCCTCGATCTTCGGACGTTGATGGCCGTTTTGCGCGTCTTCAACCGCGAGTTCGTGCAAGCCGAACTGATGCGTCATGTGGGCGAGTTCGCCGGGACCAGGTTCCTTCAATGCAACCCAGATGAAAGAATCGGGCAGATCGCGATAAGCGTTGATATCGTCGATATGCACGTCCGCGAGCTTCCGGCCGTTTTGATAAGCCGCGCAATTGACCAGCATGGGGCGCCCTTGTTGTGTCGATGTCACGGGCCACGCGTCGATGGGCGCTCGGGCCGCGTCATGTACGAGCGACATGCGAGGGCGCGAGCGCGTGGCCTCTTCATCTCTCGAATCTTAGCGGAAATGCCTCGCCTTGCATGCTCGCTGTTTCCCTTGCTGCAAGAACGCGACGCCTTATTTCGCCGAGTAATCGAGCACGGGAATGGGTTCGGGCGCGGGCAGCGTGGCGACGAGGCCGCCTTGCATCGAATCGAGCCGAGTCAGCTTGCCTTCTACGGTCGCGCCGGCATCCATGCGCAACTTTTGATAATAGATGTTGCCGTGCACGTGAGCGTTGGACTGAAGCTCGACGAAATTCGCGACGGTGACGTCGCCGACCACGCGTCCGTTGATGATCACATCGTGCGCGACGACGTTGCCGTGAATCGCGCCCTGATCGCTCACGACGAGCAGCGACTCGTCGCCCATGCGGCCCGTCACGTTGCCAGTGACCTGACCGTCCATGCGCAGGCCCTCGCTGAATTCGAGGTCGCCCGAGATATGAACGTTATGCGCGATGAGCGTGGCGAGCTTGGCTTGCTTCACGCCTTGAGTGTCTTTCTTCGATGAAAACATATCGAGTCCTTGCAATGCTGTTTGGATGTGACGAGCGACGCCGGCGGCGCGGCGAGAAGCGCATCAACGCTGTTTCTTGAGGAAGGCGAGATCGGTCTGTAATTTCTCGATCTGCGCGGTGGCCTGCGCCGCGCGTTGTTCGAGCGCCGTGCGCGTCGCGGCTTCCTGTTCGAGCGCGAATTGCGCATGCTGAAGTTGATCGCGCAACGTCTGTTCGGGGGCGGGCGGCGCGCACAGCACGTCGAGCTTGCGCGCCTGTTCGTGCGAAGTCTTGAGCGAATAGCCGGCGGCGCCGAGCGCGGCGATGGCGCAGACCGCGGCGATGACGCCCGGTACGAACGCGAGACTGCGCTTGGGCGTGAGCGAGTAGGTGTGGCGCGCGAGTTGCATCGACGCCCGTTTTGAATCAGCCTTGCGCATGAGCGATGCCCCTGAAAAGCATGAGATAGGGCTTCGGATTGATCTGCGCGCCATCGAGGATCACCTCGAAGTGCAGATGCGGTCCGGTCGAACGCCCCGTGGAACCGACTTCGGCGATCTCTTGTCCCGGCATCACGTACTCGCCCTGATGCACGAGCAGTTTAGATGCATGGCCGTAACGCGTGACGACGCCGTTGCTGTGACGGATATCCACCGCATTGCCATAGCCGGAATGCTCGCCGGCCTGGACCACGCGACCGCCCGCACTCGCGAGAATGGGCGTGCCCGTGGGCGCGACCAGATCCATGCCGGGATGGAAACTGAGCCTGCCGGTGAACGGGTCGAAGCGATTGCCGTAAGGCGAGCCGAAGTGCGAGCCCGGCGCGGGATCGCGGCCGGGGTAGGCCATGTAGGCGGCGTAGTGTGCAAAGGTCTTGTCCTGGAGCAGCGAAAGTTTGTCGCCGATACAGTCGATGATCTGCTCGGCGCGCTTCATGCGCTGCCGGGGCGAGCCGGTCGCGCTGCTGTTCGTATCGCAAAGATGCGGCGGCAATTCGGGGCCGCCCGCGCCATCGAGTGCGGGGCCGCCTTCGTCGCTATCGGGCAGCGGCGGGACGTCGTGGACACCGGGTGCTCCGCCCTTGCCGCCGTTCGCGGCCTTGAGGTGAGCGTCGAAATCGTGCAGTTCGCCGACTTGCGCGGCAAGACTTTCCACGCGCGGCGCGAGTTCGATCAGCGAGGCATTAAGACGGCCGAGTTGTTCGATCTCGTAGGAATTGCGCGAGACGAGCGCGTGTTCCTCGCCGAGATGACTGCGCCCGAAGATCGTGCCGATGGCAATGCCGAGCGCGAGCGCCGCGATGAGCAGCGCGATCAGCGCGACGACGGCGATTGCACGCGCGGTACGCGCTTCGACGAAGCGAATGCGCTTGCTCGATACCGATCGCCGTGACCAGATGACGAAAGCCATTAGCGAGACGCGCGAGCAGAACGGGCGTCGTGAGCCCGTGCGGATGGAAGCAGGATGGAACTAGGCGAAAGCATGAGGATAGGAGGATCGCGGCGCGGATCGAACATGGAAACCGGCCGGCGATTATGCCGCACGAATGCGCGTATTTGAGGTCTCGAATCAAAATGCTACGAATTCCGTATTTTGCCTTATTTCTCTCGGAATTAATCAGGATGCCTTGACGTCGACCCACGTCGTGTTCGAGTCGCTGCCCATGAGAAACGCGCGATTGGCGTCCGCTGCTTCGCGCAAGTAATCCCACACTGTCGTGATGCGTCTGAGCTTGCGCAAGTCCTCGCGGCAAGAAAGATAGAACGCCCGCGTCACTTCGACTTGCTCCGGCAACACCGCCACGAGTCGCGCATCCGGCGCGGCCATGAAGCACGGCAGAATGGCGAGCGCGCGGCCCTGCAACGCGGCGAAGTACTGCCCGATCACGCTCGTGCTGCGAAAGCGCGAAACCGCGCCCGGCACCGCGCGCTCCAGATAGAGCAGCTCGTAGCTGAAGGCGAGATCGTCGATATAACTCGCGAATCGATGACGCGGCAGATCGTCCTTCGTCTGGATGCGCGGATGCGCGTCGAGATATTCGGCGGTGGCGTAGAGCTTGAGCCGGTAATCGCAGAGCTTCGTGTAGACGTACTGGCCTTGCTCCGGGCGTTCGAGCGTGACGGCGATATCCGCTTCGCGTTTCGAGAGACTCACGAAATGCGGCACGGGCAGCAGATCGATGGAAATGTTCGGATGCGCATCTTGAAAGCGCGCGAGTTGCGGCGCGAGGAAGAAGCAGCCGAAACCTTCCGTCGAGCCGACACGCACGTGGCCGGACAGCGCGTGGCCCGTGTTGGCGATCTGCTCGGTGGCGGACTGTACCGTGGTCTCGATCGAATCGACGAAACCGAGCAGATGTTGTCCTTCCGCCGTGAGGACGAAACCGCCACTGCGAGATTTATCGAAGAGCAGCGCGCCGAGTGCGTCTTCCAGCACGCGAATGCGCCGCGCGACCGTCGTGTAATCCACGCCCAGCCGCTTGGCGGCGTGGCTCGCGCGCTGCGTGCGGGCAACTTCGAGGAAATAGCGCAGGTCGTCCCAGTTGAGTTTGCTTAGATCGAAGTTCGTGTGTTTTTGCATATCGATCGGGTGTTTTTATGGCGCGTCGATGGACTTTTGCATAACTATACTCAAGGGTACGAGTGCGCTGCATGACGGCGCGCCGATAACGATTCCGGAGACGACATGCTCATTCCCTTGCCGCTGGCCTTCCGGCGCGTCCCGTCGCTTCCGTTCGTCCTTTCTGCATGACATTCCAACAAGGAGACATTCGTGAATATTGCTGCTGAACATCCGGCTCAAGGCGCGGCTCGCGCAGATACGTCGACTCGCACGGCCAAATTGCTGATCGACGGCAAATTCATCGACTCGAAGACTGCGGATTGGCGCGATATCGTCAATCCGGCGACGCAGGAAGTCGTCGGCCGCGTGCCGTTCGCGACCAAGGAAGAAGTCGATGACGCCGTCACTGCCGCGCACAAGGCGTTTCAGACCTGGCGCACCACACCGCTCGGCGTGCGCATGCGCCTCATGCTGCGCTTTCAGGATTTGGTGCGGCAGAACCTGAAACGGGTGGCGCAGACGCTGACCGCCGAGCAAGGCAAGACGCTGGCCGATGCCGAAGGCGATATCTTCCGCGGCCTCGAAGTCGTCGAACATGCGTGTTCCATCAGCACGCTGCAACAGGGCGAGTTTTCGGAGAACGTTGCGGGCGGCGTGGATACCTACACGCTGCGCCAGCCGATTGGCGTCTGCGCGGGCATCACGCCTTTCAACTTTCCGGCCATGATCCCGCTCTGGATGTTCCCGATGGCGATCGTCTGCGGCAACACTTTCGTGCTGAAGCCATCGGAACAAGATCCGCTTTCGACCATGGAACTGGTCGAACTCGCGGTCGAAGCGGGCATTCCGGCGGGCGTGCTCAACGTCGTGCACGGCGGCAAGGAAGTGGTGGATGCCATCTGCACGCATCCGCTGATCCGCGCGATTTCCTTCGTCGGCTCGACGGCGGTCGGCACGCACGTGTACAACCTCGCGAGCCAGCACGGCAAGCGCGTCCAGTCGATGATGGGCGCCAAGAATCACGCCGTCGTCCTGCCCGACGCCAACAAGGAGCAGACGCTCAACGCGCTCGCGGGCGCGGGCTTCGGCGCGGCGGGACAACGCTGCATGGCGACATCGGTCGCGGTGTTCGTGGGCGCGGCCAAGGACTGGGTGCCGGAACTCGTCGAACGCGCGCGCTCGCTCAAAGTCAACGGCGGCACGGAGCCGAATACGGATGTCGGGCCGGTTGTATCGAAGGCAGCGAAGGAACGCATCCTCGGGCTGATCGGCCAAGGCGTGGAAGAGGGCGCGACGCTCGCACTCGACGGACGCGACGTGTCGATCGAAGGCTACGAGAGCGGTAATTTCATCGCGCCGACCATTTTCACGGGCGTCACCACCGAGATGACCATCTATAAGCAGGAGATATTCGGGCCGGTGCTATGCGTGCTGGAAGCGGCGACGCTCGAAGACGCGATCGAACTCGTGAACCGCAATCCGATGGGCAACGGCGTCGGCCTCTTCACGCAAAGCGGCGCGGCGGCGCGCAAGTTCCAGAGCGAGATCGATATCGGTCAAGTCGGCATCAACATTCCGATTCCGGTGCCGGTGCCCGCGTTCAGCTTCACGGGATCGCGCGGCTCGAAGCTCGGCGATCTCGGTCCGTACGGCAAGCAGGTCGTGCAGTTCTATACGCAGACTAAAACCGTGACCGCACGCTGGTTCGACGACGCCACCGTCAACGACGGCGTCAACACGACCATCGCGTTGCGTTAAACAGGAGACAGCGATGCATATCGGCTTTATCGGACTCGGGCACATGGGTGGCCCGATGGCGGCGAATCTCCTCAAGGCCGGTCACGCGGTGACGGCGTTCGATCTTTCCGCGCCCGCGCTCGATGCGGCGAAAGCGGCAGGCGCGACGCTCGCCGCGCGCCCGAGCGACGCGGTGCGGGACGCGGAAGTGGTCATCACCATGCTGCCCGCCGCCGCGCACGTGAAGGCGGTCTATCTCGGCGATGACGGCGTGCTCGCGGGCGTCAAGGCAGGCGTTCCGCTCGTGGACAGCAGCACGATCGACCCGGCGACCGCGAAGTTCATCGGCGCGGCGGCGGCGGAGCACGGCAATCCGTTCGCGGACGCGCCGGTGTCCGGCGGCGTGGTCGGCGCGCAGGCTGGCACGCTCACCTTCATGGTCGGCGCGGAAGAAGCGCTTTTCGAAACCTTGCGTCCCGTGTTGGCGGGCATGGGTAAAAACATGGTGCGTTGCGGCGAAACGGGAACGGGCCAGATTGCGAAGATCTGCAATAACCTGCTGCTTGGTATTTCGATGATCGGCGTAGCCGAAGCAATGAAACTCGGAGAAACGCTCGGTATCGATCCTTCGAAACTGGCGAGTATCGTCAATACATCGACGGGGCGTTGCTGGAGCTCGGATACGTGTAATCCCTATCCGGGTATTGTCGAAACCGCACCGGCTTCGCGCGGATATAGCGGCGGCTTCGGCGCGGATCTCATGCTCAAGGATCTCGGCCTTGCAGTCGATGCCGCGCGCGGCGCGAGACAGCCCATCTTCATGGGCGCCCTGGCACAACAGTTGTATCAGTCGATGAGCCAGCAGGGATTAGGCGGACTCGACTTTTCGGGCATTATCAAGTTATACGGAAAAACCCAGGAGCGGTAACGCAGATTAAGCAATAGGTTAATTAGGCACGCACGTGCGTGCCTAATTCGTCTTAACGTAATAATCGCTTTATTAAGCTGCACTGCACCATGTCGCTTTAAACCCCTTACTGGGTGGAATCATCGGGATAACGATGATTCGCTTTCTCGAAAATTGTCCTATTCTGAAAGCACGACGCCCTTGTACTGTTAAAACACGGCTGCAATGGCGTTACTGGATGCAGGCGATTAGCCCGGCCTGTCGGGCGCTCAGACGAGGAGTACGCGATGCAAGTAACACGACACTTAAATATGGAACTGCGGCACGCCACACTGCCGACTTATGTAGCCAGCTACTTTTTCCCGTTGCTATTATTGGCATACGAAATCTGGCGAGTAGGGTCTTACGTTGCGGTCAATGGCTTTAATTTCATGAACTTCAACGCGATGGGCTATGAGTTCGCGCTGATGATCGCCGTGTTCGCCATGCAGGTCATCGTTGAAATTGCTTTCCTGGCGGGCGCGGTTTTGACGAAGCATAAGGACGTGGGGCATCGCCTTGCGAATTTGTCGCTGGGGCTGTTCTGTTCGCTCGTCGTGCTCGGTTTTGACCTTGCACTGCAATATGGCTTGAGCCAAACCTAAATCACGCGTTCTTGCTCTGAGTCAAAAAGGGCCGGCTGCTTTTGCAGCCGGCCTTTCTCGTTTCAGGCGTTCAATAACCTGCGGCGCTGGGCAATCCCGGTGGCGTCTCCGAGCGTTCTTCATAGCACTTTCTATTCGCATCTTTTAACGCGGTGCGCAATCCTTCTTCGACAACCGGGTGATAGAAAGGCAGCTTCAGCGTTTCGTCCAGCGTCAAGTCGAGTTGCAATGCCCAGGCGAGTAAATGCCCGAGATGTTCCATCGCCGGGCCGCAGCCTTGCGCGCCGCGCAGCCTGCCGGTTTTGGCATCGGCGTAGATATGGAGAAGGCCGCGATTCTGCCGCATCACACGACTGCGTCCTTGCGTCTCGAACGATACTTCGCCCGTCACCGTCATCTGCTTGTCGAGATCGTCGTACGCTGCGCCGACGATCGCCACTTGCGGCTCGCAGAACACGATGGAAAAGGGCACCTTGCGCTTGACCGGCTTCACGTCCGGGAAGCGCGCGGCATTGTCGCCTGCGAGCTTGCCTTCGTCGGCGGCATCCTGTAGCCAGGGACGGGTGCCGTCGCAATCGCCTGCAATGAAAATCGCGCTCTTGCCGCATTGCATAGTGTTTTCGTCGAAGAGCGGAGCGCCCTTGTCGTTCAGCTCGATGCCCGTTTTGCCGAGGTCGAGCGGCTGCAGATTCGGCGCGCGTCCGGTCGCGGCGAGCACGAGATCGAAGCGCTCGATGCGCTCGTCGCCTAGGGGCGTCTTGAAGCGCAGCGTCGGTTGCCCGTCCATGAGCGACATTTCGTCGATCTTCGCATCCGCATCGAGATAGAACTCGTCGGCGAGCGCGGCGGCGAGCGCATCGCGCACGGGCGTGTCGCTGATCGCGCCGACGCCGCCGCCTTTCGCGAACATGAATATTTCGACGCCCAGCCGCGACAGCGCCTGTCCAAGTTCCAGCGCGATCGGTCCCGCGCCGAAGATGGCCATGCGCTTCGGGAACGTGTGCAGTTCGAACAGATTGTCGCTCGTGATGAGTTTGTCCTCGAAAACCTTCAACTCGTCGGGAATCACGGGCGCCGCGCCCGTCGCGATCACGATACGTTTCGCCTCGATGCGCGTCTCGTCGCTGACGACGAGCGTCGTCGGCCCGTCGAAGCGGGCGTGGCCGCGCAGGATCGACCCGTCGGGAAACGACTCCGTTTCCTCGATCACGCTATTCACGAAGTGATCGCGTTCGTGCCGCACATAGTCGAGCACGTGCGCGAAATTGGCATCGAGCGCATGCGTGCCTTCGATACCGCGCGGAGCCAGCGCGTGCGCGTCGTGCAGGCCATTCGCGGCGGCGAGCAAGAGCTTCGACGGCATGCAGCCGATGCGCGCGCACGTCGTTCCCAGTTCGCCGCTTTCGATCACGACGGCCTTCGCGCCAGCCTCGCTTGCCGCGCGAAACGCGGCGAGACCGGCCGTGCCCGCCCCGATCACGGCGACGTCTACTGTGATTGTCTTCATCGTATGTCCCGTTGGTTATGTGGTTGCGGCCTGCTGGCCTTCGTTTGTTGTCGGGACGAACAGATCATCCGTTGTCGGCGAAACCGGGGTAAAGCGTCATGCCGCCGTCGACGAAGAGCGTCGTGCCGATGACGTAATCGCTGTCGTCGGAGGCGAGCCAGACCGCCGCGCGCCCGATGTCCTCCACTTCGCCGACGCGCCCATAAGGCACGAGCGTGAGTAGCCGGTCGAGCGCTTCCTGCGTGTCCCACGCGTCCTTGTTGATCGGCGTGCGGATGGCACCGGGCGCGATGGAATTGACGCGGATGCGCAGCGGCGCGACTTCCTGCGCGAGCGACTTCATCATCATCTGAATGCCGCCTTTCGACGATGCGTAGTTCACGTGCCCTGCCCACGGAATGATCTCGTGAACCGAACTCATGCAAATGATCTTGCCGAGCGCCTTCGACACCGGCCGCGGCCCGCGCCGCTGAAACTCGCGTACCGCGCGCTGCGCGGTGAGAAATTGTCCGGTCAGGTTCGTGTCGATAACCCGGCGCCAGTCGTCGAGCGTGAGTTCGGTGAACCTCGCGTCCTTTTGCAGGCCGGAGTTCGCCACCACGATATCCACCGTGCCATAGCGCTTGACGACGGCATCGAACATGGCGTCGGTCTCGTGTTCGTCGGAGACGTCGGCGGCGACGGCGAACGCATCGCCACCATTCGCCGTGATCTCGGCGGCGAGCTCTTCGGCGGGTTCCGCGTGCGAGTGATAGTTGATGGCGACTTTCGCGCCGGCATCGGCGAGCGACTGGGCGACACCCGCGCCGATGCCGGAACTCGCGCCCGTGACGAGCGCGATCTGGCCTTCGAGGGATCGTTGCATGAGCGTTTCCGTGTGATTTGCGTCACGTGGCGGCAAGCAAGGTGCGCGCCCGGCACGTTCACGCGCCGAGCACGCCCTGATAGACCTCCGCGTAGCGCAATGCCGCCGTCTCCCAGCCGAAGTTCTGCGTCATTCCGCGTTTAACGACGGTCTTCCACTCCGTGCGACGCGCTTTCAACGCGAACGCGCGCCGGATTGCACCGACGATTCCCGCGCGGTCGAAGACATCGAAGGTAAAGCCGGTCGCGAGTTGATCCGCGAGATTTTCCAGCGAGCAATCGACGACCGTATCCGCAAGCCCGCCCACGCGATGCACGAGCGGCGGCGCGCCATACGACAGCGCATAAAGCTGCGTGAGTCCGCAAGGCTCGAAGCGCGACGGCACCATGACGACATCGCTGCCCGCGATGATCGAATGCGAGAGCGTTTCGTCGAAACCCAGTTCGACGGCCACCGCGCCCGGATGCGCGAGCGCCGCGTTCTTCATGCCGGTTTCGAGCGCCGGGTCGCCCGTGCCGAGCACGACGAGCTGGCCGCCGCGCTGCACGATATCCGGCACGGCGGAAAGAAGCAGGTCGAGACCCTTCTGCTCGGTCAGGCGGCTGACGACGCCGAAGAGCAGGGCGTCGTCATCGCGCGTGAGGCCCATGCGCTCCTGCAAGGCGGCTTTGCATTTGCTTTTCGCCGATGGCTTCGCGGCCGTGTAGCGCGACGCGATGGAGTCATCGACGGCAGGGCTCCAGATCGAATAATCGACGCCGTTCAGAATCCCGGTGATGTCGTGGGTACGCGACTGCAACAGGCCATGCAGACCCGCGCCGTGGGCTTGCGTCTGGATCTCGCGGGCGTAAGTCGGACTCACCGTGGTGATGCGGTCCGCGTAGTAAAGCCCGGCCTTCAGAAACGAGACATGGCTGTAGAACTCGACGCCATCGACCGCGAAAAAGTCGCCCGGCAATTGCAGCGCGCCGAACTCGGACGCGGGAAACACGCCCTGATACGCAAGGTTGTGCACCGTCATCACCGTGGCGACGCGCGGCGCGCCTTCACGCTCGAACGCGCGCATGTAGGCGGGCGCGAGGCCCGCATGCCAGTCGTGCGCGTGCACGATCTGCGGCTGCCAAGCGGGATCGGCGCCGCCAGCGATACGTGCCGCGCTCCAGCCGAGCAACGCGAAGCGCCGGTCGTTGTCTGCATACGGGCGATGCGCGGCATCGAGATAAGGATTGCCCGGACGGTCGTAAAACTGGTCGGCCCGCACGACGTAGACGATCACGCCATGCGGCTGCAGCACACCGCGTTCGAGCCGCACATGGCCGGCACCGAACGCAGCGCCCAGATCCGCGACGGGTTCGATGCCGGTGAGACCTTCGAGCACGGCGGGAAAGCCCGGCAGCACCACGCGCGCGTTCGTGCCCAGTTGCGATTGCGCCGGCGGCAGCGCCCCGACTACGTCGGCGAGGCCGCCGGTTTTCAACAGCGGAAACATTTCTGCTGCGACATGCAGCACGCACACGGTCATCGGCGCTCCCGTAGGTTGAGTTGACTACTTCGTGGCTTCAACGATCCGCGAGCCGCTGCAACGCTTCGCGCGTGACGAGCGTGACGCCGGACTCCGTGCGGAAAAAGCGCGCGGCATCGTCGTCCGGATCTTCGCCGATCACGAGACCTTCCGGCACCGTGCAACCGCGATCGATCACCACGCGCTGCAATCGGCAACTCGGTCCTATCGTCACCTGAGGCAACAAGACTGCCTCATTGATGTTACAGAACGAGTGCACCCGCACCGCCGACGAGAACACCGACTTCGAAACTTGCGATCCTGAGATCACGCAGCCGCCGCAGACGAGCAGATTGGTGATCGCGCCTTGCTGGCCGTTGAGATCGCGCACGAACTTGCCTGGTGGCAACTGTTCCTGATTGGTCCAGATCGGCCATTTGCGGTCGTACAAATCTAGCTCGGGGATGGTCGATGCAAGGTCGAGGTTTGCGGCCCAGTAGGCATCCACGGTGCCGACATCGCGCCAGTAAGCGGGCGCTTCGGGATCGGCGCTGGAGGTCACGCACGACATGCTGAACGGATGCGCGATGGCCGTGCCGCTCGTCACCACGCGCGGAATGATGTCCTTGCCGAAGTCGTGATCCGTGTTCGACGCGGCGATGTTCTCTTCGAGCAGGTGGTAGAGATACTTCGCGCTGAACACGTAGATGCCCATGCTCGCGAGCGCCACGTCGGGCTTGCCGGGCATGGCGGGCGGATCGGCGGGCTTCTCCAGGAAGTCCGTCACGCGGCGATTTTCATCGACATGCATCACGCCGAAGGCGGTCGCGTCCATGCGCGGCACTTCGATGCAGCCGACCGTGCAATCCGCGCCGCTCTCCACGTGGTCGAGCACCATGCGCGTGTAATCCATCTTGTAGATGTGATCGCCCGCCAGCACGATGATGAACTCCGGCGCAATCGACCGGATGATGTCGAGGTTCTGGAACACGGCGTCGGCCGTGCCGCGATACCAGCTCGAATCGACGCGCTGCTGCGCCGGCCAGATATCGATGAACTCGTTGAACTCGCCGCGAAGGAAACCCCAGCCGCGCTGAAGATGGCGCAACAGGGAGTGAGCCTTGTATTGCGTGACGACGGCGATACGGCGGATGCCCGAGTTGAGGCAGTTGGATAAAGCGAAATCGACGATGCGGTACTTGCCGCCGAAATGCACGGCAGGTTTGACGCGCCTGTCGGTAAGCGGTCCGAGACGAGTGCCGCGCCCTCCGGCGAGGACGATTGCCAGGGTCGACTTTTGCAAATCGGTGCGATTCTTTGACGACGTCTCCATGTCAGCTCCTGATTTGACCTGCGACTAGTGAATTGATGCTGCTCTCTTGTTCGTCCTCGTATGCTGGCGGCGCGCGAGCTCGCTGGCTTGGGGTAGGTCCATGGGTTCGCGCGCACGAACAGGGTGGAAGCATTATCCGGTGCGCGTCGGCATTCGTGTACCGATGTCGCTCTTTTTTTGTTCCACTGATCCGCGCTGCCGCGCCCAGTGCACGGAATGCTGGCGGCATTTTCGAGCAAACAGCGTGCCGAACGCCCGTGCGACGGCCTTCTCGGGTGTTGCAGCTGCGCAATTTATCGTGCGTGGACGATGCCGCGGTGCGTTAAGGCACGGCACAATACGGCTATGCAAGCTTCGCGATCAACACGCAAACGCTTGCGAGCACGAAGAGAAACCGCATGCCATGCGGCATTCTCCTGACCGAACAAGCCGCACCCGGGAATCAAAAACATGAACAACGTCCTGAGTATCCAGTCGCATGTGGTGTTCGGCCACGCCGGCAATAGCGCGGCGGTTTTCCCAATGCGCCGTCTCGGCGTCAACGTCTGGCCGCTTAACACGGTGCAGTTCTCCAATCACACGCAATATGGCCGCTGGACCGGTAGCGTGGTCGACGCCGACGAGCTCCAGAGCGTGATCGAAGGTATTGGCGCGATCGGCGTGCTCGGTCGCTGCAACGCCGTGCTGTCGGGCTTTCTCGGCGCGACCGAGCAAGGCCGCGCGGTGGTCGAGATCGTGAAGATGGTGAAGGCGGTGAATCCGCGCGCGCTCTTCTTTTGCGATCCTGTCATGGGCGTGACGGGCGGCTGCACGGTGGCGCCGGGCATCGAAGACTTCCTCGTGACGACCATGCCCGAAGTCGCCGATGCCATGATGCCCAATCACCTCGAACTCGAAAAGCTCGCGGGCCGGCCGATCGAGACGGTGGAAGAAGCCGTCGATGCCTGCCGCGAAGTCATCGCGCGCGGGCCGCGCACGCTGCTCGTCAAGCATCTGCTCGACCGCAACAGCCGCGCCGATACCTTCAACATGCTGGCCGTGAACGCACACGAAGCGTGGTTCGCGCAGCGCCCGCTGTATCCGTTCGCGCGTCAGCCAGTGGGCGTCGGCGATCTGACGAGCGGTGTGTTCGTCGCGCGCACCTTGCAGGGCGATTCCTTGCGCCACGCGCTCGAACACACGCTCGCTGCCGTCAACGCGGTGGTGAAGACGACTTACGACGCTGGGCGTTACGAGCTGGAGATCGTCGCCTCGCAGGACGAGATCGCAAAGCCCACCGACTGGTTTCCGGCCATTCGCGTGTCGGGCACCGAGATGGCGCGGCGATAGTCCGGCCACGCGCCCCGTATTTACCCTTGGTTGGCTGACAGGACGCGCGGTTGCCTTTGACAAGCCGCCAGATGGGCGTCGATGATTCATCGACTCTCACTCATGGAAGCGCGACATGGCAAAGGCATTCGCATCCCAGGCGGACCTGGAAGAGAAGAAGATCACTTTCACGCAGCTCTCCGAGAACGCCTGGGCCTATACGGCAGAAGGCGATCCGAACTCGGGCGTGATCGTCGGCGACGACGCCGTGCTGATCGTCGATACGACCGCGACGCCCGCAATGGCGCAGGATCTCATCGCGAAGATTCGCAGCGTCACCGACAAGCCGATCAAGTACGTCGTGCTGTCGCACTATCACGCGGTGCGCGTGCTGGGCGCATCGGCGTATTTTGCGGAAGGCGCGCAGCAGGTCATCGCAAGCCGTGGCACGTACGAGATGATCGTCGAGCGCGGCGAGGCGGACATGAAGTCGGAGATCGAGCGCTTTCCGCGCCTCTTCGCAGGCGTCGAGACGGTGCCGGGCCTGACATGGCCCACGCTCGTGTTCGATCGCGAGATCACGCTCTGGCTAGGCAAGCTCGAAGTGCGCATCGCGCATCTCGGCGCGGGTCACACGAAGGGCGATACGGTCGTATGGCTGCCATCGCAGGACGTGCTGTTTTCGGGCGATCTAGTCGAATACGACGCCGCGTGTTATTGCGGCGATGCCCAGCTCGCGCAATGGCCCACGACGCTCGAAGCCTTGCGCGCGCTGGATGCGCGGAAGCTCGTGCCGGGCCGTGGCCCCGCGTTGCTCACGCCTCAAGGTGTGCACAAGGGTCTCGACTACACGAAGGACTTCGTCACGACACTGCTTGCCGCCGGGCGCGAAGCCGTTGCGCAACGACTCGACCTCAAGGGCGCGATGGCGCTCGCACGCAAGTCGATGGACCCGAAGTTCGGCCACGTCTTCATCTACGAGCATTGCCTGCCTTTCGATGTCTCGCGCGCCTTCGACGAAGCGAGCGGGATCACGCATCCGCGCATCTGGACCGCCGAGCGCGACAAGGAAATGTGGACCGCGTTGCAGGAATGATGCGCGCGGCCGTTCGCGTTTGGTCGTCAATCACGCGGTCGCGGCGGCTGCGGCCATTGCCTTGAAGTTCTCCGGCGTGGCGAATGCGAGGTACTGCGCCTGCATGTCGGGCGTGAGGAATTCGAGCATCGTCGAGTTTTCGATCCATAGTTCGATCACGTCGAAGAAATTGCGGCCGCGCGTGCAGCGCACCGCGCGCCAGCCTTCGCGTTCGCCGATGGCGATCACTTGCGCCGCGTCCATCTGCGTGGCAATCGCCATATGAAACGCGCTGTATTGCGGACGGTCGACCTTGCCCGCGCCAAAACTCACGCTGGTTTCCGCGCCGCCGCCGGGCGTGATGACGCGATCGCCCGGATAGACTTCGATGATGCTGCCGCGGTCATCGCCGGCGACGGCCATCCACGAGTCGGGAAACGATGGAAACGGCGCGGCGAAACCGTTCCAGAGTTCGGCGAGCACGTTGGCGACGTGTTGTGGATCGCGGGCGGGAATGGATGCGTGGTAGATCATCGCGAAGGTCTCCGGTGGTTTTGAGGAAGATCGACGGCGATGCTTTCATGCTTCGCAAGTGGCTGTCAATTGGCACTGCTACGAAGCGCGGATGAGTGCTTAATTTTGGCGTTATCTTGTCACTAAGCGCTGATAGAAAACGCTTGAAGTGTCTGAGGAAAATCCGTCGATTAGTTAGCAAAACAGACGGATAAAAAAATGCCGCCCGGGGTAGGCGGCGAGAGCGCGTCCAGTTGAAATCCCGTTAGGGTGAACGCGTGAGGAGACAACATTGAGGAGTATGGCAAACGCCCGGGCGGCGCTCAACCTCGATTCGGAAGCACACCATTTCATGGTCGCCGTGATTCCGTTCAAGCTGAAACCTCGTCGTCGCCGGGTTCATTGCTTGAGTAAGCGCTTCGGAACGATGTGCATCATCGTTGCGCTTTCAAACATATCTTTGCGTTTCTGAACGCGCGCAACGCCATGCGTTGGCTACACTGATAATCCGCTTCGTTTCCACGCTTCATTCATGCCTTGTCTGCTCGTTGATTCATTCGATTTCAAGCAGTATCCCGACGCGAACCACGCACTCAAGCACGCTTTGGAAATACGTGATTCCGGCGATTGGGCGTTGCTCGAGCACTTCTGTGCAAACGCGCTGCAGTGCTTTCCTGGCGATGTCGAACTGTCCTGGCAACTCAGTCATAGTCACTGGATGCGGCATGACTGCATGAAGGCCGAAGCGGTCATGCGCGATGCCGCAAGGCTGCATCCGGACAACGGTCTCGTCACGGGCGCGATCGCGATGTATCTGAACGAAGAGGCGCGTTATGAGGAAGCGGAAGCGCTTTACCGCCAGGCTATCGCGCAGAGTCCAAATGCGCCGCATCTCCCAATCGATCTAGCCGATCTCGAATTGCGTCGCGGCGCGTGGCGTGACGGCTGGACGCGCTTCGAACATCGTTTGACTAACCCGCATCATGGCGACAAAAGCGTCGTCACCCGCGTGGAACGTAAAGCGCCGCGCTGGCGCGGTGAATCGCTCGCGGGAAGGCGCGTGGTTGTGTATAGCGAGATCGGTCATGGCGACGATATCCAGTTCGTGCGTCTATATCCGCGATTCGCAGAGTTGGTGCGCGCGCACGGCGGCGAGCCGATGCTGGCTGTGCGCCATGTCCTTCACTCGCTCATCGAGCGTGTCGTGCCTGATTGCGTGCTGGTCGCGGAACATGCATTCAGCGGCTGCGATTACTCCATACCCATGATGAGCATGCCGTTCTGGCTAGGCTTGATGCCGGCGGATATCGAGGGCCGCGCGTATCTGCATGCCGATGCGGAACGCGTTGCGGCGTGGCGCTGCTTGCTCGAAGAAGAAGGCGCCGATAACTTGCGTGTCGGCATCGTCTGGGCGGGCAGTCCGACGCATCGGCGCGATGGTCAACGCAGCATTCCCGTCGATGCGCTTGCGCCGCTTTGGCGTCTGTCGAACGTGACGTTTTATCCGGTTGCTCCCGGCCGCGATGGCGATATCGCAAAGATGCGCGCGGCAGGTGCGTGTGTCGTCGAGGTTGCGCAGCACTATCGAGACAATTTTCATGACTCCGCTGCATTGCTCACGGCGCTGGACGTATTGGTGACTATCGATAGTTCGCCCTTGCATCTCGGTGGCGCGCTTGGGCGGCCGGTGCTGGCGATGATCGATCTTGCATCGCACTGGTGTTGGGGAACCGGCGAGACGCAGCCGTGGTACGACTCAGTGCAGCTGCTGCGTCAGCATGTGGCGGGCGACTGGCGGCCCGTTGTGGAACGCGTTGCGGATGAACTGGTGCAACGCGTCCGCATGCATCAAAGGACGGCGGGCAAATGAGTTGACCCGCCGTTGCCGCTCATGAGCACTCGTTGGCAGGCATAGAGCGCGGATAGCCGGGCTGGGCGGAATCGATGGTGGTCACGCACTGACCGTCTTGCGGTTCAAGCGCGCTGTCAATATCGTGCTTGGCGCCGTCGTGCGTCTTCATGCTGTAGCGACTCTCGCGGTGCGCTTCGGGCTGCTACGAAGAGGCCGATGAGATTGGCACGCGCTTCGGAAGGAAGCGAATGCGCGGCCATCAAAGTGCAGCAAGGACCATGGAATTGAAACCGAAAGCCTTTATTCGGTTGGCGCGGCCTCAGCGCTTCAACAGATAGTCCACGATTTTGTCGCACACGCGCCCGAACATTTGTGTGCCGGTGACGGTGCGGCAACCTTGCGCGCGCGCCGCTTCGATGAACGGCGTAAGCGGCGGCTTCGTGACGACATCGCCGACGAAAGTCTTTGCATCGAGCTTCGATACATCGATCGGCAGCGGATCGCCTTCGCGCATTCCAGCAGGCGAGGCATTCACGACGATGTCGAAGTTCTCCGCGCCCGAGTCGCTATCGACGCTCACGGCGCCGCGACCCAGACTCGCCAGACGCGAGGCGAGGGCTTTGGTGCGCGCGGCATCGAAATCGCGGACAGCGAGCGATGCGACGCCCGCATTTACCAACGCATGACCGATTGCCGATCCCGCGCCGCCCGCGCCGATTAGAAGCGCGCGTTTTCCTTGCGGATCGCAGCCTGCGTCGCCGAGGGCCGCGACCATCGCGGCGCCGTCGGACATGCCGCCGTGCCAGGAGCCGTCCGCGTTGCGTCTTAGCATGTTGGCCGCTCCGAGGAACGCGGATTCTTCCGCGAGCGACGCGCAAAAGCCAGCGGCGCTGAACTTGTGCGGCACGGTGATGATGACGCCATCGACGTTTTGCATCGGCGTGACGCCGGCGAAGAAAGCGGCGAGGTCGGCAGGTGCGACGTGAGCCGGGATCACGATTGCATCGTGTCCTGCCTTGCGCAAGGCGGCGGTCACGCCGGAGGGCGAACGTACTTGCGCAATGGGATCGCCGACGATGAAGTAGAGGCGAGTTGCGCCGCTTAAGCCCGCATCGAGCGATGCGGAGAAGGATGTGTCCTGCGCCATGCTTTGAATGTCTCCTTTGTGCGCTTCGGTCGGGGGACGTTGCGCGGATGGGTGTCTTAGCTCAAAAGCGTTGATGAACTGTAGTCTAAATTGGAATGGGATTCAATCTTCGGTATGCATTGGCAACTAACGGTCTTTGATTTCGGCTTACTTGAAATACGCAGAGTGAGTGGTCGGAGGAAGTGCCTCACGGCCTTCAGCGCCAGCGTAAGCAAAGTGCATGCAGTACGCAACTTGTGGGTATCTAAAATACAAAATCCAATGCAAAACGAGTGTGAACGTGCCGAAGCCGAACGCCGAACGCCAAACGCCAAACGCCAAACGCCGAACGCCGAACGCCGAACGCCAAACGCCGAACGCCGAACGCCGAACGCCGAACGCCGCAGCCGCAGCCGCAGCCGCAGTCGCAGTCGAAGCCAGATGCCGAAGCCGAAGCCGAATGCCGAACTCCGAGCCCTGAGTCCTACGTGCCGAACGCGCCGCACCTCAAAGCGCCCCCGCTTCATGCGCCTCGGCACTCACCCCCGCAGCCGCAAGCGCCTCATGCAGCGTCGCGAATACATTGGACTTGCCGATCACTTCCGTTAGTCCATGCCGATCCATGTCGAGCCGAAGAAACGGGTTCACTCGTCCGAAGATCATCGCGATATCGCGATGCCGCACGCTCGCGACTAGATCGCTCAACGTGCGCGCGGCCGAGTAGTCCAGATCGGTGATCGCGCCGGCATCGACGACAAAATGACGTAGTTCAAGAGGCGCCGCATCGATCAACTGCTTCACTTCCGCCGCGAAGAGATGATCGTTCGCATAAAACAGATCGGCGCCGAACCGATACACGATCAAGCCAGGCGCGGTGACGACGCCGGGACGCGTCGGTACGAACTGCCATCGGCGGTCCGGCGCGACGGGCGCGAGTACCATCGTATGCGGACGATAGCTATGCCGCACATGCCGCATCAGCGACAACGCCACGGCAAGCAAGATGCCATGCTCGACCCCGATCAGAACGACCGCCGCCGCCGTGATCAGCGCCAGCGTGAACTCTCCCGGACTCTCGCGCCGAATGGCCTGCAAGCTTTGCACATTGACGAGCCCGACGGCGATAGTGAAGACGATCGCGGCAAGCACGCAATGCGGCAGGTACTGCAAAAAGCCGCTCAAAAACATCAAGACGACGACCACCACCGCCGCGAAGGTGAGTTGCGCGATCTGGCTGCGTGCGCCGGCGCGATCGGCCATCGCTGTCTGCGTCGGGCTGCCGTTGACCACGAAGGCGCCGCTGAACGCGGCAGCCGCATTCGCGGCGGCGAGGCCGAGCAAGTCGCCGTTGGTATCGGCGGACTCGTGGTGCTGCTGTGCGAAGACGCGCGCCGCGGCCGCGCTTTGCGCCACGATCATCACGAAGCACGACGCCGCCACGGGCACGAGATCGAGAAACTGCTGCCACGTGACGTGCGGCACGCGCAGCGGCGGCAATCCGCCTGCGACCGGGCCAAGGACCGCGATGCCGTGGGCCGCGAACCCGAACGTCTTGCTCGCGAGGATGCTGCCGATGACCGCGACGAGCGGTATCGGCACGCGCGGCCAGATACGTCTGAAGCCAAGTATCGCGACGATCACGAGTAACGAGAGAGCGAGCGTCGGCAAGTTCGCTTCGACGATATGGTCGACAACATACCAAAGCTGCGCAAGGCTGCGCGACGACGGCACCGGCACGGTCATGCCGAGGATATCGCCGAGCATGGCGATCGACACCTGTATGCCGACGCCCGCCAGGAAACCGGCCAGCACCGTGCGCGAAAGGAAATCGGCGAGAAAGCCGAGCCTGAAGAGCCGTGCGAGCAGCAACAACGCGGCAGTCAGCAGCGCGACCATGCTTGCCAGTTCGACATATTCGGCGCTCGCCATCGGCGCGATGGTCGATACGCGGCTCGCGAAAATCGTGGCGGTGGCGGAATCGGCAGCCACCACGAGATGGCGCGATGCCCCGAACAACGCGAACGCGGCGAGCGGAATGAATGCGGTATTCAAACCTGTAACCGCAGGCATGCCGGCAATGCGCGCATAGCCCAAGACTTGCGGGATATCCATCGATGCGAGCGAGAGCCCCGCAAGGATGTCGCGTCCCGCAGCGAGCCGGTCGATCGGCAAGATGCCTTTCAGGAAACGCGGCGGCACGGGAGGTCGCGGAGTTGAATCTTGCATGCGTTATACCGGGTCGCGGGAAGAGCGCATCGTGCCCCATGACGGCCGCAATGCCAAGCGGCTTCATCACTCACGCCGAGCAATCTAAAAAGGTCTTTGCGCGCGATCGGAAAATGGAATAGGATTCCAATATCAAAGACAGTTCTACAGCTAAAGGCAGCTTCGAGTCGCGTCTCACTGCGATCCGAATCGGAAGGAGCGAGACAAAAATGATGGAGACGCTGGTTAGATCGAATACAAGCGGCCGTATGCGCGAGCTTGTTTCTCGGCTGTCTACGCGACATCGAACGTCACCAGACAGCATGCGTTTGCTGCACGAGGACTCTTCGCCGCGTGCGCCGGCAAGCAATAGGCATCAACCCAGGCCGAACAATGAAGCCTGACCCGGTACTGGAATGCGATGTCCTCGTGCTCGGTTCCGGTGCGGGCGGACTATCGACGGCCGTGACAGCGGCCACGCGCGGACTCTCCGTTTTGGTCTGCGAGAAGGAAGACGTCTTCGGCGGCACGACCGCGTGGTCGGGCGGCTGGATGTGGGTTCCGCGCAGTCCGCTTGCGACGCGCGCAGGAATGATCGAGGAAGCAGACGCGCCGCGAACGTATCTGAAGGCCGAACTCGGCGCGCAATACGACGCGGCTAAAGTCGACGCGCTCATCGAACACGGTCCGCGCATGGTCGAGTTCTTCGAGACAAATACGTCGATGCGTTTCATCGATGGCAACCGCATTCCGGACTTTCATACCTCGCAAGGCGCGGGAACGGGTGGCCGCTCCGTGTGCGCCATGCCTTTCGATGGTCGCGAACTCGGGGCGCTCATCGACAAGCTGCGGCCACCGCTTCTCGATACGACGATCAACGGCATGGCGATCTCTCCAGGACAAGAGCTCACGCACTTTCTGAACGCCACGCGCTCGATGCGCTCCGCGTGGCATGTCACCAAACGCTTCGCCAAGTTCGCGCACGACAAGCTTCGCTACGGCAGATCGATGCATCTATTGAACGGCAATGCGCTCATTGCAAGACTCTTGAAGTCGGCGGCGGATCGTGGCGTCGATCTGCGCACGCGCGCTAAAGCGGTCGGTCTCTTGCGCGATGGCTATCGTGTGATCGGCGCTCATGTCGAGATCGAGGGCGTAAAGCATGAGGTCCATGCGCGACGCGGCGTGGTGCTCGCGTGCGGTGGTTATCCGCACGATGAAGCACGTCGCGCGGCTACGTTCGCTTATACGCCGACGGGCCGCGAACATTGGTCCGCGGCGCCGCGTTCCAACACCGGCGACGGCATTCGCATGGGCGAGGCCGCAGGCGCATACTTCAACGCAGTGCTCGAAAATCCCGCGGCTTGGGCGCCCGTTTCGCTCGTTCCGAAGCGCGATGGTCCGCATGTCGCGTTCGCGCATCTGATCGAACGCGGCAAGCCTGGTCTGATCGCGGTGACGCGTGCGGGAAGGCGCTTTGTGAACGAGGCGTCGTCGTACTACGACTTCATGTCCGCGTTGATGGACATCACACCCGCAGGCGATGAAGTGTGCGCGTGGCTCGTCTGCGATCATCGTTTTCTGCGACGCTATGGCCTTGGTGCCGCGAAGCCGTTTCCATTCCCGTTGCGCGCGCACGAACGCTCGGGCTATCTGAAAAGCGCGCCCACGCTCGAAGCGCTGGCGCGAGTTTGCGGCATCGAGCCAACTGGCTTCATCGAAACCATCGCGGCGTATAACCACTACGCTCGCGACGGCTTAGATCCGCAATTTCATCGAGGCTCGACACCCTACAACCGCATGCAGGGCGATGCATCGCATAAGCCGAATCCATGCGTTGCACCTATTGCCGATGGCCCGTATCACGCAGTGAAAGTGCTGCCCGGCAGCCTTGGTACATTTTCCGGCCTTGCTACCGATTCGAGCGCCCGCGTGCTGGACGAAGCGCACATGCCGATTGCCGGCCTCTACGCAGTTGGCAACGATGCCGCGAGCATGATGGGCGGCCACTATCCCGCAGGCGGCATCACGCTCGGTCCGGCGATGACCTTCGGTTATCTCGCGGGCCACGCACTTGCAGATCAAAGCGATGACAGCAGTGAACGCGAAGCGCATCGCATCGAAACCATGACCACTCTCTCCCAGTTCAATCAGGCAAGGACATTTCAATGACCCTGTACGACACAGTCACACTCACCGTGAAGATCGGCACGAATGCGCAGGTCTTCGAAAACATCAAGTCGAGCGGCGAGCAAGCAGGCGCGCGCTTGCTCGGATGCTGGTATTCCGATATCGGTGCCTTGGGCAAGGTGATGGTCTTGCGCGGCTACGCTTCCGAAGCGGCACTGATCGATGAACGCAGGCGCCTTCTGCTCGAAGGCAATCCGTTCGGTTGCGGCGAATTCATTACGGATGTCGAAATAAATAGCTATGCGCTCTTTCCATTCCTGCCGCCGATCGAGCCTGCCGAACACAACGGCATCTATGAGATGCGCGTTTACGGCACGAAGCTCGCGAGCCTGCAGCACACCATCGACGCGTGGCAGAACGCCTTGCCCGAACGCACGAAGCGTTCGCCGTTGATCGGTGCAATGTACGCGCTCGATGGCACCGTGCCGCGTTTTCTGAACATCTGGCCGTACAAGAGCGTGGATGAACGCTCGCGTATTCGCGCGGAATCGGTGAAGGATGGCGTATGGCCGCCGAAGGGCGGACCCGCGCATCTGACGACGATGGAATCGACCATCTATGTGCCCGCACCGTTCTCGCCACTACGCTAAGGAAATCCATATGTCCACACGAAAACTTTCGCTCTCAGCTTTGACCGTGCTCGAATTGACGCCGCCGCAGATGGTCGAATGCGCGGCGAAGGCGGGCTATGACTATGTCGGCCTGCGCCTTCTTCCGGCGACCGATATCGAAGTGCGGCACGACATCATCGGCGATACACCGCTCGTGCGCGAGACGCTCGCGGCGTTGAAGGACACCGGCATTGGCGTGCTCGACACGGAAATTCTTCGCCTCAAACCCGACACCGATGTAACCGCGTACGAGCCGATGCTTGCGACCGCCGCCGAACTTGGCGCGCGCTATGTGCTCGTCGCGGGCAACGATCCCGACGAGTCGCGCACCGCCGAGCGTCTCGCGCAGTTGTGCGATCTGGCGCGTCCGTATGGCCTCTCGCCATCGCTCGAACCGATGCCGTGGACCGACGCGAAGGACATCGTGCAAGCCGCGCGCATCGTGAAGGCGGCGGAACGCAACAACACGGGGCTGATCATCGATCCGCTTCACTTCGACCGCGCGGGGTCGTCGACCCAGACGCTGAGTGAGTTGCCGCGCGAGTATTTCGGCTATGTGCAGTTCTGCGACGCGCCCGCCGAGCGCCCGACCGACCTCGAAACACTACTTTTCCAGGCGCGCTGCGAGCGGATGATTCCGGGTGAAGGAGGTATCGACTTGGCTGGCATTTTGCATGCACTGCCAGAAGACTTGCCGCTTTCACTCGAAATACCGACGCAACAGTGGGCCAAGACCACCAACGCGCTCGAGCGCGCGAAGCGCATGCGCGAAGCGACGCTTGCCTTGCTCGACGAGGTTTATGCCGGGCATTGAACGATGGCGGTTGAATTCCGAGGTGGAATCATGTTCAAATTCCGAATCGGAACTTCGAGGTAACGAAACATGGCAGGAAATCTTGAGCGCGCGTTGTCCATCATCGAACTGCTGGCGAAGAACGGCGGACGCATGCCGCTTGCCGCCATCGCGGATACCTTGAGCATTCCCCGCAGCGGCACGCATCGTCTGCTCGCGATGTTGATCGACGAAGGCTACGTGCGCCAGGACGAGGATCACGGCGAGTACATGCTCGCGCTGAAGCTCGTGTCGCTTGCGCTGATCTATCTTTCGACGGGCGGCGTGCTCGATGTGTCACAACCGGTGCTCGACCGCCTCGCGGCGGCGTCGGGCGAACTGGCGCGGCTTGGCGTGGTGGAGGACGATCACATCACCTTCGTCGGCAAGGCGCAGGGCGCGAAGTCCGGGCTGCGCTACGATCCGGACATGGGCAGCCAGCCGCCCTTGCATTGCACGGCAAGCGGACAGGCGTGGTTGTCGTCGCTGACCGATGAGGAAGCGCTCGAACTCGTGTCGAAGCAAGGCGGACTCGGCAAGCCCGGACAAGGCGGTCCGAAGGCGCCGAAGACGATTCAGCAGTTCCTGACCGACTTGCGCGCGGCGCGCGAACGCGGTTACGGCATCGCGAGCGAAACCTACGAAGCTGGCATGACGTCGATGGCCGCGCCGATTCATCATCCGATGACGGGCGTGGTCGTGGGTGTCGTCAGTCTCGCGGGCCCGACGAGCCGTTTGCCGGAAACGCGTCTGAAAGAGCTTGCGCCCGCGCTGCTCGAAGCGGCATCCGATATGAGCGCGGCAACCTTGAGCTCGCCTTATTTCAAGCGGCCGTTGACTCAAGCTCCGGTCGTTGCCGAAACGCCGGTGCCTGCTGGCAAGAAGCGGGCAAAAAGCGCTCTCGTTCAATAAGCGCAACGGCCGTCGCGCGCGTCGCGCGTGCACTATGCTGTGCACATCAGCGCTTGCGAGGCCGATCATGAATGCCGCGTCCGTCACAGCGTGTTTGCGCGAAATCGACGACTTGCCTTCGCCGCGCGGCTTGCCGCTCGCGGGCAATCTCTTTCAATTGCCGCCATCGACTCATCATCTGACGCTCGAGCGATGGGCGAAGGAACTGGGCACGCCGTATCGCTTCAAGCTCGGCCGCGTGCCTATTGTCGTGTGGTCGGATTTCGAGCTGTCGCAAGCGGTTTTGCGTGAACGTCCGCATCGTTATCGGCGTTACGGTCCGCTCGAAACCTTGTTCGATGAAGTCGGCTGCAACGGTCTCTTTTCCATCGAAGGCGAAGCGTGGGCGCCGCAGCGTCGGCTCGTGATGCAGGCGCTGTCCGTGCCGCATATCAAGGCGTTTTATCCGACGCTGGCCGCGATCACCGAGCGTTTGCGGCGGCGCTGGGAGTCGGCCGCGCGCGAGGGACGTATCGTCGAGATGAACGACGATTTGAAGCGCTATACCGTCGATGTCACGAGCGCGCTCGCATTCGGCGAAGACCCGAACACGCTGGAAAAAGAACGCGGCGTCATCCAGGAGCATCTCTCGCAGCTTCTGCCGATGATCATGACGCGCCTCTCCACGCCGTTTCCCTACTGGCGCTATATGCGGCTGCCGCGCGACCGCCGATTCGATCGTGCGATGGCCGAAGTGCATCGCTATGTGCGTGGCTTGATGTCGAGATCGCGCGAGCGCATGCGTGACGAGGCATCTGCACGCGAGCCGCGCAATTTGCTCGAAGCGATGCTCGCGCTGCGTGACGCGCCCGAGTCCGGCCTCACCGATGACGAAGTCGCCGCCAACGTCATGACGATGCTCGTTGCGGGCGAAGACACGACGGTGGCATCGCTCGCATGGGGACTCCTGTTTCTCGGCGGCGATGAAGCCTTGCAGACGCGCATCGCGACGCATGCAAAATGCACGTTCGGCGACGCGCGCGTTTGTCCGAGTTATCAGGCAATGCGCGAACTCGATCTATGCGAGGCCGTCTGCACGGAGGCGAGCCGACTGCATCCGGTGGCGCCGTATTTGTCGCTGGAACCGTTGGAGAAAGTGGAGTTGCAGGGCGTACGGCTACCCGCGGGCACCAAGCTCTTTTTTCTAAATCGTCCCGCGATGCTTGACGAAAGCCACTTCAGCGATCCCGCGCGCTACGATCCGGATCGCTGGCTGCGCGAGCATCGGCTGCAGGCGGGCGAGCACGCAAATCAGGGAACGCACGATCCACGTGCTTATCTGCAATTCGGCGCGGGGCCGCGCGTGTGTCCGGGACGACATCTGGCAGCGGTCGAAATGCGGCTCGTCATTTCGATGCTCACGGCGAATTTCACGGCGCGCCTGGCTCAGGATGCCGCCGATATTCACGAAGTCTGCAACTTCACGGTGGTGCCGAATCGCATGCCGATGCGGCTCGCTTTGCGGCCCGCTTGAACCGCGTCATCGTTCATTGAACGTCGGCGGCACCGGTTGCCATCCACAGAACTTCGGCATCTTCCGCGCTGGTCGATATCGCCGCGTGGCCCGTGCGGCTGTCGAAATAGATGCTGTCGCCCGCATTCAGATGCGTCGGCGCATAGAGTTCCGAGTAGAGGCATACGCTACCGCTGATCACGTACAAAAACTCTTCGCCTTCGTGACGGCCCCAGTCGTCGAAGGCATCCAGTGTATGCGCCGAGATGCGGATGCGAAACGGCAGCATCGCCTTGTGCGCGAGTTCAGTCGCCAGCAATTCCATCTGATAACCGCGATACGCGTGCCTTTGCCCTTCGTCGCGTCGCGTGAGTGCGCGCCGGCCGCTTGCGCTGGCAGCGGGCGCGCTGCCGAACAGTTCCGCGAGATCGATCTGCAGGCCGCGTACTATCTTCTGCAAGACATCGAAAGTCGGCGACATCAAGCCGTTCTCGATCTTCGACAACGCCGAGCGCGACACGCCGCATAGTCGGCTCGCGGTTTCCAGCGTGAGATTCTGAGCGGTGCGAGCGTGCTTTACCCGTCGTCCGAGATCGGCTGCGGATTGCTCAGTCGAATTTTTGGCGGGCAAAGTGGACATGGAGGGTCAAAGGTGGTTTGTTTCCGATAATACCATCGACTTTTCGGGCGTTTGCATTCGGTATGCAAACCGAGACTGGTGAGAACCCCAATATTGACAGCGTTGTGAGCATGGGAGGCTGCGCGTATAGTTTCCGAACTTGACCGTTGTTTCGCATCGGAAACGGCGAAGCTAATTTTGTATGCAAAAGGAGTTCACTGTGGACGCCAAGACCATTCTCTCCGACCTCGGTATCGCAGGCATCGCGAACGAGGGCGACATGACTGTCACTTCGCCCATCAGCGGCGAAATCATCGGACGCGTGAAACGCCATACTTCCGCCGATGTCGATGCCGCGCTTGCGCAAGCCCGCAGCGCATTTGCCGTATGGCGCAACGTTCCGGCGCCGCGACGTGGCGAACTGGTGCGTTTGCTCGGCAATCGCCTGCGCGAAAAGAAGGCTGCGCTCGGCCGGCTCGTCGCGCTCGAAGCGGGCAAGATCCTGCAAGAGGGCCTGGGCGAAGTGCAGGAAATGATCGACATTTGCGACTTCGCCGTCGGCCTTTCGCGGCAACTGTATGGTCTGACGATCGCCTCCGAGCGGCCCGGTCATCGAATGGCGGAAACGTGGCATCCGTTCGGCGTCTGCACGATCATTTCTGCATTCAATTTTCCGGTCGCGGTGTGGTCGTGGAACGCGGCGCTTGCGCTCGTGTGCGGCAATGCGGTCGTGTGGAAGCCGTCGGAAAAGACGCCGCTTACCGCGCTCGCCGTCGATCGCATCATGCGCGATGTACTCGACGAGTTCGGCACCGCGCCGGCCGGCCTGGCATCGGTTCTGATCGGCGACCGTGAAGTGGGCGCGAAGCTCGTCGCGGACAAACGCTCCGATATCGTCAGCGCGACCGGCAGCACGGAAATGGGCCGCGCGGTGGGCGTGGAAGTGGCGCGCCGTTTCGGGCGCTCCATCCTCGAACTCGGCGGCAACAACGCGGGCATCGTCTCGCAGACGGCCAATCGCGACCTCGCGCTGCGCGGCATTCTGTTTTCGGCGGTCGGCACCGCGGGGCAGCGCTGCACGTCGCTGCGGCGTCTTTTCGTCCATGAGAGCATCTATGACGAAACCGTCGCTCGCCTCAAGGATTTGTATGCAAAAGTCCCGGTCGGCAATCCGTTGAACGACGGCGTGTTGATGGGACCGCTCATCGACGTGCAGGCTTTCGCGCGCATGCAGGACGCGCTGGAGCAGGCGAAGGGCGAGGGCGGCAAGGTGTTCGGCGGCGAACGCGTGAGCGTGACGGGTAACGAGAATGGCTATTACGTGCGTCCCGCGCTCGTCGAAATGCCCGCACAAAGCGAAGTCGTGCTGAAGGAAACCTTCGCGCCCATTCTCTATGTGATGCGCTACACCGATTTCGATGACGCCATCGCCGCGAACAACGCCGCCGCGCACGGCTTGTCCTCATGCGCCTTCACGACGGATCTGCGCGAGGCGGAGCGCTTTCTGTCGGCATCGGGCAGCGATTGCGGCATCGCCAATATCAACATCGGGCCGAGTGGCGCGGAGATCGGCGGCGCGTTCGGCGGCGAAAAGGAAACCGGCGGCGGACGCGAATCCGGCTCGGACGCTTGGAAGGCCTACATGCGGCGCGCGACCAACACGATCAACTATTCGTCGGAATTGCCGCTTGCACAGGGCATCGACTTCAATCTCGGCTAGTCCTTAAACGGAGGCGGCGTGGTGTCCAAGGTTGTGATCGTTGGCGGCGGCGTGATCGGCAGTTCGACCGCGTACTTTCTTCGCATGATGGATCCAGGCGTGCAAGTCACGGTGATCGAGCGCGATCCGACTTACGCGCGCTCGTCGTCGGCGTTGTCGGCGGCGTCGATCCGACAGCAATTTTCGACGCCGCTTTCCGTGCGTATGTCGTTGTTCGGTATCGAGTTCTTGCGGTCGATTGGCGAGCGCCTCGAAGTGAACGGCGAACGGCCTTCGGTCGATCTGCACGAAGGCGGCTATCTCTTTCTCGCGACGCCACCGGGCCTGTCCACGCTGCAAGAGAACCATGCGCTGCAACGCGAACTCGGCGCGGATATCACCTTGCTCGATCCCGCTTCCCTGCGCGCGCGCTTCCCCTGGTTGAATACAAAAGACCTTGCGGCGGGTGCGTTCGGCGAGACCGGCGAAGGCTGGTTCGACGGCTATGGTCTCGTCCAGGCACTACGACGCAAGGCGCAGGCGCTGGGCGCGCGTTACGTGGCCGCCGAAGTGACGGATATTGAATGCCAAGGCGGCCAGGCGAAGCGCGTGCTTGCCTCGAACGGCGAAGCGTTCGCATGCGATGTCGTCGTCAACGCAGCGGGAGCTTGGTCGCGCCGGATTGCGGCAATGCTCGACATCGATATTCCGGTGTATGCGCGGCGGCGCAGCATTTTCAACGTATCGTCGCCAGCGGTGCTCGAAGACTGCCCGTTGTTGATTGATCCGAGTGGCGTCTACTTTCGCCCTGAGGGACGCACGTTTATCTGCGGCACATCGCCTTCGGCGGACAACGATCCGGACGACCTGCCGCTCGATGAAGTCGATCACGCGCTTTTTGACGATGTCATTTGGCCGACGCTTGCGCACCGCGTTCCGGGATTCGAAGCGCTGCGCGTGGAACGATGCTGGTCTGGGTATTATGAATACAACGTGTTTGACCAGAATGCGATCATTGGGGCCCACCCGCACATCGAGAATTGCCTTTTTGCCAATGGGTTTAGCGGACACGGCTTGCAACAAGGACCCGCAACGGGACGGGGCTTGAGCGAACTTATCTTGCATGGAAAATACATTACGCTGGATTTATCTTCGCTCGATTGGGCGCGTGTGTTGACCTGCCGGCCGATCATTGAAAAAAACGTGGTTTGAAAAAGCTATATGCAGTCGAGTTGCATAAACCAGCATGGCTGCATTACCGTCTGCAAAAGCAGGCGCTAATATGGCCGTCAGAGAAATTAGCAGATTGCTGTCAACGACATGGGCACGCGGTAAATAGCAATTTTTTCGAGCAAGTCACAAAAATGCCGTTCGTCCATTAATGAAATCCACTAGGGCCAATAGACGCCGATAAGCGCATGCTTAAACCGTCAGACGCAACTTGCGTTTTTAGTACGGAGACAAGACATGGAAGCCTATATGAGCGCCCGGCTCGCACAATGGCTGGAAGACGAAGCCGACACCGCGTCGGCAACAACTGCCCCGGTGTGTCACAAGTCCAGCCAGGTCAGCGGCGCACCACAGTATGTTGCGGAAATCTGCGGTCGTTTTGCAGGCGAGAAAACCGAAGAGGAACAAAAATCCTGCGTGATTCGCGGGTATAACTGATCATTTTCTTTTCCGATTCGTTGCGCGTGCGACACGCTTTATGGCACGCGTAGCGCAACTCTGCCCGATAGAAAAAGCCATTCACGCGAGAAAAGGATTTTGCTTATGATCGCTTCAGGTCATTAAGCTTCCACGATTCACGCGCATCAATCGGCGCTGGAAAATTATTTCCATTGCAAGCTAAAAAAACGCGGTTGACGCATTTTGGCAATGTGGCGTCGCGTGAGAACGTGGAGCGAGTTTTTTTGATCGCCTACGCTGACGCTTGTGAATGGAGAATTCCAATGAAAGATATCGGGGAGCGGCAAGATTTGACCGCTCGGCAACCGCATGTTTTGCGAGCGTGTCATGAGCGGCGGTGACGATCCCGGGCCACTGGAACTGATGTCGCCGCCCGCCCCGCGCATGCGCGACAGACCAGCCGACTTGCCGCCGGTCGCGTTCGAGCTGCCTGTCACGCCACCGTTCGAACCGCCGTCAGGCAAGCGCTCGCTTCAAGATCTCGTGGCGGACGCGGATCGTCTGCGCCGTGCGGTTGCAGCGTCGGCGTGTGTAGTCGTTGCATGGTCGATATTCGAGGCGCCTTGGGAAATCGACGCCAACAGCAGCACGGAGGAGATTGCCGGCGTCATCTTTTCGAAGGCGATGCTCGGCGCTATCGCAGCCTTTGCGCTTGCCGGACGCAAGTCGGCGCGCTATCTGCTGCTCTTTGTATGCTTGACGAGCGTGCTGGCCATCGTACCTGACTTGCCTGCCGAATTCGTTCATGCGCCATGGCTGGCGTTCTTATCCAGCGTCGAGTCTTTGGCAAAGCTCGCGACCTTTGCCATGCTCGCGTGGTATCTCAAGCTCGTCAGCCGAATCGACGCTTTGCGCGCAGTTGCGCCGACCAAATGAAGGCCTAAGACTTGAACGACCTCTTCAAAACCCGCCTCGCGCGGGTTTTTGATGTGCGCGAGAAACCCAACGTGGCGGCACGTTGCGCGCCCCGATGGCACAATCGCATGCAATATTCCAAATCCGCGCAGCACCCGCAAGCATCGACGATGCAAGGAGATCCGCAAACGTGGCGAACCTGGATCTGGACAATCCGTTTCTCGAAGCGCTTGGCGCGACCCTTACGGCATGGCGCGCCGGGTATGCAGAATTCAATATGCCAATTCACGCGGGGCATTTGAACCGTCAACGTATTCTTCAGGGCGGCGCGATCGCTACCTTGCTCGACGCCGCCTGCGGTTACGCGGGTCTTTTCACGAGCGGTTCCACGCCCATCCACGGGTTCACGCTTTCGCTCACGGTCAACTATCTGGATCGAGGTATTGGCGACAAGGTGGTCGCCAAAGGATTCCTTGAGCGACAGGGACGCTCGGTTTACTTTGCGCGCGGCGAAGCGTGGATAGACGAGCGCGTGATGATCGCGAGCGCGCAAGGCACGTTCAAGTACGCGCGCTGAAGCACCATGCCATGACCTCTCGCAACCTGCTCCGGCGCCTCGACCTCACCACGCTGCAACTCTTTCTCGCGGTTTTCGAGGAAGGCACGCTCACACGCGCGGCGGAACGTGAAGCGATCGCGGTCTCGGCGGCGAGCAAGCGGTTGCTGGAACTCGAGCAAGCGGTCGGCGCCGTGTTGTTCGAGCGCAAGGCGCGTGGAATGGAGCTCACGCCCGCGGGCGAAACGCTACTGCACCATGCGCGCCGCGTGTTGCGCGATGTCGAGAATATCGGCATCGAACTGGCGGAACATGCGAGCGGCGTGCGCGGTTATGTGCGGATGATGGCGAATCTTTCCGCCATCGTCGAATTCCTTCCGGAAGATTTGCGCGCGTTCATCACCGTGCACGATCAGATCAAGATCGATCTGGAGGAGCGGCCGAGCGGCGGCATCGTGGAAGGCGTGCTGGATAGTCTCGTCGATCTCGGCATTTGTTCGGGCGATGCCGACACGCGCGGACTTCAATCCACGCATTACCGCCATGACCGTCTCGTGATCGTGACGCCGGGCGATCATCCGCTGAGCCAACGCGAGCACGTCACTTTCGCCGATACGCTCGACTTCGACCATATTGGCCTGCATTCGGCCAGTTCCATCAATATGCGCACGCATCTGGCCGCGCGGCAAGCTGGCAAGGCGTTGCGGCTGCGCATTCATGTGCCGGGCTTCGATGCCGTTTGCCGCATGGTTCAGGCGGGCATGGGCGTGGGCGTGTTGCCGCATCGCGTATTCGAGGCGATGGGGCGACAGCTTGGACTCGCTGCCGTCGCGCTCGACGAGGAGTGGGCCGCGCGCAGCCTCGTGATCGTCGTGCGCGATACGGGCGCGTTGTCGCCAGTGAGCCGTCTTTTGTTCGATCATTTGCGATCGGTGGAAGCGGGCACATAAGCGAGCGTTCGTCATCCGCGAACGATGCTTGCCAAAATGCGGTTGGACGCGGTCGAGCGTTCGCCAATAAGCTTGTCTCAAGCAAATCATAAATGGAGACAAGCACCATGAGCGGACCCCTCAAGGGCATTCGCGTCATCGAGATCGGCACCCTCATCGCGGCGCCTTTCGCGGCGCGCATGCTGGCCGAATTCGGCGCCGAAGTCATCAAGATCGAAACCCCCAACGGCGGCGATCCGTTGCGCAAATGGCGCAAGCTTCATGAAGGCACGTCACTCTGGTGGTATCTACAGTCGCGCAACAAGAAATCCGTGTGCGTGAATCTCAAGTCGCCGGAAGGCGCGGACGTCATCAAGCGTCTTGCGGCGGATGCGGACGTCGTCGTCGAAAATATGCGGCCGGGCGCGCTCGAAAAGCTTGGCCTTGGCTGGGACGTTTTGCATGCAATCAACCCCAAGCTCACGATGGTACGCATTTCCGGCTACGGTCAGACGGGCCCGTACCGTGACCGGCCGGGCTTCGGCGCAATCGGCGAAGCGATGGGTGGCATTCGGTATACAACCGGCGATGCCGATGGCCTGCCCGCGCGCGTCGGTGTCAGTCTTGGCGACTCACTGGCGTCGCTGCATGGCGTGATCGGCGCGTTGATGTCCCTGTTGCGCGTCAAGACCGGACAAGGCGACGGTCAGGTGGTCGATGTCTCGCTCGTGGAAAGTGTTTTCAACCTGATGGAGAGCCTCGTACCCGAATACGATTTGCTCGGGCATGTACGCGAGCGCAGCGGCGGCGCGCTGCCGGGAATCGCGCCATCGAACACCTATCGGACCGAGGACGGCGGCTTCGTCGTGATCGCAGGCAACAGCGACCCGATCTACAAGCGTCTGATGAACGTGATAGACCGCCCCGATCTCGCCGACGATCCCGCGCTCGCGCACAACGATGGTCGTGTGCGGCAGAGTGCGATGCTCGACGAAGCCATCGCGGCGTGGACCACGCATCATGCAATGGAGGATGTGCTCGACACACTCGCCGTTGCGGAAGTCCCTGCGGGACGCATCTATTCCGTTGCGGACATCATCGACGACGCGCATTACCAGGCGCGCGATATGTTGCTGCAGGCCGACTTGCCGGGCGGTGCATCGGTGAAGATGCCGGGAATCGTGCCGAAACTGTCGGATACGCCAGGCGAAGTGCGCTGGCAAGGCCCGACGCTTGGCGAACATACGCAATCGGTGCTGGAATCGCTCGGCTTCGATGCAAGCGAAGTGCAAAGGCTTCGTGCCGAAGGAGCGGTTCAATGAACGATGATCGTTTGCTCGTTCAGGAAGTCGCGCCGCGCGACGGCTTGCAGATCGAATCGAAATGGGTCGAGACTGCCGACAAGATTGCATTGATCGATGGTCTCTCGGCGTGCGGCTTCACGCGCATCGAAGCGGGCTCGTTTGTATCGCCGAAAGCCATTCCTGCGTTGCGTGATGGCGAGGCCGTGTTCAAGGGCATCGAGCGTCAAGAAGGCGTGATCTATGTCGCGCTGGTGCCGAACGTGAAGGGCGCGCAGCGTGCGCTCGATGCGAACGCCGACGAACTGAACCTCGTGATGTCTGCAAGCCAGACGCACAATCGCGCCAACATGCGCATGAGTTGCGAGGCATCGCTTGAGGGCTTCGGGGATATCGTCGCGCTCGCGCAAGGTACGAAGGCCATGCTCAATGCAACGGTTGCCACCGCGTTCGGCTGTCCGTTCGAAGGGCATATCGATGAAGACCGAGTGGTGTCGATCGTGCGGGCATATCGCGAGTTGGGTATCGATGGCATCACGCTTGCCGATACGACGGGCATGGCGAATCCGCGACAGGTCGCGCGGCTCGTTACGCGCGTGCTGGAGCAAGTGCCGGCCGCTGCGTTGACGTTGCATTTTCATAATACGCGAGGGCTAGGCCTTGCCAACGTACTTGCCGCATACAACGCAGGCGCACGCCGGTTCGATGCCGCGCTCGGCGGCCTGGGTGGCTGTCCATTTGCGCCGGGTGCATCGGGAAACATCTGTAGCGAAGACCTCGTGAACATGTGCGACGAGATGGGCATACCCACAGGCGTCGATTTGCAGAAGCTCATCACGTTGTCACGCACTTTGCCTGCGCTCGTCGGCCATGACGTGCCGGGACAAGTCGCGAAGGCAGGACGCAACTGCGACCTGCATCCCGTTCCCGATTACGTGCGCGCAATCTGAAATCATCGACGACAAACCATACGACCGGATATCACAAAACAATCCGGCCACTTTGCTTCGAGCAAGGAGGCAAACATGAGTGACTTGAGCGTAGGTGCGCCGCGTGAGCAGGCGCTAGGCAATACCGCGGACATCATCCGCAAGGTGGCATGGCGGCTCATGCCGCTCATCATGCTGTGTTATCTGTTCGCGTTCTTCGACCGCATCAATATCAGCTTCGCGAAGTTTCAACTGCAAAGCACGTTGGGTTTCTCCGATACCGCCTACGGTCTCGGCGCGAGTCTCTTCGTGATCGGCTATGTGCTTTTCGAAGTGCCGAGCAACTTGCTGCTCTACAAAGTCGGTGCGCGTCGATGGATAGCGCGCATCATGATTTCATGGGGTATCGCAACGGCGCTGATGGTTTTCGTGCAGACCGAGTGGCAGTTCTATGGCTTGCGCTTCATCATCGGCGCGATGGAAGCGGGCTTTGCGCCAGGCGTGCTTTACTACCTGACGCTGTGGTTTCCGGCGAGCTATCGCGGACGTATCACGTCGCTGCTGTTTCTTGCATCGGCGTTCTCGGGTTTGTTTGGCGCCCCGTTGTCCGGGCTCGTGCTGGGGCATATGAACGGCGTGTTCGGTATCGCCGGATGGCATTGGCTCTTTCTGCTTGGCGGCCTGCCTTGCGTGCTGCTTGGCATCCTCGTTCTGAAGGTGCTGAAAGATCGTATCGACGATGCCGCGTGGCTCACGGGCGCCGAGAAAACTTACCTGAAAAGCCAAATTGCGACGCAGAGCCAACACACGGACTCCGGGCACTCGCTCTTCGGCGCGATCAAGACACCCGGTTTTCTGATGCTCGGACTGATCTACTTTCTGATTCAAGTCGGATCGTACGGTCTCAACTTCTGGGCGCCGCATTTGATTCGCGCCGCCGGGACGGAGAATCCGACGATCATCGGTCTGTTGACGGCGGTGCCTTATATCTGCGGGGCGATCTGCATGGTCGTGGTAGGGCGCATGTCGGATCGCTCCGGCGAGCGGCGCAAGTTCGTTTGTGTATTGCTTCTGATGGCGGCTGCAGGCTTCTTCGCGGCCGGCGTGTTCGACAAGCAGACGGCGTTGTTGATCGCCGCGCTCGGTGTGATGGGTGCGGGCGTGATTGCATCGATTCCGGCGTTCTGGGCGTTGCCGCCCAAGCTATTGACGGGAGCAGGCGCGGCGGGCGGGATCGCGCTTATCAATACGCTTGGACAGCTTGGAGGCATCGTGAGTCCGGTGATGGTCGGACGTATTCGTGATGTCACCGGCAGCACGACGCCTGCGCTGTATGCCATCGGTGCGATGAGCCTGATTTGCGCGCTGCTGCTCTTGTATGGGCTGCCGCAGTCGTTGCGGCAAAGGGATCATTCGGAGAAATAGGACCAAGGTGGTCCGAGGAAGGTTGAAGAAGCGCCCGGCGATGGTTGTTCACCGGGCGCTTTGCCTATTGCATGCTGCATTCGGTACGTTGAATGCAGAATGGGATTTGTCGACACGTGGCCGTTCTTCACGCTTGGTGCTTTCACGTTGTGCAGCCTTTTGCATGCAAAAGTCAAAGAAACTCGGCGTGCAATAGGATCGTGGTTAGCGCGTTGCGTTGCTTGTACGAGTGCACGCAACGTAAAGATCTACGTCTTGTCCGTTGCACTCTGCATGCAAAATGCCGCCGACCATCCGACGGCACACTGCATGCAAAATGCAACCAGTCACGCATCAAGCAACCGCCGACAATGCCTTGCAATCTGCCGTTCCTCCTCGGTCTCCACCACCCGATGCGAAGCCCCAAGAAACGAAAGCCCATCGAGAACCTGCGCACGAACCGCCTCGCTATGCTCGCCAATTCCTCCGCTGAACACGATCTCATCCAGCCCGCCGAGCAAAGCCGCATACCCGCCGATAGTCTTCCGTATCGCCGTGCAAAACACGTCGATGGCAAGCGTTGCGTTCGCATCGCCGTGATCGCGGCGTTCGATCAGCGTTTGCATATCGTCGTCCGATTCCGATAACGCTTTGAGACCGCTTTGCCGATTCACGAGCGTCTCCAGCGCATCCGCGTCGAGCGACTCCTGGCGCAAGAGATGAATCAGCACACCGGGATCGAGGTCGCCGCTGCGCGTCGCCATCGGAATGCCGCCGGTGGGCGTCATCCCCATCGACGTATCGATTGAATGGCCATTCTGCAACGCGCACAGGCTTGCGCCGCTGCCAAGATGCGCGATGACCGTGCGCGGCTTCAGCTTCGCGCCAAGCGCGTTGACGATGGATTCATACGACAGCCCGTGGAATCCATAATGCATGACACCACGCTCGGCAAACTCTCGCGGTAACGCATAACGCGTCGCGCGCTCCGGCATCGTGCGATGGAATACCGTATCGAAGCATGCAAAATGCCGTATGCCAGTGAAGATGCCCTGCGCTTCGTCGATGAGGGCAAGCGATTGCGGCAGATGCAGCGGCGCAAACGGCACGGCGTCGCGCAACGTGTCCTTGAGCGCGGCAGTAATCTCGCGATGCTCCCGCACATCCGGTCCACCATGCACCACGCGATGCCCGACCGCTGCAAGCGGTTCGCGCATATGCTCGCGCAGGGCATCGGCGACACGCTGCAACGCGTCGTACTGCGACTCCATCAGATGGTCCTGCGCGACATCGATCTGCTTGTCGGAAGAACGCATCGTCAAGGAACCGTTGTCGCGGCCGATGCCCTTCGCGCTGCCCGTGAGCCACGCCTCTTCATCGCCGTCGTTCGCCATGAACACGCCGAACTTGAGCGAAGACGAGCCGCTGTTCAACACGAGAATGCCCTGTGTCATGGTGTCAGTCCTTCCATGTCCACTCGCGGATCTCGTCGCGGTCGATACCTTCCGCATGGGCATACTGCACGCTCTCGATGATCTGATTCTTGAGCCATTCCTTCGTATGCGCGGCGGTATCGGAGATACGTTCGACGCGGTCGATCACGTCGATGGCAAGCGAGAAGCGATCGACGCCATTGATGATCGCAAGCTCGAACGGCGTGTTGATGTTGCCGCGCTCGCAGTAACCATGCACGTGCAAATTGTCGTGATTCGTGCGGTTGTACGTGAGTTTGTGCACGAGCGACGCATAGGAATGGAAGTTGAAGATGACCGGTTTATCACGCGTGAAAATGGAGTCGAAGTCGCGATCGGAAAGACCATGCGGATGGTCCGTATCCGGCATCAGCCTGAAAAGATCGACGACATTGACAAAGCGTATCTTCAGATCGGGGCATTGCGCCTTCAAAATTTCGACGGCAGCGAGCGCTTCCATGGTCGCGATATCGCCCGCGCTGGCAATCACCACGTCGGGCTCGTGGCCCTTATCCGTCGATGCCCAATCCCAGATGCCAATGCCCTTCGCGCAATGCACGATGGCATCTTCCATGTTCAGATACTGTAGATGCGGCTGCTTGTCCGCGACGATCACGTTCACGTAATCGTGCGAGCGCAGACAATGATCCGCGACGCTCAACAGGCAATTCGCGTCGGGCGGCAGATAAATTCGCACGACACCCGGGCTTTTGTTCGTGACGACATCGAGAAAGCCAGGGTCCTGATGCGTGAAGCCGTTATGGTCCTGCCGCCATACGAGCGACGTGATCAACAAATTGATCGATGGCACCGGCGCGCGCCACGCAATCTCATTCTTTGCTTTTTCGAGCCACTTTGCGTGCTGATTGAACATGGAGTCGATCACGTGCACGAAGGCTTCGTAGGTCGCGAAAAGACCGTGGCGACCGGTCAACACATAGCCTTCGAACCAGCCTTCGAGCGTGTGTTCGGAGAGCATCTCCATCACGCGGCCATCGACGGAAAGGAAGCCGCCGTCTGCATCTTCGGGCAGCGTTTCCGCAAGCCAGCGCTTGCCCGAAACTTCATAGACGCCGTCGAGTTTATTGCTCGCGGTTTCGTCCGGACCGAATAGACGGAAGCGCGTCATGTTGCGACGGATCACTTCGCGCAGATAAATGGCGAGCACGGCCGTTGGCGACTGATACGTCCCGGCCGCGCTTTTGAATTCGAATGCAAAATCACGAATGTCGGGTAGATCGAGCGATTGCCGCAACACGCCGCCGTTTGCATGCGGATTTGCGCTGATGCGGCGCGCGCCTTCCGGCGCGAGCTCGCGCAGCGGCTCGATCAGCCGGCCGTTCTCGTCGAACAACTCCTCGGGCTTGTAACTGCGCATCCAGGTTTCGAGTACCTGCAGATTTTTGCGATTGGTCGCCGGATCGGCCACGGGCACCTGATGCGAGCGCCAGAAATTTTCGACCTTGTGACCATCCACTTCTTTCGGACCGGTCCAGCCTTTCGGCGAACGCAGCACGATCATCGGCCAGCGCGGACGCTCCACCTTTTCCTTGCTCGCGCGCGCACGCTCTTGAATTGCGCGAATCTCGCCGATGCAATGTTCCAGCGTCGCCGCCATCTTCTGATGCATGGTGTCGGGGTCGTCGCCCTCGACGAAATAGGGCGTGTAGCCGTAGCCCTTGAAGAGCGCTTCGAGCTCCTCGTGGGGAATGCGCGCAAGGATGGTCGGATTGGCGATCTTGTAGCCGTTCAGATGCAAGACCGGCAGCACGGCGCCGTCGGTTATCGGATTGAGGAACTTGTTCGAATGCCAGGACGTGGCGAGCGGTCCGGTTTCGGCTTCGCCGTCGCCGACCATCGTGGCGACGATCAGATCGGGATTGTCGAAGGCTGCGCCGAACGAATGCGACAAGCTATAGCCGAGCTCGCCGCCTTCGTGAATCGATCCTGGTGTTTCTGGCGTGCAATGCGAGCCGATGCCGCCCGGCGAAGAGAAGGCGCGAAAAAGCCGCTGCATGCCGTGTTCATCGGCGCTGCGATCGGGATAGATTTCCGAGTAATGGCCTTCGAGGTAAGAGTTGGAAAGCGTGGCGGGCGCGCCGTGTCCAGGGCCCGAGACGAACATGACGTTGAGATCGTCGCGCTTGATGAGACGGTTTAAATGCACCCATACGAACGATTGCCCCGGGTCCGAGCCCCAGTGGCCGAGCAAACGCCGTTTGATGTGTTCGGGCTTGAGGGGTTCGCGCAGCAACGGATTCGCGCGCAAATAAATCATGCCGACCGAAAGATAATTGCAGGCTCGCCAATATGCGTCGAGCTTACGCAGGAGGTCGGTGGAAAGAGGCGTCTCGGTTGCTGTCCTGCCTTGGACGTCGTCGTTCAATTGCATCTCCTTGCGGTGAAGTGAGAAATCGAGCGTCGGGATACGGCCTGGCGCGTGTACTTGCCATGTTCGAGCTTTATTGTTGCGCTTTAGTTGCAGCGCCGTGCGGGAGTGTGACGCGATGCCGCGAACATCATACTTGGGTTCGCCAGATGATGTCCGCAAGCATGCAGAGGCAGGTTAATCGCGGGCGGATTGCCTGAGATCGTAGTCCATCAGCAGCGCTTTATGGGTTTCCCATATGCCGATGTAATGCACCATGAAGCTCGTCGGCCGCTGATAAATCCAGGGTGTGTTGAAGTCGATAAGGCTAGCTACCTGCGTTGCGTCGAAGTCGGGGCGCGCGGCAAATTCGGCGTTGAAATAATATTGATCGCCCTTATTTGCGTAGACAGTGGATTTGTCGTCGATGCAATTGCACGCTTCGAGTATGCGATGAAGCGAATCGTAATTACGTTGCGTGCGCTTGAGTCCCATGATGCCGGAATTGAAGCGCCAATAGCCGATATCGCGTGCAAACACCGCTTCCTTGTCGTGCATGATGGATTCGAGCGGCCGGTTCATGTCCTTGATGAGCACGTCGGCGTCGACCCAGAAAATCCATTCGTGATTCGGGAGGGTTTCGCGCAGTAAGGCCGCCTTGAGCCAATTGCCCGAAGTTTTACCGTCGTTCAGATGCGCGGGAATTTCGCGGTGCACGTAAAGTGTATAGCCGTGGCGTTCGCAGTATCGCGTGAAATTGGCTTCGGCAATACGGCCGTAAATCGCGATGTTCGGCGTGTATAGCGTCACTATCGCGACCGACCGATTCGGCTGTCGAATACTGACGGCGGATGTATCGGTAATGCCGGTGTCGTTTAGCGAAAGCAGTGGCAGGCCGCGCGTCTGGCAGTCGTTGATATGTTCGAGGAGCGCATTGCGGAATCGCCGATGATGCTTCTGGTCACAAATCTTGACCGAGAAAGCAGACCAGTGCGCCCAGACGCTCTCGACGTTGGTGGAGGCGGGCACGACAGCCATGACATCACCCACGCGGTACCGCGACGGACAATACGCAAATGCCTGCAAGAGGAGCGCTTCTTCCTTCGGAAGCACGACGCCATTGCGGCATCGCGTGACTATCTCGAACAACTCACGCATGACGTGCTCGGTCTTGCGCCAAATTTGCATGTCGAGTTGCGGCAGATCGGACTCGATGCAGGTTAGAAGCCAGTCGCGGCCCTGCATGAGTTCCGGCAGAGCGAGCGGCCTGAGAATCGCGGCATTCTCGTTCAACAGCAAGACGAGTTCGTCCTCATTCGCCAAGCCAAGCTGATGCAGCAGCGTTTCGTATTTGATGATCCAGCGTGTTTCGTCGCTGCAGCCGCTGATTTCGGACATATCAATTTCGATGTGCCGATAACCATGCCCGCGCGCATAACGCCGATGATTGGCAAGCGCGGCAGGCGCATGGTCGAAAAGCAGGCTGATGACGATCATAAGACGTAGAAATGGCCAGAAACGCGGAGCCGTAAGGATCAGTGACAGCCTACCTTTCTCGCATGGGATTCGTCCGAAAAAGCCTGATAAACGCAGTTTCAAAACCCCTCATACAATGACCGCATGACCCGCACCGACGCCCTGAAGGGCTTTCATCCCGCCGTCGTCAACTGGTTTCGCGCGCATTTCGAAACGCCGACCGCCGCGCAGGCGCGCGCGTGGCCGCTCATCCACGCGCGCCGTTCCACGCTCGTGGCTGCGCCAACTGGCTCGGGCAAGACGCTGACGGCCTTTCTCGCCGCGCTCGACGAATTTGTGCGCGAAGGCGTGGAAAGCGCGGCAAGCGGCAAAGTGCTGCCCGACGAGACGCGCGTGGTGTATGTGTCGCCGCTCAAGGCCTTGTCCAACGACATTCGCGTAAATCTGGAAGAGCCGCTTGCGGGCATTGCGCGCGAGCTTGGCCCCGACGCGCCGCTGATACGCGCCGCCGTGCGCACGGGCGACACGACCCAGCAGGAACGCAGCGCCATGCGAAAGCGCGCGCCGCATATTCTCGTGACGACGCCTGAATCGCTTTACGTGCTGCTTTCGTCCGATTCCGGCCGGGCGATGCTTTCGACCACGCGCACGGTGATCGTCGATGAAATCCATGCCGTGGCGGGCAGCAAGCGCGGCTCGCACCTGAGTCTGAGCCTCGAACGGCTGGATGCGTTGTGCGAGGCGCGCGGCGCGGCGCGGCCGGTGCGCGTCGGTTTGTCGGCGACGCAAAAGCCGATCGAGCTCGTCGCGAAGTTTCTCGCGGGCGTCGGAAAGCCGTGCGAGATCGTGGATGTCGGTCACGTCCGTGCCCGCGATCTCGCCCTCGAAATGCCGCCGATGCCGCTCGAAGCGATCATGTCGAACGACATGTGGGAGCGCGTCTATGACCGGCTGGCCGAGCTTTCCGGCATGCATCGCACGACGCTCGTGTTCGTCAATACGCGGCGCATGGCCGAGCGCGCGGCGCGGCATCTGACCGAGCGCCTTGGCCGGGACGCGGTCGCGGCGCATCACGGTAGCCTTGCGCGCGAGCAGCGGCTTTCCGCCGAACAGCGCCTGAAGCGCGGCGAATTGCGTGTGTTGATCGCGACGGCATCGCTGGAATTGGGTATCGATATCGGCGATGTCGATCTCGTCTGCCAACTCGGCTCGCCAGGATCGATCGGCGCATTCTTGCAGCGCGTCGGGCGCTCGGGGCATCACGTCGGCGGCGTGCCGAAAGGGCGGCTCTTTCCGACTTCGCGCGACGACCTGATCGAGTGCGCGGCCTTGCTCGATTGCGTAAGGCGTGGCGAACTCGACGCGCTTTCCATTCCGCGCGCGCCGCTCGACGTGCTCGCACAGCAGATCACGGCGGAGGTCGCCTGTCGCGAATGGGGCGAGGATGAATTGTTCGAGCTGATCGGGCGGGCGTATCCGTACGCAACGCTCGAGCGCGCCCGCTTCGACGAAGTGGTGCGCACGCTCGCCGAAGGCTATACGGGGCGGCAGGGCGTGCGCGCGTCGTATGTTCATCGGGATGCGGTGAGCCGCACGTTGCGCGGACGGCGCGGCGGCAAGCTGACGGCCGTGACTTCCGGCGGCGCGATTCCCGACAACGCCGACTTCGCCGTGCTGCTGGAGCCGCAGGGCTTGCAGATCGGCACGGTGAACGAGGACTTCGCGGTCGAGAGTCTGGCTGGAGACATCTTTCAGTTGGGTAATACGTCGTACAGGATCATGCGGATCGAAGGTGGCCGGGTGCGAGTGGAGAACGCGAATGGTCAGCCGCCGAACATTCCGTTCTGGCTTGGAGAGGCGCCGGGGCGCAGCAGTGAGCTTTCCTTCGCGATCGCGCGGTTGCGGGCGGGGGTGGATGCGCGGTTGGCGGGTGTCGGGGCCAAGGGCGCGAAGGATTTAAGCCTCGCGCATGGCGCCATTGACGCGTACGCGGCGAACGCGGCGAAGGACGCCCGCAACGCCGACAGCGCGAAAGACGCACTTAGCGACTCGCTAGCTCCCACCATCGCATGGCTCGCCGATCAAACCAAAGGCATCGGCGCCGATGCCGCGCGTCAGATCGTCGAATATCTCGCACGCGCACGCGCCGCGCTGACCGTGCTTCCAACCCAGGACACGCTCGTCATGGAGCGTTTCTTCGACGAGTCCGGCGGCATGCAACTCGTGATTCACGCGCCGTTCGGCAGCCGCGTCAATCGCGCGTGGGGTCTCGCGTTGCGCAAGCGTTTCTGCCGCACCTTCAATTTCGAACTGCAGGCGGCGGCGACGGAAGATGCCATCGTCCTGTCGCTCACGGGCAGCCACAGCTTCGCACTCGATGAAGTCTGGCGTTATCTGAAATCGGCAAGCGCGGAACATGTGCTGATCCAGGCGTTGCTCGACGCACCGCTTTTCGGCGTGCGCTGGCGCTGGAACGCGACCAACGCGCTCGCCTTGCCGCGCTATTCGGGCGGCCGCAAAGTCGCACCGCAGTTGCAGCGCATGCGAAGCGAGGACTTGCTCGCCGCCGTTTTCCCGGATCAGGTCGCGTGCGCGGAAAACATCGCGGGCGAGCGTGAGGTTCCGCGGCATCCGCTGGTCGAGCAGACTCTCGACGACTGTCTGCACGAAGCGATGGACAGCGAGACTTGGCTTGCAATTTTGCGTCGTATCGAAACGGGCGATGTGCGGCTCGTCACGCGCGAGTTGCCCGCGCCGTCGCCGCTTGCCGCCGAGATTTTGTCGGCGCGGCCGTATGCTTTTCTCGACGACGCCCCGCTCGAAGAGCGCCGCACGCAGGCTGTCTTGGCGCGCCGCTGGACCGATCCGCAATCGACCGATGATCTCGGCGCGCTCGATGCCGACGCTATCGAAAGCGTGCGCGCGGAAGCCTGGCCCGCGGTGACGAGCGCCGATGAGATGCACGAAGCGCTGACCGGTCTCGCGTGCATCGCGCATGGCGAGGCGGCGCGTTGCGACGGCTGGCCAGCGTGGCTCGACGCGCTCGCACGCGCCGGGCGTGCGACGCGCTTGCAGATTGCGGAGCACGACGCGCTGTGGATCGCCGTGGAGCGGCTTGCCTGCCTGCGCGCGGTCTATACGCATGCGCCGATGCATCCCGCACTGCAGCCGCCGCCCGGATTCGACCATGCCTGGACTGAAGACGACGCGCTCGTCGAGATCGTCCGCGCGCGGCTTTCGGGATTCGGTCCGCTGACGGTGCCGGAAATTGCGCGTCCGCTTGCGTTGCCTGCGTCGAGCGTGGCTTCGGCGTTGACGCGTCTGGAAGCCGAAGGCTATGTGATGCGTGGCCGCTTCACGCCCACGGCTAAAGACGAGGAATGGTGCGAGCGGCATCTGCTGGCGCGGATTCATCGCTACACGGTGCGGCGTTTGCGTCGCGAAATCGAACCCGTGGAGCGGCAGGATTTCATGCGTTTCCTGTTCGAATGGCAACGCGTCGCGCCGGATTCTCACGGCGAAGGCCGCGATGCGCTTCTCGGCGTGCTCGAACAGCTCGAAGGTTTCGAGGCGCCCGCCGTGGCGTGGGAGGATGACATCCTGCCGGCGCGCATCGCCGATTACTCGGGCATGTGGCTCGACGAGGCTTGCCGTGCGGGCAAGATCGTATGGACGCGTCCGGCCGGCCGTGGGCGCGCGACGGGTGGCCCGGTGCGCGGCACGCCGATCGTGCTGCTGCCGCGTCGCCATCTGGGGGCATGGAATACGCTGATGCGCCCCGACGAAGCGCCGCAGTTGTCGTCGCGCGCGCAACGCGTGTTCGAGGCCCTGAGCACGCACGGCGCGATGTTCTTCGACGAACTTCTCGCCGATGTACGGCTCCTGCGCACGGAACTCGAAGATGGGCTCGGCGAACTAGTCGCGCTGGGCCTCGTCAACGCGGACAGTTTCGCGGGCTTGCGCGCGCTTCTGGCGCCGGCCGCCAAGCGCAATGTGTTCGCGCGGCGGCAGCGGCGCGGCGGGCTTTTCATCGGCGGGATGGACGATGCGGGCCGCTGGGCGCTTTTGCGTCGAGCCAATTCCAACGATGATGCGGACATCGAGCACGTCGCGCTTGCGCTGTTGCGCCGGTATGGTGTCGTGTTCTGGCGACTGCTCGAACGCGAAGCGCAGTGGCTGCCGCCGTGGCGCGATTTGCTGCGTGTCTATCATCGGCTCGAAGCGCGTGGCGAGATTCGCGGCGGGCGCTTTGTTGCAGGCCTCGCGGGTGAGCAGTTTGCATTGCCTGATGCGGTGCCGCTGTTGCGTGACGTCCGCAGGCGGGCGAAAGAGGGCGCGCTCGTCGCGCTTGGCGCGGTCGATCCGCTGAACCTCGTGGGCACGTTGCTGCCGGGCGAGAAGGTGCCGGCGATTGCGGGCAATCGCGTGTTGTTTCTGGATGGCTTGCCGGTTGGGGCGGTCGTGGCCGGTAAGACGCGATATCTCGGCGATTTCGATGGCGATACACGCGAACGTATCAGGCTTGCGCTTGTGAAGCGGAGCGGGCGGTCGATCGGTACGCCATTGACGGGCGGAATGGGCACGATTGGGATGACGGTGCGTAGTTGACGCACCGCTCGTTGGCGTTTTGCATGCAAGATGCAGCGCGGTGGCATTTTGTATTACGACCACCGTGCCTCGCGTTGCTGCTTGCTTCAATGCATAAGCAGCACGCTAATCGTTCACCCCGCGAACATCGACGGACGTAAGCGCTATGTCCTCAAACGCTACTTCTTCGACACGATCTGGGTCGTGAATGGCCCAGGCTTTTCAGCGGGCACATCGTTCACCGGCACGCCTGGATAATCGACCACGCGATTCGCTTTCGCTTTCGGCCTGATACGAAAGAGCGGACGGGCACCGCTGCGTGCGCCGCCCGTGATCGCGGTCATTGCCTGACGGTCCAACTCGATGCTGTCCGCGAGATCCTTGATTTTGACGATGGCCATGACTGTGTCCTCCAAAAAAGTGAGAAGCCTGAAGCCGCGCCGATCCCGGTCAGATGCGGCGCGTCGAACTTACCTTGCATGCAGCATGCACATTCGACCAACGCAGAACGCATTAAGTATATGCATTTCGTCTGACGCTGCCACGCAAGGCTACTCGTGCCGCCGCGACCGTTTCATTCTGACCGGATGTGCCAAGCGGCAAGACGGCGGAGGGGTGTCACCCTTGGCCGTTTGTATGATGCATGCGTGATTCACTGAATGCACCATGCCTGATCGAGAGTGCAACGTCGTAGCCTTTCCGGTCATGTCATGCATCAGGTATGCCAGTCGAACGCCTTGGCATGAACGAATCGACGGACCCCATGTGTGACGTGCTTTACGCGGCGACGAGCCGCTTGGCCAACCGCGCGCAATAAGACGCAAAAGCCCGTACCTGACTTAACCGAACCAACACCCGAACCAAACATGTCGGTATCCGAACGACATGTGCGCGATGCCGCGCATCATCGAAAACGCCATTTGCGTAAGGCGCATGCGGAGGCTAGTATCAAGCGATTACTGGGTATTTGTTACGACAAGTGAATTGTCGGTCGATTTGGAGCCGCGTCGCGTCGCACAGATGACAAGCTTTGCGCAGGCGATTCGTACATATCGGGGCGACGGCGGGTCGCGCGACGAGTTCTTTGCCGGGGTCGATGGCGCGCTCGCCATCGAACGAACTCCGGCCAAACGGCTCATGGAGATCCTCGACGAGGAGCACGCGGCTCGGCCTCTGCCACCCGATATCTACGTTGCCATTCGACGCCGCATCGAACATGTGGCGCTCGCTCATCCCGAAACAGAGTTCGGCACCGGCTTCGCGCCCGGCCGCGACGAGACACGCATGCAGACCACGCCGGGTTTCCCGGCGCCTTTGCCGCCGCGCGCATCGGGCGACGCGAGCGCATCGACGTCCGGCCACGCCACGCAGGTGCTCACGGAAGTCGTTCAGGTCAAGGGTGTCGGCGACACGCTGAACAATCGCTTCGTGCTGGAGGAATGTCTCGGCATCGGCGGGATGGGAACGGTCTACAAAGCGCTCGACTTGCGCAAGCTGGAAGCGTCGGATCGACGGCCGTACGTGGCGATCAAGGTTCTCAATCTTCAATTTCGCGGCAACCCGAAATCGCTGATCGCACTGCAGCGCGAGGCGCGCAAGGCGCAGCAACTCGCGCATCGCAACATCGTGACCGTGTACGATTTCGATCGCGATGGCTCGATCGTCTATCTGACGATGGAATATCTTTCCGGCCAGCCGCTTTCAAGAATGCTTCGGAACCCGAATTTCAAGGGTCTGCCGTTTGCCGAAATGTTTCCGATCTTCAAGGGCATGGCGAACGCGCTCGCATACGCGCACGAGCGAGGCTTCGTCCATTGCGATTTCAAGCCGCCGAACGTTTTTCTCACCGATACGGCGGAAGTGAAGGTGATCGACTTTGGCATTTCGCGTGCAATCACGCGCCCCGAGGACGAAAGCGAGGCCACGGTCTTCGATCCCGGCAGCCTGGGCGCGCTCACGCCTGCCTATGCAAGTCCGGAGATGCTCGAGCATCGCGAGCCCGATCCGCGTGACGATATCTACGCGCTTGGCTGTATAGCGTACGAATTGCTGGCGGGGAAGCATCCGTTCGAGCGCGTTCCCGCGCTGCAGGCAAAGAGCGCCAATATGAAGCCGCAGCGGCCCGAGAATCTGGGCAACAAGCAGTGGAAGGCGCTCAAGGGCGCGCTGGCGTTCGAACGCGAGGCGCGAACGCCGAGCGTCACGCAGTTCCTGGATGAGCTTAGCGAACCGCCTGCCGCTGCGCCCGCAAGCAATAAACCGAAGCGCGAAGGCGGCCCCAGGATTGCGATCGGAGCCGTAGCAGTTGCGGCGATCATTGCTGCGGGCGCGAGCTATTACTTCTTCGAGCGGTCAAAAAACAGCGAACAAGCGCCACCCTCGAACGCGAGCGCAAGTCCGGTCGAACCAGTAAGACCGTCGATCGCCGAACCCCAAGCGAGCGCGTCGGTGGTCGCGATCACGCCTGCCGTTCCCGTCGCCGCCGCACCGCAGCTTACGATGGCCGCAGTCACGCCGGTGCTGGCGAGCGCGCCGTGTTCGGCGCTCGTGGCATCGGTTCACGGTCAGACGGTCGATGTGCAGGGTTTCATATCGGAGAAATACGGGCTCGCGCGTTTGAAGGACACGCTTGGACGCGTGCCCGGCGTGAAGACCACCAACTTCGGCGTGCAGCAAGTCGTCGACGACAAATGCGATCTGCTCAAAGTCTTCGCGCCTTACTGGACGGCGAACCGGCAGTTGGGACATCCGGCATCGGTCCATACGCGGTCGAACCAGTTGCGCCTGACCGAAGGCGATCCGCTGATCGTCGATCTGATGACGCCCGCGTTCGAGTCCTACGTCACAGTCGATTACTTCATGCTCGACGGCAGCGTGGTGCATTTGCTGCCGACCGAAAGATCCCGCGACAACCAGGCGCCTGCAAACTACGCGGCCACACTCGGCTCGATGGGCGATTGGGTCGTCGGCAAGCCGTTCGGCTCGGAGATGATCGTATTGACCGTGACGCCCGCGCCGCTCTTCGATGACATCCGCCCGGACAGTGAAGCGAAGAGCGAATATCTGCGCGCACTCGACAAGCGTCTTACGGCGCTCACCGGCAAATACGGACGCGATAAAGTCGTCGTGGACATGTTCCAGATCACGACGCAGGCGAAGAAGTGAGCGTCGCCACGTAAGCGACGGCTCACCGGACCGTTAGCTGATCTCGCGCGATCAAGCTTGTGGTTTGTTGACCGACGCCTTCAGTTCCTGCAACGCATCCTCCATGCGCTTCGTGACGAGCGCATACGCTTCGGCCTGCGTCTGCTGCGTGGTGCGGGCGATGTCCTGCATATCGGCGAGCGCATTGTGCAATGCCCGTTGCACGACTTCGTTCGCGTTGAACGGCGGTTTCGCGGCCGACGATGCCATTTGCTTGGCGATATCCTCTAGATCGCCCAGCGTGCGCCGCAAGATTTCAAGTTGCTTGTCGCGCAAGGCCTCGATGCCGCCGAACGCAACGCGATTGGTGGCCGCGAGCGCCTCGACGTCTTTGCGTCGCGATTCCATGATCGCGGTGACATCGAAACCGGGAAGCTGATACTGCTGAAACATGGCGGCAAACTGGCTGAACGGATCGCTGAATTTCTGATTCATCTTGCCTCCCAGGTCGTTCGGTGGAGCGCGTTCTCATGCATGGAGCCATTCGATCGCGCGGCAACGTGCGCCGTGTGCCACGTCTTCTCGACGCGCGGCCCGGCCCCTGATACTACCAATTTAACCGTGCTAAATGGGGCAAGGGAAAACACCAGAGCGATTGCATTCAATCGACCAACTGTCGGGATGCTTAATGCAAATCAAGGCGCGTCGCGTCGCAGCGAGCACGCAATAGAGCGACAGTTGACAGGCCGCGCGACTGGCGGCCAGGATCGGAGGCGAGGGGGCGTTACGACGGTCCGCGTGGTCTTCGTTTCGTTGGCCGGCGCGGCACGGGCATGGTGTTTCGACCGCCACGCAGTTTTCCAATTACCGCGCGATAGCGATTGCGCTTTTGCACGACAATCTTCGTCAGGCCGCTCATGCCGCTACCGAACGGCCACCCATTATCTTCGAGATGTCGTGCCTGCCCGCTTCAGAGCGCGGTCCAGTTGACCTCCTCACCAGCGAATACGCCGTGCTCCGCCTTGATCTGCGCGCGGTCGATACATTGCACATGCCAGCGTCCCTCGCTCTGTGCGCCGGATTGATCGGTGTACCAGAGCGCGCGTCCGGCGAGCCCTTCGGGCGGACCGCCCGGTACGTCGAAATCGAGTTGTTCGAGCACGCAGATCGGTTGCGGCGCATCCTGCCCGCAGATCACGGTGTCGCCCGCGCCTTTGATTAGACCGCCCCAATCGGGCACGTCCATCGATTGGTGACCTTCGCGTGACCAGCGGCTGGATTCTCTGTCGAGCCACAAAATGGCGTAGGCGGCCGATTGCGCGCCTTCGAATCCATCCAGCTTGACGGTGATACGCATGACTTCCTCCATTACATCGATTTGGCGGACGGGACGCTCGAGCGCTTATTCGCGCTGGCCATGAGCGTCTTCGATTTGAACGGTGGCGTCGCGCGCCACGCTGTAATACGTGTCTTTAGTTATTTTTGTATTCGGTATGCACTTAGACACTCGCGGGTTTAGGCGCAATGTCTGGTTCGAGCGCGATACTGGCGATCGGTTCGATAAGCCGAAAGAAATCCAAATCGGTCGGTGCTGTGATGGCTCCACGCCATGAGTGCTGCGGCGCACAACAACGCGATCAACTTGAAGCAAGTGCGATGCCGACCTCAGCTCCTGCACGAGGTGAAGCTTAGTACGCCAATCTGGCGCTTCGGAGGCATGCCGGTACTTTTGCGTTGTCGATGAATGCACTACCTCGTCAGCCCGCGCCTCAACAGCATGCCTGCGTGCCCCACACCGGACCTACACGCCGAACACGCTCATTGCACTGCAGCAACTCAGATTCGCTATGGGTATTCGGTCGACGATATGCGCGGTCCATCTATTCAGATTGATAGCGTCTTCAAGTTGGAGCGTCGATGACAACCGGCTGACGATTTTGATTCAAGGGATGTAGGCGCGAGCCATAGGCACCCGCAGGCAGTTTGATATTTCGTCCTGCTGCGCGACCGTTTCATCTTACGACAACAGTATGGGCTCACCGGAGAACGAATGCAAAATACTGTTAAGCCGCGCATGAATTTTAAATACCAAGCGGCAAGACAATGCACGCCTCAGCGCCACCACCATGGCGTGCCCGCAAAACTAGCGTTCCGCCGTGCTGCCGAGCGATGCGCTCTACGATCGCCAGACCCAATCCCGTGCCTTTTGGCTGCGCCTCGCCGCCGCCGCGCTTGAACGGCTGTTTGAGCGCTTCCGGGTCCTGACCGCCAAGCCCCTTGCCGCGATCCGCGATCACAATGCATGCAGCATGCAATCGCGTATCGGTCCAGCTACGCACTTCGAGTCCGACGACGCCATAGAGTATGGCGTTCTGCATCAGATTCATCAGTACGCGCATCATGCCGATGGGACGGAAGGCGAACGGCTCTATGGGCCCGAGCGTAAGCGCGAACTCGTGGCCAAGGCCCGCAAAATCCGCTGCCAGATTCGAGATCAATGCGTTTATGTCTCCCACGACCGGCGCTTCCTTGGCACCGCTCCCTGCATAGTCCATGAACTGCTGGAGGATGCTGTCGATCCGATCCAGATAACCTTCCGCCGATGCCGTGAAGTGAGCGTCCGCCGCACTCGCCGAGGACATTGCCATCGCAAGGCGCAGCTTCGTCATCGGGGTGCGGATGTCATGCGAAATACCAGCGAGCATCAGTGCTCGCGTGGCGTCCGCTTCGCTCAGGGCAGCGCTCATTTGGTTGAACGCGCGACTAACCTGGGCAATCTCGGTGGGGCCGTCTATCGGCAAGACGCCGGGTTCATCGCCGGCAGAGAGGCGCCGCGCGGCATCGGCGAGGTGTTCGAGCGGGCGATTCAAATGCCGCTGGATCAAATACGCGGTCGCGATTGCGAGCGCCCCAAGGCCGAGCGATAGCAGCAGGGCCGTGGCGAGGCCGTCGTCGTGCGCGGCTTCCGGCACGGGCAGGGCGACCCAGCGTGGCTCGCCGGACAGATGCGCACGTATCCAGAGGCGCTGCTGGCCATCCGCCGCCGTCGCGCCGCTTTCCCAGCGCACTAGCATGTCTGGCGGCAGATGCGCTCGCAAACTATCGATGAAAGTCTGACGCTGATACGTGCGATAGAAGCGCAAGCGCGACTCTTCGGGCGTCTCGCGCGCGTCCTCGGGCAGGGCGGCGCGCACTTCGAGATGAGCGGCGATGGAATTCGATGCTTGCGGCGGGCTTGCTTTCAGAAGGGTATCGAGCGTCTCGATGTAGGCCGCGAATGTGGTCGCCGCCCGTTCGATGCGCGGCGTCTGAATGAAATGGAGCAGCACGGCGAGCGCGCATACCTGACTCACCGCCACCAGCGCCACGAGCAAAAGAATATTGCGTGCAAAAAGGGACCGCGGCGCGAGGCTCACGTTTCCACGTCCGCAAGCAACATATAGCCGACGCCCCATACCGTCTTGATGAAACGCGGCTTGCCCGGATCTTCCTCGATGAGCTGGCGCAAACGCAGCACCTGGACATCGATGCTGCGATCGAGTGCATCGTGATCGCGTCCGCGCGTGCGGGCGATGAGGTTGTCACGACTCACGGCACGGTTCGGTGACGATCCTAGTGCATGCAATAACTGCATCTGCGCGGAATGCATTTCGAATGCATTACCGCTGCGCGTAATCTGCTGCTTGCCGAGATCGAGCCGAAACTCGCCGAAACGCAGCACTTGCGAGGTGAGCGTGGGATCGCCCGCTGCAATCTTCTGACGGCGCAGCAGCGCTCGCACGCGCGCCACCAGTTCCTGCGGCAGGAAGGGCTTGGCGAGATAGTCGTCGGCGCCTGTCTCCAGGCCGACGACCTTGTCCACCGGATCGCCCTTGGCCGTCAGCATGAGAATGGGCAGCGTGTGTCCTTCGGTGCGCAGACGCCGGCATATCGAAAGGCCGTCTTCCGGCTCCATCATCCAGTCGAGCACGAGCAGGTCGTATGGTTCGCGTTGCAGATAGCGGTCGAGCCGCTTGCCGTTTTCCACGACCCGCACCTCGAAGCCTTGCGATGTGAGGAAACGTTGCAGCATGTTGCGCAGTTCGGCTTCGTCGTCGAGCACGATGATTTTCGGAAGTGCTTCCATCGGCCATCTCCGTTAGCGTTGCGCGGCATGCTGATGCATGAAGGCTTCGATCTGCGGAAGCGTCACGTAGCCGGCTTTTTGCGTGTCGATTTCGTCGAAATGTCGAGCCACCATCGGCATGCTGGACGATGCTTGCGCGCGCGTGAGCTTGCCGTCGTGCGTGGTGTTGGCGCTTGCGAAGCGCGTCTGCAGACCGTGCATGACCTGCTCGATATGCGGACTTGCGCCCATTGGCTGCGTGGCGGTTTGTGCGAAGACCGCCGTGGCGATTGTGAAGCCGAGAATGCCGGCCACGCACGCTCGTGGAATCTTTTGCATGTCGGTTCTCCGTAAATTCGATGCAGCCAGACAGTGACGACATTTTTATTGAGCCGCGTAGCGAAGGCAATCTCGGGGAAACGACGAATCATGTCGCCATGTGTCATGCATCGCCCGGCAAGTCTTTCTCGACATCCAGTGAAACATGTTTGCGCTCACGTTTTTCGCGGTCGTTCGATATCGTTCTGCTGTCCGGCATTGCTGGTCGCCGCCTTCCTCTCAAGACTCAAGGACATCGCCATGAAAGTTCGTCTGCTCAGTATCTCCGCTCTTGCCGCCCTTGCCCTCACTTGCGCAGGGAGCGCATGGGCAGGAACTTCAGTCGTCGTTTCGTATGCTGCGCCCGCGGTGATTTACGCGCCACCGCCGCGCCCGGTTTATTACTACGCGCCTCCGCCTGCTCCGACTTATTACGTGCCAGGGCATGCGGTGGTTGTGACGCCCGTCGCAGTGCCGCCGCCGCGTACGGTCGTAGTGGCGGCGCCCGCGCCGACCTATGTCGTGACGCCGGCCGCGCGCGTGGTCTATGCGCCGCCGGTTTATCGCCCGCCTGTCGTCATCGTTCGATAGGCGCATTGGATTTTGAATGCCAATGGGCGGTTGCACTTCGTCTGTGCCAAGTGCTTTGGTGGCGTTTGGTTCCCTTGAGCCGCTCGTGCGCCGCGTCAATTTGCATTCTGCATTTGGTCGATTGAATGCAGCATACGCATTGAACCGACCGTTTGAAGGTCACGGGCAAATTCACTGCGCGCGGTTATGCACCGGCACTGATTAGCCGCACTAGACGTTTTTTGCAGTCTCGCACTGTGTGACACACAATTCGCAAATTCCAAGCGAGAGCGCCATATGCGATTTTGCATGCCATATGCGGCGTCGCGGCATACAAAAGGCAACGTCACATCGACAGCTAGCAAATACCGCCTTCTATACTGTATGTAAGCGTCAGGGCGTCTACTGGCGGAGGCGGCTATCGGATTTTTTTGCCGTTGTCTTGGCATTCTCGAGGTCGGGGCGAATACGCGACCTATCGTGAACTGACGGCATTTTGCCGGAAACAAATGACCTCGAAGGAGCGCTCACTATGAACACGCGGCTCACCGCGGCAAGGCGTGTGATTGCCGGGGCGCTGGCACGCAATTGGCTCGGTAAGGGGTGTCGCCATCTGCGAATGCGACAGTTACCAATCGATCAGGCAAAAAACGCAAGACCGGGCCCACCTGTTTCGCGCGATTGATGGCCGGCGATTACCGACTGGTGTTTCGGCAAGCCGCTCGCAGGCCCAGAAGCGACAATCGCTCCACTGTCGGAGTCAGAAAAAGCACGAACGTGAGATCGATTGGGTCCATAAGAATAAGGGTTTGCGCGGCTTGCAACGGTTCGTACGATCCAGCAACATATTAAACGTACTAGTTAGTTAAAATTAACCGAACCGCCGGCGACTAGATCGGCGCCTCACAGGAGCACGAACGTGACGCAATCGCCTACAACTGATCCTTGCATCATCTCGGTCGCCATCACGGGCTCGGTACCGAAGAAAAAAGATAATCCCGCTGTGCCAACCACGATTCCCGAGCAGATCGAAAGCACGCACGAAGCCTATGAAGCCGGTGCGACGCTGGTTCATCTGCACGTACGCGATGAAGACGAGAAATCGAGCTCGGATCGTCACCGCTTCGAAGAATTGCAGGACGGCATCCGCAAACACTGTCCGGACATCATCATTCAGTTTTCGACAGGTGGACGCGGCCGATCTTTCGAGCAGCGTGGGGCGATGCTCGATCTGAAACCCGACATGGCTTCGTTGGCGACGGGTTCGGTGAATTTCCCGACCATCGTGTACGAAAATCCGCCAGACTTCGTGCGTTCGCTCGCGCAAACCATGCTCGACCACGACGTAAAGCCCGAGATCGAGATCTTCGATCTGGCGATGCTCTACAGCACTTATGACCTCGTCAACCAAGGTTTGCTCAAGTCGCCGGTTCACGTGCAGTTCGTACTTGGTGTAAAGAATGCATTACCGGCGCGTCGCGAAATCCTCGAGTTCGAAGTGGAGCAGTTGGGCAAACTCTTGCCCGACGCGACATGGACGGCTGCGGGAATCGGCCGGCATCAACTCGAAGTGAATCACTGGACGCTGGAACTCGGCGGCCACTGCCGCACGGGTCTGGAGGACAACGTGCGTTGGGACAAAGACACGCTCGCCAAGAGCAATGCGCAACTGGTGAGTCGCGTGGCGTCGCTGTGCGCGGAGTATGGCCGGCCGGTGGCGAGCGCGAAGGAGGCGCGGCAGTTGTTGTCTCTTTAAAGTTTCAATTGCTTGAAAAGGCGCGTCGACGAGAAATCGCGACGCGCTTTTTTTGTCTCGCTTATTCATCGAAAGTTGATAGGCGATGTTGTCGCTTATGTGTGACGCATGCGCATGCAGCATCGGTTACCGCGTGTCTTCGCATACTGGTAACGCTTTCCAATACGCAAGTTCTGTTTAATTTCCTGCTGACTCATCTTTTAACTGCCTAATGGCAATTGAATGGCCATATCGCCAGCTAGATCTTCTTCGTATTTATACATCGCTGATTTTCGGCAAATACATCGTTCGGCACGTTCAGATATTCGATGCATTTTTAAGACTTTCTGAATGGAAAAAACGCTTCGATAAGACAAAAATCCAAGCGTGGATAGAGACTTCTTGCCGCGCGATTGAGGAATGTCAGAGGCTCCATGTCCTGGCGACACTCTGACATGCGTGATTAGGTTTTGGAAACCTAAATAATCGAAGCTCTGACGATTATTGCTTCTTCATGTTTATCCGATGGCCCCGAGCCAAGCGGTCTATGTCGCGTTTGGTCAAGCGCCGTGTTGCTCATTACGAGCACATCAGTCCGTGTCGGAAATCACGAAGAAAAAGAATTTCAACTTGAACTCGAAGAAGGTTTTGATGAATAAGACGTATCGCGTGGTTTGGAGTCAGGCATCGGAAAGCTGGGTTGCCGCAGCGGAAAATGCGCGGACCAAAAGCAAGCGTGGCCGAACAAACGCAGCAGTGTTGGCGGTGTTCGCACTCGCTGCGGGCAGCGCGCAGGCGGGGAGTGGGTATTCCGTCGGTGTGTTATCGGACGGATACACGCCGGCCAGTTGCCTGAGTGACCAAGGCGCAGGGAACGTCGTGCAAACGTCTTCCGTGGCTTGTGATGGCACCAATCACCCTGGAGCGGGTCTGGTTGCCTATTCAGCAAGCGGGGGAATGGGCGCTTACGCCGTCGCTGTCGATTCCAATACACTTGTAATGGGAGCCGGGGGCGGGACCCTCATGACAATGACTCCCGGCAATATCTCGGTCACTGCATCGACCTTCTCGATCAGTACCGGTACCACGTTCGACATGGGCAACAACAAAATTCAGAACATGGCGCCGGGGGGACTGACAGCAGGAAGTCATGATGGCGTGACCGGTGCTCAGTTATATCTGGCTCTTTCGACGACCGCGTCTAGTTTGGGCGGCGGCGCGTCCGTGAGCGGCGCAAGTATCTCTCCACCGTCTTATCCTGTAGCCGGAACGACCTATCATGACGTAGGCGGAGCGATCAACGGGCTGAACACGCAGGTCGGCTCTTTATCGACGACAGTCAGTTCGGTGTCGACAACGGTTGCTTCCCTTTCCACCACCGTAGATTCGGTTTCCACTGGTCTCAATTCGTTATCCACGACGGTTTCGACGACGGCCACTTCCTTGTCGACGAGCGTGGACTCGTTATCGACGTCGACTTCAAGTACTTTGAACTCGCTGTCTACCTCTTCATCGACGGCGGTGACTTCACTGTCCACGACCGTCGATTCGGTATCCACGAGCGTGACTTCCCTATCCACGGGTGTCGACTCGCTCTCGACCTCGGTTTCCACGGGGATGAACTCGCTGTCGACCGGGTTGACCTCGGTGTCGACTACCGTCGACTCACTGTCGACAAACGTCGGTTCGCTGTCCACCGGTCTCAACACGTTGTCAAGTTCGACATCGACTGCCGTAGGATCGCTGTCGACGGGTCTCGCGAACTCGGTTCAGTACGACAACGCAAGCCATGACTCCGTCACGCTGGGCGGTGTCGCCGCGCCTTCCGAAGTAAAGCTGACCAACGTCGCCAAAGGCGATGTAACAAACTCAAGCACGGACGCCATCAACGGTAGTCAGTTGTATTCGCTTTCGACGTCTGCTTCAACGGGCCTCGACTCGCTCTCGACCTCGGCTTCGTCGAGCGTAGCCTCCTTGTCGACCTCCGTTTCGACCACGACTACCTCGTTATCGACAAGTATCGATTCCTTGTCGACGTCTGCTTCGACCACTGTAGGCTCGCTGTCCACCTCGGCGTCGACCGCGGTAACCTCACTGTCTACAACTGTCGATTCAGTGTCGACGAGCGTGAACTCCCTGTCTACGGGCGTCGACTCTCTTTCGACTTCGGTTTCCACGGGCGTGACCTCGCTGTCAACCGGGTTGACTTCAGTGTCGAGCACGGTCAACTCGCTGTCGACTAACGTCGGTTCACTGTCCACGAGTGTGGACACGCTGTCCATCTCGACTTCGACCGCTGTCGGATCGCTGTCGACGGGTCTCGCGAACTCGGTTCAATACGACAACGCAAGCCATGACTCGGTCACGCTGGGTGGTGTCGGCGCCTCTGAAGTGAAGCTGACCAACGTAGCCAAGGGCGATGTAACAGAGTCGAGCACGGACGCCATCAACGGCAGCCAACTGTACTCGCTTTCGACGTCGGCTTCGACCGGCCTTAACTCGCTTTCGACCTCCGCTTCGACGAGCGTCGCTTCGCTTTCGACGAGCATCGATTCCGTGTCGACAAGTGTTGGATCATTGTCCACAACTGTCGATTCCGTGTCGACTGGCGTCAATTCGCTGTCCACGAGCTTCGACACGCTGTCGGCTTCGGTATCGACCACCACGGGCTCCATTTCGACCAGCGTCGAATCGCTTTCGGCTTCCACTTCGACCTCTGTCAATTCGCTGTCCACCAGCGTCGATACGCTGTCGACATCCACTTCGACCGCAGTCAACTCGCTTTCAACGGCAACCGCGACCAGCGTTAGTTCCCTGTCCACGAGCGTCGATTCGCTTTCGACGTCGGCCTCGACGAGCGTTGCTTCAGTGTCCACGAGCGTCGGCTCGCTTTCGACCTCGGTGGATTCGATTTCGACAAGCGTAAGCACACTGTCCACAGCTGTCGATTCAGTGTCGACGAGTGTCAGCACGCTGTCCACGTCCGTGGATTCGCTTTCGACGTCGACATCGACGAGCGTTGCCTCGCTCTCGACGGGCGTGGACACGCTCTCGACCTCCACCTCTACGGCAGTCGCCTCGCTTTCGACCGGCGTCGATACGCTTTCCACTTCGATGTCCACGACGGTCGGGTCGCTTTCAACAGGTATCGACACACTGTCGGGATCGACGTCGACATCGGTGGCGTCGCTTTCCACCGGTCTCGCGAACGCCGTTCAGTATGACAACGCGGCCCACGACTCGGTCACGTTAGGCAACGCCGGCACGCCCGTGAAGCTTCACAACGTTGAGGACGGCGTGGTAGCAGCAGACAGCAAGGACGCGGTCAACGGTGGTCAGTTGTACAACTTGTCGTCATCCGTGTCGACGGGCATGACCTCGCTTTCGACCAACATCGACGGCATTTCGACCAGCGTCACGTCGCTGTCGACGAGCGTCGATTCAATCTCGACGGGCATGACCTCGCTCTCGACCGGCGTCGCCAACTCGGTTCAATACGACGACGCTAACCACACATCGGTTCGCTTGGGCGACACCGGCGCCGCCCCGGTCAAGCTGACGAACGTTGCCGATGGCGAAGTGGCTGCGGGCAGCAATGAAGCGGTGAACGGCGGGCAGTTGTTTACGCTCTCGACATCGGTGTCGACGAGCATGACGTCGCTTTCGACCGGCATTGCCAACGCGGTCCAATATGACGACGGCGACCACAAGACGGTCACGCTGGGCAATGTGGGTACGCCAGTCAAAATCAAGAACGTGGACGCAGGTGAAGTGAGCGCGGACAGCCTTGAAGCGGTGAATGGCAGCCAACTCTACAAAACTGCATCGAGCACGGCCGACGCCCTCGGCGGCGGTTCGACGGTAAACCAGGACGGCACCATCACTAAGCCGACGTACACGTTCCAGGACGGTAATAGCTTCAACAACGTTGGCGACGCCCTTACCAATCTCGACGGCCGCGTCACGCAGAACACGACCGACATCTCGACGATCAACGAGACGCTCAACAACATCAACACGGGCGGCGGCATCAAGTACTTCCACGCCAATTCGGTGCTGGAGGACTCCCAGGCCACGGGTGCGGAATCAGTGGCGATCGGCGGCAATGCTCAGGCTATCGCGAACAACTCGGTGGCGCTCGGCTCGAACTCGCTGGCGGATCGTGCAAACACCGTGTCGGTCGGATCGAAGGGCGCGGAACGTCAGATCACCAACGTGGCAGCCGGTACGCAGGATACCGATGCCGTCAACGTCTCGCAGTTGAAGGGCGCCGGTCTCATCAATGGAGACGGCACGACTAATACTTCCGTGACCTATGACCACAACGCGGACGGGTCGACCAACTACTCGAGCATCACGCTTGGCAATAACGTCGCAGGCGGCACGACAATTCACAACGTTGCTGCGGGCGTTGCGAGCGACGACGCGGTCAACGTCGACCAGATGAATGCCGCAATCGATCGCGTGACGAACATCGCCATGAGCGGTGGCAACCCAATGTTCGCCGCGCAAGGCGATGTCAACACTGAAGTCGCTAGCGCGACAGGCGTGCATTCCGTTGCCATGGGCGCGAACGCCAGCGCCACTGCGGACAATTCCGTCGCGCTCGGGGCTAACTCGGTGGCGGATCGAGTCAATACGGTTTCGGTCGGGTCTGCGGGTAACGAACGTCAGATCACGAACGTCGCGGCGGGCACGCAGAGTACCGATGCGGTCAATGTGAGTCAGTTGAATCTCGCTTCCACACAGGCGCAGAACTATACCGACTCGCGTATCGCGGGCGTGCAAGGCCAGATCAACAACATGGCGAAAGCGGCTTATGGCGGTATCGCGGCCGCGATGGCTTCCGCCGGACTGCCGCAGCCTACCGCTCCGGGCAAGACCATGGTCGCGTTGGCCGGCGCACGTTACGCCGGGGCCTCCGGCGCGGCACTCGGCATCTCTCATGTTACGCAAGACGAGAGTTGGGTAATCAAGGCTTCCGGCAATACAAGCAGTTCCGGAAATGCCGGCTTCACCATCGGAGCGGGGCATCAGTGGTAATGCCCAGTGCGTAAAGTGAAGTGAAGTGAAATGAAGAAGGCCGACGCAGCATGGCGTGCGTCGGCCTTCACGCGTTATCGCGACAACGCAAAAATTTGCCTTACAATCGTTCCCTACTCTGACAAGCACGTCCAGCGTACACATGAACGAGCGTAAATCGCATGGTCTCGCCGACCGAATCTACAGCGATATCCTCAACAGCATCATGGAAGGCGAGTTCAAGGAAGGCGATCGTCTTCTGACAGAACACGCCCTTGCCGAACGCTTTGCGACCTCGCGCCCGACCGTGCGCGAGGCGTTGGCGCGACTACGCGCGGACGGCATCATCGTCACGCGGCGCGGATCGGGCACTACTGTCGGTCGTCGTCCAGACCCGGATGTGCGGCGCTTCGCTCCGTTAGAAACGCTGTCAGACATTCGCCGATGCTACGAATTTCGCGTAGTCACGGAAGCAGGCGCAGCCGAGCTTGCCGCGCTTAAGGCGGATGACGACGACATCCGCGCCATCGAAGCCGCCTGGGAACAGCTCGAACGCGTGGTGGAGGCGCAAGAAGGCATTGGCGCGAAAGACGACTTCGCGTTCCATCTTGCGGTCGCAAAGGCATCGAAGAATCAGTTCTTCATCACGGTGCTCTCGTTTATCGAGGAGCAGATCGTTTTCAGCATGAACCTGTCGCGAAACCTGTCGCTCGTGAAAACAGTCGAGCGGCAGCGTCTCGTCCAGCGCGAGCATCGTGATGTGCTCGATGCCATTCGTGCTCGCGATTCGTCACGAGCCGGCGAAGCTATGAAGTCGCATCTCGAAAATGCGCTGAATCGGATGTTTGGCAGTTAGGCGTAGATGTCATACGACCGTATTGATAGATTCAAGGGGAAACCCTAGTTAACAGAAAAGTTGTTTGACAACTTTGGGGTGCCTTGCTACTTTCGATCGTTCCAGACGACTACCGCGAGGCGCCGTGAACATCCAACCGATTACCGTAAGCGAGTTTTCTGAGTCCGTCATGGCCGTGCCGCCGCTCGCACGAAATGTCGATTACTCGTTGAATCCTCATGCAAACCGCAAGCTGGTCGAGCATATAGAAGCGGGCGGCGTGCGTACGCTCCTATACGGCGGCAATGCGAATCTTTATCACGTTGCCGTGAGCGAGTACCGCGAGTTGCTTGACATGCTTGCCGAGATTGCGAGGCAAGAGACGCGCGTAATTCCCGCCATCGGTCCGGACTACGGAAAAATGCTCGACCAGGCGCACATTCTTTCGCAGACGGACTTCCGTACCGCGATGGTGCTCCCGCTTGCCGGATTCACGACGCCACAGGGCGTGGCGACGGGCCTCAAGCGCCTGGTCGATGCAGCCGGCATGCCGTTCACGCTCTATATCAAGAGCGAAGATTATGTCGATGTCGATACGCTCGCCGCACTCATCGATGACGGTACGTTGCTGGCCGTCAAGTACGCGATTGTGCGTGCCGATCCCGCCGTCGATCCGTATCTGCTCCGCCTGCTGCAAAGCGTTCCGGCCGCGAAAGTCGTGTCCGGTATGGGCGAGCGCCCGGCGATCGCCCACGTGCGTGAATTCGGGCTCGCTGCGTGGACAACGGGCTCGGGCTGCATTGCGCCTAACGCGGTGACGGCGTTGCTGCACGCCGTGAAAACCGGTCGCATGGACGAGACTCGCCAGCTTTATAACCGCTTCCTCCCGCTCGAAACCCTACGCGACGAAATCTCGCTCATCCGCGTCCTGCATGACGCCGTGACGCTCTCGGGCATCGCGGATATGGGGCCGCTTCTGCCGCTTCTGAGCGGCTCGCCCGAGGCGGCGTTGCCTGCCGTCGCAAAGGAAGCGCGCGACCTCGTTGAAATGGACCGCGCCATCGCGCGAGTGCGTAATGCGGCGCCTTCACGGGAAACGCCAGTTAAAAGCGGTTAAACAAGTCGCTCGGGGTATATCCCGAGAGCGCGCAGCAAACATCGGCAGACAAAGCGTCAACGCCTGTTTGACCCGGTTGGGAAACAAGATCTGCTTCCGTCGATTTGCTTGACATACGATGATCGCGTTAGCTATTTTTCAACTTCCGAAGTAAAAGGAAGCATTGCGCGGCTGCGCTGCAGCGTGCGGAATCGCGAAGTATCGAAAAATCAGAGCAAGCAAACCCGGGCCGGGCACCAATAAAACAACCGGCCTTGCGAAAGACGTGAGGAGACGAAATGGCTTTCAAGGCAGGACTGTCAGTGAAACTGGCGGCGGTATGCGTCGCCGTCAGCGCGACCTTTGCGGCGGGCGGGGCGAATGCGGCCGATCCGGTATCGATCAACATCGTCGACGTTGCGGGCAATCTTCAACTGACGCAGAAGGGGTTCGAAGCCTTCAAGGCGAAGTATCCCGATCTCGTTTCCAGCATCACCTTCACGAACGCGCCCGCGCCGCAGTTGCCGGGCAAGATCAAGGCGATGCAGGGCGCGGGCCGCTCGGACATCGACCTCGTCGTGACGGGCACGGATGCGCTCGCGGCCGGCATCCAGCAAGGTCTGTGGGAAAAGCTGCTGCCCGATAACGCCAAGGCGTTCCCCGGTGTGCTCGACAAGTACGCACCGGGTCCGCGCAAGATGCAGGACATCGCGCAAGGTTACGGCCTGGAAGTCACCTACATGCCCGCGGGTCCGCTGCTCGAATACAACCCCGCAAAGGTCACCGACGTGCCGAAGACGCCGGATCAACTGCTCGCGTGGTGCAAGGCGCATCCGAACAAGCTGATCTACGCGCGCCCGGCGAATTCCGGTCCCGGCCGTACCTTCCTCATGGGTCTGCCGTATGTGCTCGGCGACAAGGATCCGACCGATCCGGTCAACGGCTGGGACAAGACCTGGGCCTTCCTCAAGCAACTGAACGACTGCATTCCCTACTATCCGGGCGGCACGTCGGCGGTGATGAAGGAGCTGGGCGAGGGCACGCGTGACATGACCGTGACCGTGACGGGCTGGGACATCAACCCGCGCGCGCTCGGCATCGTGCCGGCGGAATTCAAGGTGCAAGCCTTCGACAACATGACCTGGGTGAACGACGCCCACTACATGGTGATCCCGAAGGGCGTGCCCAAGGAAAAGCTCGACGTGCTTTACAAGCTGATGAACTTCATGCTCGAGCCCGCGCAGCAGGCGCTGACTTACGACGACGGCTATTTCTATCCCGGCCCCGCCGTGAAGGACGTGCCGCTGTCGGCCGCGCCCGCCAAGAGTCAGGAAGTGATTCAGAAGTTTGGCCGGCCGGAATACGCGAAGTTGCTTGCCGACCGTCCGCACGTCGTGCCGCTCAACGCGCAGGCGATGGTAGCCGCGTTCCAGAAATGGGACCGTGAAATCGGCGCGGCGAAAACGAAGTAAGCATCGACGCCAGGCATCGATACCGCGTCATTGATAAAGCGGCGGCGCTCCTCATCGGACGCCGCCGCTTCGCACAAGGGTTTCGCCATGAAGCATGATTTTGAGCAGTTGCGTCTCGACTCGGTCTCGCGCAGTTTCACCAATGCGGAAGGGCAGCAGCTCGCGGCGCTGAAAGGACTCGACCTGAACATCCAGCGCGGCGAGTTCATCGCGCTGCTCGGGCCTTCGGGTTGCGGCAAGTCGACGGCGCTGAACTGCATCGCCGGTTTGCAGCCTTTGACGGGCGGCGGCATCTGGCTGGACGACAAGCGTATCGACGTGTTGCCGCCCGAGAAGCGCGGCTTCGGCATGGTGTTTCAGAACTACGCGCTGTTTCCGCATATGTCGGTGCTGGATAACGTCGGCTTCGGCCTGAAGATGCGCGGCGTCGCGAAGGCGGAAGCCACCAAGCGCGCCAAGGCCGCATTGAATCTCGTGCAATTGATCGGGCACGACGCAAAGTTGCCGGGCCAGTTGTCAGGCGGCCAGCAGCAGCGCGTGGCGATTGCGCGCGCAATCGTGATCGAGCCGCCGCTCGTCCTGATGGACGAGCCCTTGTCCAATCTCGACACCAAGTTGCGGATCGAGATGCGCGCGGAAATCCGCCGCATTCACGGCAAGCTCGAACGTGCCACCATCTACGTGACGCACGATCAGGACGAAGCGCTGTCGATGGCCGACCGCATCGTCGTGATGAAAGAGGGGTCGGTGCAGCAAGTGGCCGCGCCGAAGGAAGTCTATTCGCGGCCGAAGAACCTGCATGTCGCGCGCTTCATGGGCTTTCGCAATGTCGTGCCGTTCACGCTCGAAGGCACGCAGGGCGAATCCGTCGCGGTCACCGCGAATGGCGTGCGCTTGCTCGGCATGCCGATGGAAGGCTTCGACAGCAAGAACGTCAGCGTCGCGCTGCGGCCCGAAGACATGGAACGCGCCGCGCCCGGCGAGCCGAACGCGTTCGACGCGCTCGTCGAGATCGTCGAATACGGCGGCCGCGATTCGCTCGTCATCGTGAACACGGCGTTCGGCAAGCTGTGGGCGCGCATTGCGGGCGAGTACAGCGAAGGCGAGCGCATCACGTTGCGCGTTGCGCCTTCGAAGACGCTCGTGTACGGAGAAGACAAATGATCGCCACGCTTCCCGCTCAGCGCGATCCGAAGGGTTGGCTCGTCGCGCCGGCACTGATTTTTATCGTCGCGCTCTTCATCTATCCGTTCGCCTACGGTCTCATGCTGTCGTTCAATCCGATGAACGGCGGCAGCGCGTGGGCCAACTACATCACGTTTTTCACCGATACGTCGATGTGGCCGACGATCATCGTTACGCTCAAGCTCGCGGTGCCGGCGACGCTCATCAACGTCGGCGTCTCGGTGCCGGTCGCATTTGCGTTGCGGCGCTCGTCGCCGTATCAGAAATTCGCGACCACGCTGCTCGTCATTCCGGTGACGCTCGGCACCGTGCTGATCGCGGATGGCATGCTGACGTACTTCAGCCCGAACGGCTGGTTCCCGCAAGCCGTGCAGGCGTTGCATCTCTATGGCGATGAAGTCCGGCTCACGCATAACTACTGGGGCGTGCTGATTTCGCTCATCGTGTCGGGCTTTCCGTTTGCGTTTTTGCTGACGCTTTCGTATGTGACGGGCATCGACCCGACGCTTGCGCGCGCGGCCGCCACGCTCGGCGCAAGTCCGTGGCAACAGTTCCGGCAGATCTACTTTCCGCTGTTGCTTCCCGGTCTCACGATGACCGCGTGCCTCTCGTTCGTGCAGGCGTTCTCGGTGTTTCCGTCGGCGGTGCTGCTCGGCGCGCCTGCGGGTCCCACGCGCGTGATCTCGATCGCCGCATCCGAAGCGGCGTTCGAGACTTACGATTACTCGCTGGCATCGACCATCGCACTCGTCATGGGCTTCGTGCAGTTGCTCGTGGTGGGCGGCATGCTCGGCGCGCGGCGCTTCTTCTATACCGGTCCTGTCACCGGAGGGAAGGGATAATGGCTACCGACAATCGCGCGGCCCAGAACTGGCCGGCCGCCACCCTCGGCGAAGGATCGAAGCCAGGCAAGAACATGAAACAACGCGCTAGCTTGCCCGACCGGTTGTGGAAAGCCCTCGTCTGGGCGACGATGGGTTTCTTCCTCTTGAACGTGCTGCTGCTGATTGCGACCGTCGCGGTGAATTCGGTCGCGACGCGCTGGTTCGGCACGCTCTTGCCGCAAGGTTTCACGCTGCACTGGTACGCGCAGGCGTGGAGCGACTTTCAATTGTCGAGTGTGCTGCTCGTCACGATGGAAGTGGTGGGCGCGGTCGTGCTGCTGTCCATCGTGCTGGGTGTGCCCGCTGCGTATGCGCTTGCGCGCGTGCAGTTTCCCGGCAAGCGCTTTGCCATGCTCGTGTTTCTGCTGCCGCTGATGGTGCCGCCCGTCACCTACGGCATTCCGATGGCCACCGTGATGTACAAGTTCCATCTTGCCGGCACGCTCACGGGCGTGATCCTCGCGAATTTGGTGCCCGCGCTGCCGTTCGTGATTCTGGTGATGACGCCGTTCATCGAGCAGATCGATCCGAATCTGGAATCGGCGGCGCGCATCTTCGGGGCGAACACGACGCGTTACTTTCGCTATGTTTTGCTGCCGCTGCTCGTGCCGGGCATGCTCGCGGCCGGTTTGCTTGTGCTCGTGCGCACCATCGGCATGTTCGAGCTGACGTTCTTCACGGCGGGACCGACCACGCAGACGCTCGTCGTCGCGCTCTATTACGCGGTGTTTTCGACAGGCGTGCGAGCGCCGCAGTCCATCGACGCCATGGCGATGATCTACATGGCGATCACGCTGATCTGGGTGCTGATCGCGCTGCAGTTCGTGAGTCCGACGCAACTGGTTTCGCGCGTGAAGGAGCAGCGGCAGTGATGGGACCGCGTGATGTCGTGGCGCTCGCGGCCGAGCCGCGTCTGACGATTGCGAGTGGGCCGCATGTCATCGAAGTGGCGCCGTCGGCGGGCGGGCGCATCACGCGCTTCGCCACCGAATTCGCCGGCGGTCTGCAAGACTGGCTCGTGCCGATCACGCTTTCAGGCTGGCCCGCCGATACCTGGCCAAAAGGCGGCAGCTATCCGCTCGTGCCGTTTTCGAATCGCGTGCGCGATGCGCGCTTTCCGGCACCGGATGGCGAGCGTGTCGAGTTGTCGACGTTTCCGGGCATGGCGCACGCGCTGCATGGCTTCGGGCAATACGCGGCGTGGCAGGTCGAGCGCCATGACGCGGATTGCATCGTGATGCGTTATGTGCATCGCGAGGACGAGCATGGCTGGCCGTGGCCGTTCGAAGCGGAGCAGGTTATCCAGGCGAACGCCGAGGGTGCGCGGCTGTCGATGCGTGTGTTGAACCGTTCCGCGCGGCCGATGCCGGTCGGCATGGGTTTTCATCCGTATTTCGCGGCGCAGGAAGCCGAACTGGATGCGAGTATCGACTGGCGGCATGAAGGCGAGATTGCGGTCGAGCCATCGGGGGATGCGCCAGCGCGCCGGCATCGACGAGAAGAGGAAGGGTACACGCGCTATCTGAGCGGATGGAGCGGCCGCGCGACGCTAAATTTCGCCGACGGCCGCACGCTTTCGCTCGACGCCGGCGACACGCTCGATCACGTCGTCGTGCACTGCCCGGCCGGTGCGGGCTATCTGTGCGTCGAGCCCGTGTCGCACGTGAGCGATGGTTTCAATCTCGACGCACGGGGCTTGCGCGGGACGGGCGTCGCCGTCATGGCGCCAGGTAGTGAAAAAGCGGTGTCGCTCGTGATGGCAACCGGCGTGAGCCGGGACGAACGCCCGGCCGGCGCCGGCGCCTGACGCGCGCCGCCACGGCGTGCCGCATGCGCGATGCATTGGCCGGCAACACGCCCCCGGCTAAAAGGCACGCATCCCTGTTCATGCGGCACCTCCCGTTTCGAGCGTCAGCGTGTGGCCGGCGCGGAGAAAAATGCCTCGACCATTTCGACGATGCGCCATGTCGAACACGGTCTGCGGCAATGCGCGTCGAAGCCGGCTTCCTTCAGCGTCTGCACCGGATCGGCGGGTAAAACGTTGCTGAGGGCGACGAGCAGCCGCCCGGTGACATCGACATCCATGCGCAGCGTGCGGATAAAAACGTAGCCGGACTCACTGTCCAGACTCGTATCGACGATAAGCGCCTGCGGCTTCCAGCTATTCACGAGAGCGCGCACCGACTTGAGATCCTGCGACAGAATGACCTGCAGGCCCTTCAGGCGAAGCTGTACGGCGAGCGATTCACCGATCGATTTATCCTTATGAGCCACCAGCACGCGCCGAGGCGCATCGCCCGTGTGAGCCCGCTTCATTCGCCACAACGCGAACTCCCGTTCGTTGTTGGCTTGACTGCTTGACATCTCATCCTCCCGGTCTTGGTTGATCTCTTGGTTGATTCGATGCCGAGCATTTTTGACCGGCCGTGCTTTGTCCAACACCCGGCACGGGTAGGGGGTTCAGGGGATTTTGGGAGACTGCCGAATGTATCCCTGCGAAGGGAGGGTGGAAGTCAATCAGCGAACGCGTAATATCGGAACCGTTCTCGGAGCTTTGCAATGGAAAACGGTTATTTCAAAAATGTATTGCTGGTAGAGGACGAAGGGCTGACCAGGAGCGCGATGAAAAGTCTCATCCTGGCGAACGAGCCTTTGCTTGAAATCGACGAAGCGGACGGTTTCGAGCAGGCTAAGGCCAAGTTGTCGGCCAACTCGTATGACCTGATGTTTCTCGACTACCACTTGCGTGGTCAGACTACGGGTATGGATTTGCTCAACTGGATCCGCGAGGAAGATCGCGAAATTCAGACGGTCATGCTTTCAGCCCAGGACGACCGCGATACGGTGCTCGAGTGCATCAAGAACGGCGCGTGCGGATTCATTTCCAAGGGTAGCGAACAGGGCGCGGGCGTTTTCCGCGAGGCGCTCAAGACTATCCTGAACGGCCGCGTCTATCTGCCGAACACGGTACTCGGCAAGGGCGGTCATAGTCCGCGTCCGGTCACGCCTCACGCTGGGATTACCGTCGAATCGCTGGACTTGCCGCCACGGCTTACCGAAACGTTGCGGTATTTACTGCAGGGCTTATCGAATAAGGCGATCGCGCGGAAGATGAATATCAGCGAAAACACGGCGAAAGAGTATTCCAGCGACTTGCTGGCGCGCTTTCACGTCACGCGGCGCACGTTCCTCATCGTGGAAATGGCGCGGCGAGGAATCGAGATGCCGATGAGCAATACGTCGTCGGCTTCCTGAGGCGGTTCTCTGCCAATACTGCGCGGGCGCACCGAGAGGGCGTCCGCGTTGTCGTTTGGGTTCAGGAAAATCCGTCGCAAAAGCGCCGCGTCCCCATTTCTCAAAATTCGGACGAATCCGACGACGGTGTTAAGGTAGAGCCCGTTTATTTCAAGACGGGAATCTGCAGGTGAATAGCGGTTCGAGATTCAGCACACTCCGGCGCGGCGGCGCAGCTTATGCGGTAGCGATGGCGCTGGCCTTGGCACTTGGCGCTTGCGCGCCCCTTCCGCAACAGGCCGATGCCGATGCGGCCGCCGCGGCATCTGCCGCGTCCGCGGCTCAGGCAGCACAGGCGGCGCGTGCTGCCGCCAAGCCCGTGGCACCGTCCCCGCCGGGCGAGCAGCGTATCGTGATCGGCGGCACGAACGGGTTCCACACGACCGTGAAGATCACGCCGCCCTCGCAAGTCTGCGATACCGACGCTTTCGCCGACGGCGTGCGCTACGGCTACGCGCTCACCTGGAATCGGCTCATCGCTGAGGCGGCGCGCAGCGGTGGCCGCGTCGACAAGCGCAAATTCGATGCATCCGCCGTGCACTCGCAGGACGATCAGTACAAGATCCAGTGGGACGGCAAGGAGCGCACGAACGCGTGCGCGTCGGATGGCTATCTGATTGGACGCATCGTCGGCACGCACCTCGCAGGCTTGAATCTGCGCGACGGCAAGCCGTCTTAAACGCCTTCTAGTTGCTTAGTCGCAAAGGTGGGCCGCAGTGACATAGCGGCTCGCGACCGCGATATCCCCGTAAATCGTGTAGCCGGTGCCGCCCGCGGATTGTTGCGCGACGGCCAGCACGGTCGATGCACCGCCTTTTCCCGCCACCGAAACCGCTTCGGTATCCGCGCTCAGCGAGTATTCGCGTACGCGCCCGCCAATCGGCATCCACCTGGCCTTGGCGCATTCCACGAAGTCGTAGGGCGCGCGCTGCGAGGTGCCGGAACCGATCGGCACGGTCTTGATGAGGGCGTCGTCCGTGCTTGCGCAGGATGCGAGGACGAGAGCAAAACACGTTGCTGCACAGGTTGTGACAATTTTTCTCATAATTCCGATGACTTTCTCTGCAGTATCCGCTTAATCTGCGCCCCGTGCGCCGAAACTGGCGTGCCGATGCGGTGGCCGTCGATCGTAACCGCAAGGCTGACGAACCGTAAACCCGCCAGTTCTTGCTATTCGAGCACGGTCGGCCGCTTGCAAAACCGCTCCAGCTCACGATTTCCACGTTCTTACCCGTGGTTGTCCCAATATTAGTCAAGTTGGGTCAACCGTCGCCGTTATACAGGCGTTTCTCGCTCTGAAGCCTTTTGTATGGCGCGAGCACGGGCGGCAAGTGTAGACGAGCCGAACGAGCGCTGCGACCGCGCAAGGTTGCGCGGTTCCCGATAACGATGATCAGCGCTCGCGCCGGGCAGTATCCCTGCCCACGCGAGCGCGGGCAAGTTCCAAAGAACGCATGTCTCGCAGAAAGTTGTTCTCCCGGCTTCGCGCCACGTCGATGCCCGCTCGTTTCAGCGGCATCGTTTCCGATCCTCAGCGGCTCGCCGCGCCTGCGCTCACGGTAATCGTCGGCGTGTTGCTGCTCGTGGTCTTCGAGCATCTTTCGCGCGCGGTCAATTATCAGTCGGTGATGCACGCGCTGCGAGCGACGACGCCGCAGGCATGGCTCGCGGCGCTTTGCGCGACCGCGCTCAGTTTCGCCGCGCTCGTGGGACGCGACGCCGTCGGTTTGCGGCACATTGGCGTGAGCGTGCCGCGTTCGCTTCTGTGGGTCGGCGCGACGGTGGGATCGGCGCTTGGCAACGTGACCGGCTTCGGCGCGCTGACGGGTGGCGCCGTGCGCTGCCGCGTGTACGGCGCGGCCGATGTCACGCCGGCTCAGGTTGGCCGCCTTTCCGTCTTCACGGGCGTCACGCTCGCTTTGTCGCTCGCCTTCATGGCTGCGGCCGGCATGCTGTTCTCGGCGGGCACGCTTGCCGGCATGATGCATCTTTCGCCGACGATCCTGCAGATCATCGGCGCCGCGCTGCTCGCCGTGTTCGTCGCGATGCTCGTCTTTTGCGGCCGCGCGCCGCGCACCTTGCAGTCGCGCTGGAAGTGGCTCGCGTTCACGGTGCCGTCACGCCGCGATTTCTTGGCGCAAACGGCGCTTGCCGTCGTCGATGTCTTCGGCGCCGGCCTTGCACTGTGGGCGCTGTTGCCGGGCGCGCAGGTCGGCTTCGGCGAATTCATGACGGTGTTTTCGGCCGCCATGTTGCTCGGCATGATCGGTCATACGCCGGGCGGCGTGGGCGTATTCGAAGCCGCGATGGTTTTCGCGCTCGGCAGCAGCGCCCGGACGCCGGACGTGCTCGCCGCGTTGCTCGCGTATCGTGCGATCTACTTCGGCCTGCCGCTGATCCTCTCCGCCGGTGTGATGACCGCGTTCGAAGGCCGCGCGCTCAAGGGCAGCTTCGGCTTCCTGCGTCCGAGCCGCGTTTCGCAACTCGCGCCGCTGTTTCTGTCGATCGTAACCTTCGCGGCTGGCTCCATGCTCGTCATCTCCGGCGCCACGCCCGCTTTCAAGATCCGCATCGCGTTCTTGCAGACCGTGCTGCCGCTGTGGGTGCTGGAGAGCTCGCAGCTGCTCGGCAGCGTGCTCGGCGTGCTCCTGTTGTTCGTCGCGCGCGGCCTGATGCGCCGTCTCGATGCGGCGTGGTGGCTCGCGCTCATGCTCGCGGTGGCGAATCTGGCGCTGTCGCTCGCGAAGGGTCTCGCGTTCGTCGAGGCAGGCGTGCTTGCGGTCCTGATCCTCCTGCTCGTCGCGACGCGCGAGCGGTTCAACCGCCGCTCGTCGCTGTTCGCCGAGCGCTTCACGGCGACTTGGCTGTTTTCTATCGGCATGGTGATCGCGGTTGCCGTGTGGATCATGTTCTTCGCTTTCCGCGACGTCGCCTACAACACCGATCTCTGGTGGCAGTTCGCTTTCGACGACCGCGCGCCTCGCGCCTTGCGTGCAACGCTCGCGGCGGGCGTGTTCGCGTCGGCGTTCGCGGTGTGGCAACTGCTGCGTCCAGCAGCAGGCCGTTTCGAGAAACCCGCGCCGCAAGATCTCGCCGATGCCGCGCGCATCTTCCGCGCGCAGGAGCGCAGCGACGCCGGTCTCGCGATGATGGGCGACAAGAGCTTTCTCTTCTCCGAGTCGCGCCAGGCTTTCCTGATGTACGCGAAACACGGCCGCACGTGGGCCGCGCTGCACGATCCGGTCGGGCCGCGCCACGAGTGGGCCGCGTTGATCCGTCAATTCGTCGCGCTCGCGCATTCGCACAACGGCCGCGCGGCGTTCTACCAGGTGCGCGCCGATGCCTTGCCGCTCTATCTCGACGCCGGCCTCACGCTGATGAAGCTCGGCGAGGAAGCGCACGTCGCGTTGTCGGAATTCGATCTGAAGGGCTCGCATCGGTCGCATCTGCGCTATGCGTTGAAGCGCGGCGAACGTGATGGCTTCGATACCGAAGTGATCGATCCGTCGCGTGTCGCCGAATGCATGCCGATGCTGCGCGCCATCTCCGACGACTGGCTCGACAGCCGTTCCGCGCGCGAAAAAAGCTTCTCGGTGGCGGCGTTCAACGAGGATTATCTGGCGGCGCAGTCCGTGTTGCTCGTGCGTCAGCAGGGCGCGCCGGTCGCCTTCGTCACCTTCATGACGACGGACATGAACACCGAAGCGACCGTCGGCGTGATGCGCCATGTCGCCGAGGCTTCGCCGTACGCGATGGAATATCTCTTCACCAAGCTCGCGCTGCATCTGAAGGAAGCGGGCTTCAAGTCGCTGTCCCTCGGTATCGCGCCGCTGTCGGGGATGGAGCCGACGCCGCTGGCATCGCACTGGCATCGGCTGGCGGGCCTCGTGTGGCGTTTCGGCGGGCGCTTCTACAACTTCCGCGGTCTGCGCGGATTCAAAAGCAAGTTCCAGCCGCGCTGGGAACCGCGTTACCTCGCGGCGTCCGGTTCGGTTGGCGTATTTTTCACTTTGGCGGACCTCTCGCTTCTGGCGGGAGGCTGGCGTTCATGATTTTGAATAGCAAGAAACTGATTGCGGCGGCGCTTGCCGGCATGTCGCTGCTGGGCGCGGCTCACGCGGCATCCACGATTTCGGGTGGCACTTATGGCCAGGTCACGCTCACCAAGCCTTCGGGCGACATGACCGGCTTCGTCGTCTTGTTCTCCGAGAAAAGCGGCTGGAATGCGAGCGATCAGCAAGCCGCCGATGCGCTCGCCGCGAAAGGCGCGATGGTCGTCGGCGTCGATACGCCGCGCTACGCCGCCCGCCTGACCGCGGAAAAAGAGAAGTGCCATAACCTCGTCGGCGACGCCGAGAGCATGAGCCATCAACTCGAACGCACGGTGCAGGCGAGCCACTATTACTCGCCTATTTTCGCGGGCACGGGCCAAGGCGCGATTCTCGCCGAGCAGGCGCTCAAGCAGGCGCCGGACAATACGGTTGCGGGCGCGATATCGCTTGCGCCGGATACTCAACTCGACGCGCGCTTCAATCCGTGTCCGCCCGACCCGACCATCATCCACGCGAAGGGTTTGCCGGGCTTCATGGCGCGCGATGCGGTGCAGCCGGGCCGCGGCAAATCCGATGCGATCGTCGCGATGGCGGCGCCGCATCTGAAGAAGGCGGAAGTCGCGGGCGAGCATGACGTGTCCGATCTGCCGCTCATCGAGTTGCGCGCCGCGCAGCCGACGGATCTGCTCGCCATCGTCATTTCCGGCGATGGCGGCTGGCGCGATCTCGACAAGACGATGGCGCTTGCGCTACAGCGCGATGGCGTGTCGGTGATCGGCATCGATTCGCTGCGCTATTTCTGGAGCGAGAAGTCGCCGCAGCAAACGGCGGCGGATATCGCGCGCGTGGTTCGCACTTACAACGCGCGCTGGCATACGAGCCATGTGGCGCTGGTTGGCTATTCGTTCGGCGCGGACGTCATGCCGTTTGCCTACAACCGTTTGCCGGACGACGTACGCGGTCAGGTTTCGTATGTCTCGCTGATGGGTTTTTCGCCGTCGGCGGATTTTCAGATTCGCGTGACGGGTTGGCTCGGCATGCCGGCAAGCGACAAGGCGCTCAAGGTACGGCCCGAACTCAACAAGCTGCCGCCGGCGCTCGTGCAATGTATCTACGGCGAGAAGGAGGAAGATACGCTGTGTCCGTCGCTGACGAAGACGGGGATCGAGGTGGTGAAGCTGCCAGGCGATCATCATTTCGGCGGCGACTACGATGCCTTGGCGCGGCGCATTCTCGCGGGATGGCGTAAGCAGATCGCGGCGCGAGGAGAGCAGGCGCAGACGGCTTCGCGGTAGGCGGGTCGTTCGAGTTTGGTTTGAAAAGCCGAAGCGCGATGGGTCGCGTTTCGGCTTTTTTGCGTTTGCGGGCTGCGCTCTTGATTAATGCGGGCGCTTCGTTCGAGTTCGCTCGTTGGTGCGGTTCGAGAGTCAGGGCGCAAGGCGAGCGCCAGTTTCCCGAGCGTCGTCGTTCACGATTCAGCGTCATCGTCTACCATGACCGGACCCTACACGCGGAGTCCGGCATGTCTCTCATCGATCATCTCGACCATCTCGTCCTCACCTGCGTCGACGTGGAGGCGACCAAACGCTTTTACGTCGATGTGCTGCAGATGAAGCTCGAAAGCTTCGGCTCGGACCGTCTCGCGTTTCACTTCGGCAATCAGAAAATCAATCTGCACGTGCGCGGTTCCGAATTCGAACCGAAGGCGCATCTGCCGGTGCCGGGCGCGCTCGATCTGTGCTTCATCGCCGCCGTGCCGCTCGACCGGGTGATCGAACGGCTCGCGCAGATGAACGTGCCGATCATCGAAGGTCCGGTCGAACGAACCGGCGCGACGCAAAAATTGCGCTCGGTCTATGTGCGCGATCCGGACTACAACCTGATCGAGATATCCGAACTCATTTGAGCGGACCGAGATAGTCCAGCTTGCCGATAGGCGCGCCGAGGTGACGCAGGATGTCGTGCGTCGTCACGACATGGAAGTAGAAATTCGGCAGGCCGAAGCCGAAGAGATAATCGACGCCCGAAAACGATGGTTCGAAGTTGGGAAACTTCATCGTGACGGTGCGCGTTTCGCTGTCGGCCAGTGTCTCTTGCTGGATGCTCTTCAGAAACACGATGGTCTTCGCGATGCGCTCTTGTAAAGCGGCAAAGCTGTCTTCGTTGTCTTCGAAACGCGGAGCTTCCGCGCCTGAAAGACGCGCGGCGGAAAGCTTGGCCGTATCGCTTGCACGCTGAATCTGCGCGGCGAGCGGCAGCATGTCGGGGGCGAGACGCGCGTTGATTACATCGGCGTGGGTGAGGCCTTTTTCATCGGCGAAGGCGGCGCCTTTTTCCAGCAGGCTGGCGCAGACTTCGAGTCCGCGAATGAACACGGGAATCGACGCGCGATACATCGAGAGTGACATGGGAGAGCGCTCCTTTTTTGGTTTGTGATGCGGGTGGGGCTAGGGTAGGCGTTTTCGAGTTGCCTCAATCATGGCCGCCGCGCCGAGTATGTCGGCGGGGCATAAGCATAGCGCTGTGAGGTGCGGGCTGCTGAAGTGAATCGGCGAGCCGGCTTGGTCCGTCGTGTTGTGCACATGAAAGCTCGAACGGCTGGCTGCGACGCTTTCCATGAACGGCGATTCGGCGTGCCACGCCGCCAGAACCGCCTTCTCACCCAGACGCCTCACCCTGTCTCGCGTTCCACTCCCGAAGTCGTTCTTCAAAGCGCTCCAGCGCTTCTTCATAAAGATCGAACACGCAAGGATGGCAGCCGCTTTGGCAGCAGTCTTCCGGCAATGGACGTTCGGGCGGCGCGGGGCGCGGGTCGTTGGTAGGGGGCATCTCTCGCTGTGGGGAATCTCATCGGGTCATTGTGCATTGCATGTTGCATGTTGCATGCAACATGCCGCATGCCGCATGCGAAATGCTTCGTCACCCAGGAGCGCACGGTCGTCTAAATTTTGGCGGCGGCCTGCGAACGTCGAATGCGATACTTTCGCGCGAGGCATTCTAAAAACCGCGTCGATCGGACACAGGATTCTCCCGATGAACCAGACCGTCAGGCATGCGATTTCTGGTGCGCTCCTAAGCGTGTTGCTGGCCGCCTGCAGCGTGCCTCAGTCCGATGCGGGGCGGGCGCAAACCGCGCAATCGACGCAAGCCGGAAACACAGCGTATAGCGCGGAGATCCGCCGCACGGAGTCGGGCATCCCGCACGTACGCGCGGCGGATTGGGGCAGTCTCGGCTTCGGTTTCGGCTACGCGCAAGCCGAAGACAACCTGTGCACGCTCGCCGATGCCTTCGTCACCTATCGCGGCGAGCGCTCGGCCTCGTTCGGCGCGGATGCGCGTCCGCCATCGATGTCGACGTTCGGTCAGCCGCGCAACCTCGATGCCGATTTCTTCTTCCGCATGGTTATCGATCAGGCCGCCGTCGAACGCTATCGCGCGGCGCAAGCCGTCGACCTGCGCGATCTGATCGATGGCTTCGCTTCCGGTTACAACCGCTATCTCGCCGATTTGAACGCGGGCAATTTTCCGAAGTTGCATGCTGCATGCAAAGGCAAGCCGTGGGTCGACAAAATCACATCGGACGATATTTACCGTCGGCTGATCGCGGCGAATCTCGCGGGCGGATCGACGCGCTTCGTGCAGGCGATTGCGGCGGCGCAACCCCCGAAGGCGGGAGCGACGCCGCGCGGGGAGACAACGCCGGACGCGGCGCCGGCGACGAGCAGTACATCGGCTGGTTCGCTGGATGAAAGCGGCGGGCGAATCGCGCCAACGCCATTTTCGGCGAAGAAGGGCGCTCTGCTTGCTGCCGCCAGTTCGCGAATATTGCCGCGCTATCTCAGCGGCGAAGATCCAGGCATGAGCAATGACGCAGCATTCGGCACTCCGCTTCATGCCACAAAATTGCACGATTTTTCGGGCTATTCCGCCGGTGACAATCCCGGCCTCGGCAATCAAGCACCCGCATTCGGCACTCCGCTCTACGCCGACAACCCGCTCGATGCCCTGCGCTATCCCATCGGCGAAAACCCCGGCATCGGCAGCAATGCACTCGCATTCGGCGCGCCGGTAACGAGCGACCAACGCAGCATCCTCTTCGGCAATCCGCACTGGTTCTGGCGCGGCCCGGACCGCTTCTATCAGGCGCAACTGACCATCCCCGGACGCGTGAATGTGGCCGGCGTGTCGTTTCTCGGCGTGCCGCTCATCGTGCTCGGCTTCAACGAGAACATCGCGTGGACGCATACCGTATCGAGCGCGCGCCGCTTCGGCATCTTCCAGTTGACGCTCGATCCCGCCGATCCCACGCATTACATGTTCGATGGTCGAAGCCAGCCGATGACGCCCGTGCCGCTCACCGTCCGCGCGCTTCGCGCCGATGGCACGATCGAATCCGTCACGCGCACGCTGTATCGAACGCGCTTCGGTCCGGTGATGGACCTGTCCGCGCTCTCGCCGGCACTTGGATGGAACACGCAGCGGGCCTATGCGCTTGCCGATGTCAACGCCGACAACGCGCGCGCCTTCCAGAACTTCTTCGCGTGGAACCAGGCGCGCTCGCTCGAGGATTTCATGGCGATCCAGAAGCGCTATGCGGCGATGCCGTGGGCCAACACGCTCGCGATCGGCCGCAACGACGCGCGCGTCTGGTTCGCCGACATCGGCGCGATCCCCGACGTGCCCGACGCGATCGCCGATGCATGCACGCCGCCCGCCGGCCGCGCGCTCGCGAGCCGTATGCCGGGCGTGCCGTTCCTCGACGGTTCGAAGAGCGCCTGCGCGTGGCGCGCGGATGGATCGAGCGTGCAGCAGGGCGCGCTGCCGGTCGCGCAAATGGCGAGCGTCGTGCGCGGCGATTACGTCGGCAACTTCAACGACAGCTACTGGCTCACCAACGCGAACGCGCCGCTCACGGGCCTTGCGCGCGTGGCCGGAGCGACGCGTTACGAGCAGTCGCTGCGCACGCGTTACGGCCATCTGCTCGCGGCGCGGCTGCAGCGCGAGCCGGGCGGCATCACGCGAGACGCGCTGGAAACCGCGGTGCTGGCTACCGGCTCGATGTCGGAGAGACTGTATCGCCAACCGCTGCTCGATGCCGTGTGCAACGGCAACGACGCGCAATACGCTTTGCATGATGCATGCGAAGTGCTGCGCAGCTGGAACGGTTCATCGGATATCGATGCACGCGGCGCGAACCTCTGGGACGAGTTCTGGCAACGCGTGACGCGCCTCGCGCCCGAGCGCCTCTACGCGACGCCCTTCAGCCCCGACAAGCCGCTCGATACGCCGAGCGGCTTCAACATCGACAATCCCGCCGTCGTACAGGATCTGCGACAGGCGCTCGGCGGCGCGGCGCTCGCGCTCCGGCTGAACGGTTTCGCGCTCGATTCGCGGCGCGGCGACATTTTGTATACCACGCGCGCGGGCGAACGCGTGCCGCTCTACGGCGGTTGCGACGAAGCGGGCTACTTTACGGTGGTATGCGCGCGGCGTCCGCTGGACGCGAAGGGGTATCCGATGGACGCGAACGGTCAGGGCGACAGCTACGTACAAGTCGTCTCGTTTGCGGCCGATGGCCCGGGCGGCGTGGAGGCCGACACGCTGCTGTCGCATTCCGAGTCCGACGATCCCGCTTCGCCGCACTCGGCCGATGCCACGCGTCTTTTCTCGGCAAAACAGTGGGCGCGCTTTCCGTTCACCGATCAGGCGATCGAAGCCGATCCAGCCGTTTCGCGCACCGTGATCACGGGAACGCGCTATTGATCATACATATTGAAAAAAATTGCATGATTGCCGCACGATCAAAGGCATGGGCGCAAAAGGGCCGCGAAACCCGTCTATGATGAAGGTTTTGCCCGCCTGGACACACGCTCATGACTAACGGCGACAATACGCAACACGAAGAAGCGGTACGGCTCGATTCGACGGAACTGCAGCGTTTCGTCGACCAGAAATGGAACGATGAGATCGTGCCCGCGCTGACCGACTACATCGCGGTGCCCGCGAAAAGCCCGATGTTCGACGCGGACTGGGCGCGGAACGGTTTCATCGAACGGGTAGTGACGGACGCGGTGGACTGGGTGAAGGCGCAGCGCGTTACGGGCCTGAAAGTCGAGATCGTGCGTCTGCCTGAACGCACGCCCGTGATCTTCTTCGAAGCGCCCGCAACGCGTTCGGGCAGCACCGAAACCGTCGTGCTGTATGGCCACTTGGACAAGCAGCCTGAATTCGAAGGCTGGCGCAATGATCTCGGCCCGTGGACGCCGAAGTTCGAGGACGGCCGGCTCTACGGCCGGGGCGGTGCGGACGACGGCTACGCGACCTACGCCAGCATCACGGCGCTCGCCGCGCTCGACGCCCAAGGCGTGGAGCGGCCGCGCTGCGTCGGCATCATCGAGACGTGCGAGGAATCGGGCAGCTACGACTTGCTGCCGTATATCGACGCGCTCCGCGAACGCCTGGGCGATGTCGGCCTCGTGATCTGCCTGGACTCCGGCGCGGGCAACTACGACCAGTTGTGGCTTACGACTTCGCTGCGCGGTCTAGTCTCGGGCGACCTCGAAATCCAGGTGCTCGAGGAAGGCCTGCATTCGGGCGGCTACGGCGGCATCGCGCCATCGACCTTTCGCATCATGCGGCAACTGTTCGAGCGGCTCGAAGACGCGGCCACCGGCAACCTGCTCCCGAAGGACTTTCATTGCTCGATTCCCGCGCAACGTCTGCGCGAGGCTGAAGCGACCGCCCGCATTCTCGGCGACGATGTCTGGAAGAAACTGCCGTGGAGTTGTGGCCAGGACGGCGGCAGTGTGTTGCCGACCACTACCGACCCGCAAGAAGCGCTCATCAATTCGACGTGGCGTCCGTCGCTGACGGTCACGGGGGCCGCCGGCCTGCCGTCACTCGCCGACGCCGGCAACGTGCTCGCGCCGCGCACCGCGTTCAAGCTGTCGCTGCGCCTGCCGCCGCTTGTCGAAGCCGCCGAAGCGGTCGGTCAGTTGAAGTCGCTGCTGGAACTCGATCCGCCTTACAACGCCAAGGTCACGTTCAAGGCTGAAGCCGGCGCGGCAACTGGCTGGAGCGCGCCCGAGCTTGCGCCCTGGCTGGGGACGTCGTTGAACGATGCATCGCGTCGCTACTTTGGCGCGGATGTCGCATACATGGGGCAGGGCGGCACCATTCCGCTCATGAACACGTTGAAGGAAGGCTTTCCGCGCTCGCAGTTCATGGTGTGCGGCGTGCTCGGCCCGAAGTCCAACGCGCACGGGCCGAACGAATTCCTGCACGTTCCCTACGCAAGGAAACTGACGGCGGCGGTGGCGGAAGTAATCGCTGCTGCGCCCTGATTCAACGCGTCTTCCGGAATCAGAAATCGCCCGCTTCGCGCGGGCTTTTTTTCGGGCCTTTTCAGCGAATTCTTCAAAACGAACTGGTAAGGCCAGTTGATCATGGGTAAAGTAATAGGCCCTCGCCCGCCGTGCGGCATTGCGGCCGGGCCATGCACTTCACAAACAGGAGACAGACATCGCGATGAACGATACCCAAAAATCCCCCGAACTGCGCATCGCCGCCGATACCCTACACGCCTATGTGCGCGCCATCTGGGAAAGCGCCGGCAGCGCGCCGCGCGAGGCCGAACTGGTGGCGGACCATCTCGTGATGTCGAATCTCTCGGGGCATGATTCGCATGGCGTCGGCATGATTCCGCGCTATACGTCCTCCCTCGCGGATGGCCAACTCAAGCTCAACACGCATGCTGAAATCGTTCGCGATGCGGGCGCCGTCATCACCGTCGATGGTCGCAAGGGCTTCGGTCAAGTGGTTGCCTACGAGGCGATGGAATTCGGCATCGAGCGCGCGAAGAAGTTCGGCGTGTGCGCGGTCGGCTTGCGCAACGCGCATCACATCGGCCGGATCGGACACTGGGCGGAGCAATGCGCGAAGGCGGGGCTCGTGTCGTTTCACTTCGTGAACGTAGCGGGCGATCCGCTGGTGGCGCCGTTCGGCGGTATCGACCGGCGCTTCGGCACGAACCCTTTTTGCGCGGCGTATCCGCGTAAAGGCAAGAAGCCGCTGGTGCTGGATTTCGCGACAGCGGGCATTGCTTACGGCAAGACGCGCGTGGCCTACAACAAGGGCGTGCAGGTCGCGCCGGGCATGTTGCTCGACCACGCAGGCGTGCCGACGCTCGAACCGAAAGTGATGCATGAAGAGCCGTTCGGCTCGCTGACCGCATTCGGTCTGCACAAGGGCTCGGGGCTTGCCGCGCTCTGCGAGATTTTCGGCGGCGCGCTTTCGGGCGGATATACCACGCATGAGAGCACGCTGGAGAAGTCGAGCGCGATCATCAATTGCATGACTTCGGTGATTCTAGACCCGAACGCGTTCGATGCCCCGGCCGCAGAGGCCGAAGCGGAAGCGTTCCTCGAATGGATGAAGGCTTCGCCGAAAGCCGCTGGCACCGATGCGATTCACGCGCCCGGCGAACCGGAGGAAGCGCGCCGCGCCGAGCGCAATTCGAACGGCGTGCCGGTCGACCCGACTACGTGGCGGCAGATTCGCGAATCGGCTGTGAAGTCGGGGATGGCGGAGACGGAAATCGAGAAGTTCGCGGGCGCGTTGAAGTAACGTGAAACCGAAGGGCAAATTGGTCAAGCCAGTTTGCCCTTCGCGCTTTGTTTTGCTCGATGGCAGATTGCTTTTGGCCTCAGTCGCGGAATAACGGCGCGACTTTCAGAGCCGAAGCGACACCATTCACCGCACCATTTCTTTCTCGATCCAGTCAATGACCGAGGTCCGCTTCGGCTCCCAGCCCAGCAGGAAGCGCACGCGCTTGCCTCTGACGCGGCTGTTGGAGCCAAGCCCGTAGTTGGCCATCTCATAACCCCATTCCTTGACGGCATCTTCGAGCGGCCAGTCTTCGGGGCCGCGCAATTGCATCGCGCGCGCCATGGCGGTGGTCATGTCGCGATATTGCGCCTCGCCGCTTTCGATGAAATAGAACGTGCCGGCCGGCGTCTTGTCGAGTGCGCGTCGATAAGCATCGACGACATCGTCGATATGCACGTTCGACCAGATGTTCAGCCCGCGTCCGACATGACGCACGATGCCGCTCTTCTGCGCCTGACGTTCGAGTCGCGGCAGTTGCACGCTTGCGGTGTTCGGAATGGCGCCGTGACCGTAGATCAGCGTGTTGCACAGCACGGCAGAGCGCACGCCACGCTTGGCGGCGCCCAGCACGAGCTTGTCGATGGCCACGCGCGGCGCCTTGTCGGCGGTCGGTTCCGGCAGATTCTCTTCGGTGTAGATGTTGTCCGATGCTTCGCCGCCCGACGCATCGCCGACAATGCTCGATCCGCTCGTATGCAGGAACGGTTTGTCGGAGCCTTCGAGCGCGGCGATCAGGGTTTCGACCGCGCCGCGATGATCGCTGCTGGCCGCGTTGATGACTGCATCGGCAGAACGGGCTTCGGCGGTGAGAAGCGCGGCGTCGTCGAGACTGCCGACGACGGGCTCGATACCCGCCTGCTTCAAGGCGTCGCTCTGCTCGGCTCGGCGGATCAAGCCGCGCACCGTGTGACCGTCGCGCGCGAGTCCCGCCGCGATCGAACCGCCGATAAAGCCGCCTGCGCCTGTGATGAAAATCTTCATGTTTTGCTCCTGTGGTCCCATGCAATGCGATTTGCGGGAATTCGTTTGAACCGATGCAGAGAGTATGTCCCGTTTCGACTTTCGCAAAAACGATGCTAGTCTCAAATCAAACTTGACTTGAAATCAACAATCGATCCGCATCGCGCCCGCATGAAGACCAATACCGACGAACTGCAGGTTTTCGTGACCGTCATAGACAGTGGTTCGATGACCGCCGCCGCCGAAACGCTTCAGCAAACCGTATCCGGCGTGAGCCGCACGCTGACGCGCCTGGAAAAGAAGCTCGACACGACCCTCGTGCGCCGCACGACGCGCCGTCTTCAACTCACCGAGGAAGGCGAGCTGTTTCTGACGCGCGCTCGCGCCATTCTCGCCGCGATGGATGACGCCGAGGAAGCGATCTCGCGCCGGCACGAGCGTCCGGCCGGGCGCCTGCGTGTGGATGCGGCGTCGCCGTTCGTGCTTCACTGCATCGTGCCGAATGTGAAGGCGTTCGCCGCGCTTTATCCGGACATCACGCTGGAACTGACGAGCAACGAGCGCATCGTCGATCTGATGGAGCAGCGCGTCGATATCGCGATTCGCATCGGCGTCCTGCAGGATTCGACCTTGCACGCGCGCTCGCTCGGCAGCAGCCGGCTGCGTGTTCTGGCGAGTCCGGATTATCTTGCCGAACACGGCGAGCCGCGTGATGTCGATGAACTCATGCGCGCGCGGCTGATCGGCTTCACCGCACCCGAAAGCCTCAATGACTGGCCGTTGCGCGCATCGGGCAATATTCCGGGCGCGCCGTTCGTGACGATCCGGCCTGCGGTGTCGGCGTCCAGCGGCGAGACTATCCGGCAATTGGCGCTCGATGGCGGCGGCATCGCGTGCCTCGCCGAATTCATGACCGCCGCCGATATCCGCGCGGGCCGTCTGCGTCCGATACTTGACGACGCGCTCGAAGACGTGCGTCAACCGATCAGCGCGGTGTTCTATCAGACCGAGTCGATGGCCGCGCGCTCGCGTGCGTTCCTCGACTTTCTGGCGACGAGGCTCACGCTTTGAAATCAAGCTTTGATAATCACTCGACCATGACCATGCCTACGATCAAGACCATCAACGCACCCGAACTTCCGGTTCCCGCCGGTCACTACAGCCACGCAACGCGCGTGGGCAATCTCGTCTGCGTTTCGGGCCAGTTGCCAATGCGCCCCGACGGCACGCATACCGGGGACCGGCCGTTCGAGGAGCAGGCCGAGCAGACGCTTGCCAATCTGCGGACCGTGCTGGAAGCGGCGGGCGCGCGCATCGAGGATTGCATGGAGGTGACGGTGTATCTCGTTGGCGTCGATCACTGGAAGACGTTCAACGAAATTTACACGCGCTTCTTCGGCGACTGGAAGCCGGCGCGCGCCGTCGTGCCGGTTGGCGCGTTGCATTATGGATATTTGGTCGAGATATCGGCGCGGGCGTGGGTGGAAGACGGACGATGATTTTGGCTTGGGATCATCGCGGCTTTCCACGGGTGTTAAGTTTCGCGCGTGACCTTTGAAATGCGAGTCGGCCGTCGCCGCGCGAGTTACGGCATTTTTGTTGAATCCGGAACGGCTCCGGGCGCATCGGCTTGCGTCGCGCAACGCAGTTCCCGGCGGCTCGCTGCCTCGCGCGCTTTACGCCGAGTCCGATATTTTGTCGGATACCGGAGGGCTTCGACCGGACGCGTAATCCCTCGCGTGATGCGAAGTTCCGTCCGGCCGTCGGCACGCGAGTGTTGTCAGGCCAAATCCAGCGCCCCCGTCAAGTCGCCGAGCGGCTTCTCCCCGTTCGCCGCAAACGCCCGATCTCGCGACGCCACGCCATCGAGCGGTTCGAGATCGTGCACGCGCGAGATGAAGCGAAGAATCGAGTTGGTGTCGTAGACCGTGTGATCGACATATCCCTTTTTCGCGTACGGCGAAATCACCAGTGCCGGAATGCGCGAACCCGGCCCCCAGCGATCGCCCTTGGGCGGCGAGACGTGATCCCACCACCCGCCGTTTTCATCGACCGTGACGACGATCACCGTGTTCGCCCATTGCGGTCCGCGCTGAATATGCTCGATGACATTGGCGATATGCCGGTCGCCCGAAGCAACATCCGCATAGCCCGCGTGCATGTTGAGATTGCCCTGCGGCTTGTAGAACGTGACGGAAGGCAGGCGTCCGGCATCGATGTCCGCGAGCAGCTTGTTCGTGGATGAATCGTCGCCGAGACCCGCATCGCGCAAATGCCGGGCGCGTGCAGCCGTGCCCGGCGCGAAATTGCGAAAGTAGTTGAACGGCTGATGGTGGTACTGGAAGTCCGGCACCGAACCCGTGTCCCGATGATCGAGCGCGTACTGCCACGCGCCGCTGTACCACGCCCAGTTGACGCCCTTGGCCGAAAGCCGGTCGCCGATGGTCGCGTAAGTCTGCGGCGGCAGCACGAGCGGATTCGAAGGATCGGCGGTGAAGCTATCGCCGCCGGGCGCGGGACGCACGTTGCTCGGCTGGTACGGCGGGAACATCGTGTTGACCGCATAGCCGTCCGCGGTGAGGGCGCCATCGCGAACGAATTTGGGCGGCCCTTCGAGCGCGGATTTCGGCGAATCCGGCGCCAGTTTCAGGCGCGGCGTGGTCGGATCGTCGCCATCCACGACGGCGAGCAATCGCGCCGCCGGAGTGTTGTGCACATCGGGATAAAAGGGCGCTTGCGCCGAGATCAGGAAGATATGGTTCAGCCACGAGCCGCCGAATGCCGACATGAAGAAGTTGTCGCATAGCGTGTATTGCTGCGCGAGGCCCCAGAGCCTGAGCGTATCGGGCGAATTCTGGTAATGGCCCATGACGAGGCCACCCGAGTCGCCCCACGCGGCGAACTGGTTATTGCGGCCCGCGTTGATCTGCATCTGGTTCTGATAGAAACGATGCACGAGGTCGCGTGTAATGACCGAATTGGGAAGCGGCGCGCCGTTCGCGTCCATGATCCGGAAAGGCGAGTTCTTGAGGCCGGAAATCTGCTGCTCGGTGATGGCGTAGCGCGTGCCATCCACTTCCTGCGCCTGCGGCACGAGCCCGCCCCAGATTTTCGGCAGTGTGGGCATGGGCGTGACGCCATCGCGGTCGAGCTGCGTGAAGCGCGACGCCGACACCGCCGACAGCGGATACTGCACGCCCGGAAAATTCCCGTACAGATTCGTGAAACTGCGGTTTTCCGCGTAGATCACGACGATCTGCCGCACGTTCGCCGTGAGCGTGCGGTCGAGCGCGACATCAGCCGCTGTTTTTGGTGTGGCAGGCTTCTGCTCGAAAAGATTGCAGCCGCCCAGCGATAAACCGGCGAGTCCGACGCCGGCCGCGAGCAAGCGGCGCCGCGCCGGATCGACAGGCGCGTCGTTCGCCGATGCTTCAGGAAGGGAAGACAACTCGTGATGCGGATGGTCGTTCTCGTTCATCGCCTGACTCCTCGTGGTCTTGTCGCACGCACCGCGCGCCGTGCATCGACGCCTTTTCACGCCGCACGCACCAAGGGCGCGCACGCTTTTCCGCTCTCCGCTGAAGAATGCGGTGACGCGGGCCCAACTGAGAGCGCATGATGCCGTATCGGCGCGCTTGGCGAAACCCGGCCAAACGGCATAAAGCGGATTGCGAACGGCTGCGTATTCGCCTATGTCATTTGGCCGACTGGAAACCGCCGGGCCGCGTGACTAACATCAACTGAACACGAGTTTGGCTCCGACCAGGATCAGCGTCGCGGCAAGCAGGTAACGCAGCACGGTTTCGGGCGCTTTCGAGGAAAGCATGCTGCCAATGGCAATGCCGGGAATCGAGCCGACCAGGAGCGAGAGCAGAAGCGCCCAGTCCACCGAGCCGAGCATCCAGTGCCCGGCGCCGGCAATGAGCGTAAGCGGCACCGCATGCGCCACATCGGAACCGACGATGCGTACCGTCGCGAGACGCGGATAAAGCAGCAGCAAAACCGTCACGCCGATCGCGCCCGCGCCGACCGACGTGATCGAAACGAGCACGCCGAGGATGGCGCCCGTCAGCACGGTCAGAGCGGTTGTGCGGGCAGGGCGTTCGGCTCGTCCCTGGCCTTTGCGGTAGGCCAGTCGCGCGAGCTGCGGCCGAAACACGAGCGACACGGCCGTGATGAGCAGCGCGATGCCGAGAATCAACTGGATCAGGCGGCCCGTGTCGGGTGAAGTCATGCCGTGCCGGTGCAGGAAATACAGCGTGATGGCGGCGGCCGGCACGCTGCCTGCGGCGAGCCGGCCAGTGATGCGCCAGTCCACCGAGCCCTTGAAGCCGTGTACGAGCGTGCCGGCGGTCTTGGTCGCGGCGGCGTACAGCAGGTCGGTGCCGACTGCCGTTGCCGGATGAATCCCGAAGAGCAGCACGAGCAGCGGCGTCATCAGTGAACCGCCGCCCACGCCCGTGAGGCCGACCAGAAAGCCGACGCCGAGGCCCGAAGCAGAATAAAGTAAGTCGATATGCGGAAATGCCATGGATGCGGAGAACCCGTCAGGCTCGGTCCGGTCGAAAAACCGTCGATGATATCCGGTGAGCGGCCCGATTGCTGCGCATGAGCGGCGGGCACCCTGCAAAAACATTGGTCTGGTCGAGCTGGCCAGCCGTCGTGATTACACATTACTTTCAGTTCAGGAAGGCGCAATGGACACAAAGGATCAGACGCAGGACCAGACGCAACAGCAGCAGCAACAGGCGCAAGCGACTATGCCCGGCGCGGACGATGCCTTCATTCCGACCGAGAACGTCAACATTCCGAGCGAGCGCCAGTTCGTCCTGAAATCGGGCAACACGTTCGCCGTCTACGACGCCAACGGCGATATCCGTGGCGGCGACGACGGCCTGTTTGTCAACGATACCCGTGTGCTCTCGCAATTGGTGCTCACGTTCGGTGGACGCGCGCCGTCGCTGCTTTCAGGCAGTGTATCGAGCGATAACGCTGTCTTCACCGCGCACTTGACCAACCGGCCGCTGCCGCCCATCGGCGGAGCCCAGACACCGGAGGGCGTGATCCACGTCGAGCGCAAACGTGTGCTTTCCGGGCACGTATTGCACGAAAGCATCGTGCTGACGAACTATGGCACCGAGCCATCCACGGTGCCGATCTCCATTTCGTTCGCCGCGGACTTTCTCGATATGTTCGAGGTGCGTGGCTCGAAGCGCCAGAAGCGCGGCACTTTGCGGCCGCCCATTGTCGAGAATGGCGAGGTGGTGTTGCGCTATATCGGCCTGGACGAAGTGGAACGCACCGCGCGCATCCAGTTCACGCCCGCGCCGGACGTGCTCTCGCCGACGCGCGCCGATTACGCGCTGCGTATCGAATCGGAGACGGCGATTTCGGTCTATCTCTCCGTCACGGCCGTGACACACGCGCTCAGCGACGCCAGCGAAGAGAGTAAGCGCAACGCCGCCGAAGCCGCCGAGTGTGCGCCCGAATCGGGCCGTCCGGCTATCCGCGAAGCGCTCGTCGAGGCGCATCGGCGTATGCGGGACCGGCGTCGCGCCAGTGCGCGCGTGCGTTCGAGCAATCCGCTCTTCAGCGAATGGATCGACCGGTCGCTGGCCGACCTCGGGCTTCTCACCACCGATCTCGAAACCGGCCCGTATCCGTATGCGGGCATCCCGTGGTTCTCCACCGCGTTCGGGCGTGACGCGATCATCACGTCGTTGCAAATGCTGTGGCTGCATCCCACGCTCGCGCGCGGCGTGCTGCGCTTTCTCGCGGCTCATCAGGCGCGCGAGGACTCGGCGTTCCGCGACGCGGAAATCGGCAAGATCATGCACGAGACGCGCAAGAGCGAGATGGCCGCGACCGGCGAGGTGCCATTCGCGCTTTATTACGGTGGCGTCGACAGCACGCCGCTTTTCATCGTGCTCGCGGGCGCGTATGCGGAGCGCACCGGCGATCAGGCGCTGATCGACGAAATCTGGCCCGCGTTGCAACTCGCGGCGGACTGGGTCGCGCGTCATTGCGACAAGAATCCGCACGGCTTGCTCGACTATCAGCGCGCGTCCGAGCATGGACTCGCCAACCAGGGCTGGAAAGATAGTCAGGACTCCGTGTTCCATGCGGACGGTAAATTTCCCATCGGACCGATTGCGCTGGTGGAAGTGCAGGCATACGCATCGACGGCATTCTCGACGATGGCGCGGCTTGGTCGCGAACGCGGCGAACACGAACGTGCGGACGAGTTCGAGCGGCGCGCGCGCCATATCCGCGAGCGCGTGGAAGCAATGTACTGGATGCCGGAGATGGACTTCTACGGCATAGCGCTCGACGGGCGTGGCGACTTGTGCAGGGTGTTGTCATCGAATGCGGGGCATCTGCTCGCGTTCGATCTGGTCGAGCGCGAGCGCGGCGAGAAGGTCGCGCGTCAGCTCGAATCCACCTTGTTCCACACCGGCTGGGGCGTGCGTACGCTCGCCGCCGGGCAGCCGCGTTTCAATCCGATGTCGTACCACAATGGCTCGGTCTGGCCGCACGATACGGCGTTATGCGCGCGTGGCCTTGCGCGTTACGGCGAGCGTGGCGCGGCGGTTGGTCTGCTGCAGGCTTTGTTCGAGGCGGCCGTCACGTTCGACATGCGTTTGCCCGAGCTGTTTTGCGGCTTCACGCGTCAGCGCGGCGAACGGCCGATCGCTTATCCGGTGGCGTGTCTGCCGCAGGCGTGGGCCGCGGGCGCGCCGTTCATGGTCCTCGAAGCGTGTCTCGGCGTGACGATGGACGCGATCAACGACGAGATACGCATCGACCGGCCGCAGTTGCCGGAAGGCATCGACTGGCTGGAGATCGGCGATCTGCGTCTCGGCGACAAGAACGTGACGATCACGTTCCGGCGCGTGGGCGGCCAAGTGGTGCCGTCGGTGGAAGGGGATGCGCGGGTCGTCGCGGTGCTTTGAGCGAAGAAACGCGCAACGCGTGGGAAGCGTTGCTTGCGAGGTTTCGGGAAATGACCTCGCAAGCTGCGCCGTCTATCCGCTCGAACTTAACGCGCGGAAATCAAACCGCCACGCTGCCCACGTAGTTCTCGGCCAGCGCCGTTGCCGCCGCATGCGAAGTGGTCACATGCTCCAGCTCCGCGACCTGCAGGCGTTGCTCGAAGGGCGACGTATCGTCGAGCTTGTGCAGCATGCGCGTCATCCACCACGAGAAATGCTCCGCGCGCCACACGCGCTTGAGCGCGGTCTCGGTATATTGCGCGAGCTTGTCGCTTTTGCCTTCTTTATAGAAATCGACGAGGGCGGCATTGAGCACCCGCACGTCCGACACCGCGAGATTCAAGCCCTTCGCGCCCGTCGGCGGCACGATATGCGCCGCGTCGCCGGCGAGGAAGAGCTTGCCTGACTGCATCGGCGTGGATACGAAGCTGCGCATACCGACGATGTTCTTCTGAAAAATCTTCCCTTCCGTGATCTGCCAGCCATCGTGGGTATCGACGCGTGCGTGCAGTTCGGCCCAGATGCGGTCGTCGGACCAGGCATCGACGGACTCTTTCGGATCGCACTGGAAATACATGCGCTGCACGCCGGGCGAGCGCGTGCTGATGAGCGCGAAGCCGCGGTCGTGGCGCGCGTAGATGAGTTCGTCGGACGAGGGCGGCGCTTCGACCAGAATGCCGAACCAGCCGAACGGATACACCCGCTGATAGTCCTGCCGCACCGCTTCCGGAATGCACGGGCGCGAGACGCCCTGCGAGCCATCGCAGCCGACGATGAAATCGCACTCCAGCGTTTCGGCGCGCCCTTCATGCGTGTACTCGATGCGCGGCTTGCCGTCGCTGTTCTCCGCGAAATCGTGCAAGCTCACGTTCGACACGTTGAACTTGAGCGCACCGTTCGCCGCAAGGCGCGCCGCGACCAGATCCTTGATGACTTCATGCTGCGCGTAGACCGTGATCGAATGGCCCGTCAGTTCTGTCAAGGCGATACGGCGCCGCTGTCCCTCGAACGCCAGTTCGAAACCGTGATGCAATGCGCCTTCGGCCTGCATGCGCGCGCCGACTCCCGCCTGATTGAGCAAATCCATCGTGCCTTGTTCGAGGACGCCCGCACGAATGGTCGATTCGATGTCCTGCTGACCGCGCGCTTCGAGTACGACCGACTCGATGCCGCGCAAATGCAGAAGATGGGAAAGCAGAAGCCCGGCCGGGCCCGCACCGACGATGCCGACTTGAGTACGCATGATGTCTCCGTGATTGCGTCGAGATGTAGTGCGTACAGTCTCGTTGCAGCCTCGGTATGTCGCAACGCGATACGGAGCATAGCGCCTATCCCATTTCGAGATAAAGGCCTGAAAATGCCGCGATCACGGGTCCATCCCTTGCTGACTCAGGGTAAATCCCGAGCACGCAATCGAATGGAGAGAACAGATGAGCGCGAAGAATTACCCCAAGCCGCCGTTTCCTGAACAGCAGCAGGAACGTCGTCCCGGATTAACCAAGCCGCTCGATCCGCAGCCCGACCACGGCGAGGAGAGTTACAAAGGTAGCGGCAAACTTGCCGGCAAGACTGCGCTCATCACAGGCGGCGATAGCGGCATCGGGCGGGCGGTGGCGATTGCATTCGCGCGCGAAGGCGCAGACGTGGCGATCTCTTATCTCGACGAACACGACGACGCCAAGGAGACGGCCCGCTGGGTGGAAGAAGCGGGACAAAAGGCGCTGCTATTGCCCGGCGACATCACCGACCGCGCGCATTGCCGAGAACTCGTCGCGAAGACGGTGGAGACGTTCGGCCATCTCGAAGTGCTGGTAAACAACGCCGCTTACCAGATGACCTACGACGGCCTCGAAGACATCAGCGACGACGAGTGGGACAAGACCTACTCGACCAACATCGGCGCGATGTTTCGCATCACCAAGGCGGCGCTACCGCATCTGAAGGAGGGCGCGGCGATCATCAACACGACGTCGGTGAATGCGGACGCGCCGAATCCCGGTTTGATCGCGTATGCGAGTACGAAGGGGGCGATCCAGAACTTCACGGGCGGCCTCGCGCAATTGTTGGCCGAGCGCGGTATTCGTGCGAATTGCGTGGCGCCGGGACCGATCTGGACGCCATTGATTCCTTCGACGATGCCCGTCGAGAAGGTCAAGAATTTCGGCTCGCAAGTGCCCTTGAAACGCGCCGGCCAGCCTGCCGAACTGGCCGCCGCTTACGTGCTGCTCGCCTCGGACGAGGCGAGCTACATTTCGGGCGCCACCGTCGCGGTGACGGGCGGCAAGCCGATCATTTAAAGCCGCGCATCACTCGCTCAACTGCTTGCGACGATACTCGCCCTGCCGCGTCAGCATCCAGCCGGGATATTCGGCGGGAAGCTGGCTCACTTCGTCGAGCGCGGCGAGTTCGTCGGCGTTGAGCGTTACCTTGGTCGCCGCGATGTTGTCATCGAGTTGCTCGATACGTTTCGCCCCGACGATCACGCTCGTCACCACCTTCTGGTGCAACAACCAGGCAAGCGCGATCTGCGCCACCGAAACGCCCTTGGCTTCGGCGACACGACGCATTACGTCGATACAGTCATACGCGCGGTCCACGTTCACGGGCGGAAAATCGAACTTCGTGCGGCGGCCGCCTTCTTCCTTGCCGCCTTCGCGCGTGTACTTGCCCGACAAGAGGCCGCCCGCGAGCGGACTCCACACCATCAAGCCGACGTTCTCGCTTTGCAGCAACGGGACGAGTTCGCGCTCCAGGTCGCGCCCGGCGATCGTGTAATACGCCTGCAACGACTCGAAACGCGCCAGGCCCAGACGCTCCGAAATGCCAAGCGCCTTGGCAATCTGCCACGCGGCCCAGTTCGACACGCCGATGTAGCGCACGTGGCCGTGCTGCACCAGATTGTCGAGCGCGCGCAGTGTTTCCTCGATTGGCGTGGCGGGATCGAATCCGTGAATCTGATACAGATCGACGTGATCGAGTTGCAGCCGCTTGAGACTCGCCTTCACGCCATCGATGATATGAAAGCGCGACGCGCCGCGCGAATTCACGCTCTTGGTTCCCGCCTCGCCCAGAATCTTGGTCGCGACGACCACGTTCTCGCGCGGCACCTTGAGATTCTTCAACGCCTGGCCCGTGATGATTTCGGACTGGCCGTCGGCATAGACATCGGCGGTATCGATGAAATTGATGCCCGCGTCGAGCGAGCGGCCGACGAGCTTGTCGGCGTCCGCCTGCTGAAGCTGACCGATGTTGTCCCAGATGCCGCCGCCGCCTCCGCCGAAGGTCATGGTGCCGAGGCACAGTTCGGAGACGAATAGGCCGGTATTGCCGAATTTCCTGTAGCGCATGGAAGGCTCCAGAGTAACGATGCGGTGATCGGAAGGCGCGAAGTGTCGATGTTTCGACCGGTCGACGCGTCGCGCCGGCAATGCAGTATCTTCCCGCGCCTCTTGCGTGTCATAGCCTGATCCTGTCGAATCCTTGCCAATTCCTGCAAAGCGGGCGCGCGACCCTAAGCACAACCGCGCCCGCGCGAGTAAGCTAACGAGACTCCTTCGAACGCTAAATTCCTCGGAAAATCATGGCGCTGAACGACACACCCGGCCTCGCCGACAAAGATCCGCATGAGCATCCCAGAGAGATGCGCAATAACAATCAGATGCTCGATCCCGCGCTGGATCAGGCGCGTCTCGAACTCGTCTCGCTACTCGACCGCTTGACGGCGGGCTGCGAGGGTTCCATCGAAACCTGTGTGCCAGGCGTCTTCGTGCACCGCATCATGAATCCGGGCGGGCCGAAGCCGGGTATTCAAACGCCCGCGCTCGCGCTGATCGCGCAAGGCACGAAGCGCATCATGGTTGGCGACGACGTCTACGTCTACGACCCCATGCATTACCTCGTTTCGTCGGTGGATCTGCCAGTGATCGGGCAAGTGACGGTGGCAAGCGAAACGGAGCCCTATCTCGGCATGCGGCTCGATCTCGATGTCGAAGAGATCACGTCGCTGATTCAGGACCAGCATCTGCCGCCCGTCACGCAGTCGGACGCCACGCGCGGCGTGTATGTGAATCGACTCGGCAATTCCATGCTCGACGCGGTGCTGCGCCTTTTGCGCCTCATCGACACGCCGGACGACGTGCCCATTCTCGCGCCGCTGGTGAAGCGCGAGATTCTGTATCGGCTGCTGATGAACGGTTCCGGCGCGCGGCTACGCCAGATCGCCTTGCAGGACAGCCAGACGCAGCGCATCGCGAAGGCCATTCTTCTGCTGCGTCAGAACTTCGATCAACCTTTGCGCGTCGAAGATATCGCGCGGGACGTGCATATGAGCGTGTCCTCGCTGCATCATCATTTCAAGGCCGTGACGGCGATGAGTCCGCTGCAGTATCAGAAGCAGTTGCGCCTGCAGGAAGCGCGGCGTCTGATGCTGCTCGATATCGCCGATGCCGCGACGGCCGCGCATCGCGTCGGTTACGAAAGCGCGTCGCAGTTCAGCCGCGAGTACAGCCGCCTTTTCGGCGCGCCGCCGCTGCGCGACACGCGGCGCTGGCGCGATGCCGCCGCAACCGGCGCCTGAACGAAGCGAAGCGCGCCGCACGGTCGAACAAAGCTTGCCGCATGGCGATGCGACGGCGCTGCCGCATCGGTTTATTTCATCGTCCGCGGAATAGCGCAGCGCTGCCGAACGTTCTACGGATACTTCTCCAATAAGGAAGATGAAATGAAGAAGCGCATCCTCACGATCGTCACGGCCGCGGTTGCGGCGGCGTGTCTGGCATCGCCCGCGTTCGCCGCGGCGCCGAAAGAATCGAACGGCATGTTCGTCGATGACAACGGCATGACGCTCTACACCTTCGACAAAGACACCAAGGGCGGCGCGAGCGCCTGCTCCGGCGGCTGCGCGCAGGCGTGGCCCGCCGCGATGGCGGGCGCCTCGGATCAGCCGAGCGGCAAGTGGACCACCGAAGCCGCCGACGGCGGCAAGCAATGGGCGTACGACGGCAAGCGCGTGTACCGCTTTGCCAAGGACACCAAGCCCGGCGATAAAAGCGGCGACAACTTCAAGGATGTCTGGCACGTCGTAAAGCCGTAAGCTTTTCTGCGAGCGGGCTCGCGGGAATAAACCGGCGAGCCCGCGAGTCTTCTTTCTGACGGGACACGAACATGAAACGACTGTCCGGAGCAGCGTTGCTCCTGGCTGCGCTCGTCTGCGCGCTGGCGTCGAGCGGCTGCGCGAGCGGCACGGCGGGTGCTTCGGGTACGGCGGGTAATGCGGGAGCCGGCGCCGCCGATCCGGTCATGAAGGGCAGCTACTGATGCCGAATCGTCCGGATCTACGGCCGTGAGTTTCGAGAGCGATCTCCTCGCGCATCTTCCGCAATTGCGCCGCTATGCGCGCGCGTTGACGGGCGACCGCGCCTGGGCCGACGATCTCGTGCAGGACGCGACCGAGCGTGCGTTGAATCGCATGCGGTCGTTTCGCGCGGGGACCAATCTGCGCGCGTGGCTGTTCACGATCATGCGCAACCTGTATATCGACCAGTTGCGCGGACGGCGCGACATTGCCGTCGACGATGAAACCGCGCCGTGGCGGCAGATGGCCGCGCCGCGTGGCGAAGTGGACGGACTCGTGCTGCGCGACGTGCAACGCGCGCTTTACTGCCTGCCGGTCGAACAGCGCGAAGTCATGTTGCTCGTGTGTGTCGAGGAAATGAGTTACCAGGAGGCCTCCGTGGTCTTGAACGTGCCAGCCGGAACCGTGATGTCGCGCCTCTCGCGGGCGCGCGAACACATGCGCGTTCTGCTTGGCGAGGAACCGGGGCGCCGTGCGTCGTCGCTGAAAGTGGTGAGCCGGACATGACCCACGACGAACGACCGCCGGATCGCGACCTTCAGGCGCTCTCTGCCTGGCTCGACGACGAGCTTCACGGCGATGAGCGCAAGGCCATCGAAGCGCGCCTGGCCGATGACCCCGCGCTGCAGGCGACTGCGACCGACTATCGCGCGCAGGACAATGCGTTGCGCGCGCTCTTCGCGGCGGAGCAGGCCGAGCCGCAGATCGTCGTCATGCGTGCGCGAAAGCGCGAGCGCTTTCTCCTGGCCGCGTGCTTTCTCGTGGTGGGCGTCGCGTGTGGATTCATGATGCACATGCTGCTGCCTTCGTTCGGCGAGCCGCGTGCGCGCTTCGCGGAACGCGCGGACATTGCCTATGCGGTGTATGCGCCGGAGCAACGTCACGCGGTGGAAGTGGCGGCGTCGCAGCAGGACCATCTCGTCAATTGGCTGTCGAAGCGGTTGAATCGAACGTTGACGATTCCATCGCTCGTCGAGTATGGCTTTCAGCTCGTGGGGGGCAGGCTCTTGCCCGGTGAAGACGGGCCGGCCGCGCAGTTCATGTATCAGAACGCAGCGGGCGAACGTCTCACGCTTTACATGGCGACGGTACGACGCAACGACGCTCAGATCCGGATGCTGCGCGACGGCCCGCGCAGGACGTATTACTGGGCCGCGGACAGCGTGGGTTATGCGCTCTCGGGGCAGATCGGGGAGGCCAAGCTGCAAGCGATTGCCTACGACACCTGCAAGGAACTGGGCGGCAACCCCAAGGACTGGTGAGGCTCAGGCTCACCAGGCAAAAAAAGCCGCAGCGCTTCGAGTCGCTGCGGCTTTTTCTTCTAAAGCCGATCAATAACGATGCGGCTCTTCGTGATGCGGACGATGGTGACGTTCCCACTCGTTACGCGCCCAGTAGCGATGACCGTCCCAGTAGCGCTCGCCATGCCAGCCGACCTTCACCACATGATGCGGACGATGATCGTCCGCCGATGCAACGTTCATCATGCCCATGCCAAGCGACGCTGCAAGGGACGCGATCAAGAGGCTCTTCTTAGTCTTGTTCAACATGATTTGCTCCTTCGGTATTCGTGGTCTTCCGTTGGCTCGCTTCGTAACTACGAGCGCGGTGGTAGTAGTTATGGATTTTTGTCATGCCGGTGTTCTAGCGGTAGTAATCGTGATGATGGTGGTAACCGCCACCGTCCGGCAGGATGATGCAGCCCGAGAGTGAGCCCGCGAGCGCCACGCCCAGTGCTACAAGTATCGCCAGCTTCTTCATGGATTTCTCCTTGGTGAGTCCATGAGAGCAATTTAGCGGTTCGTAAAATGACAAGCCGTGTTCGTTTGTAAGCAAAGGTGAAGCTTGAAATATTTGGAAGCACGCTTATAAATTTGAGATTGCCGCTGTCGGCCCGCGAGCGTGGCACTATCCTGAACTACGATCACGCTTATCGGAGTGACACATGGCGCATATCAGCACGGGCGTGGAGTACGCGTTGCACTGCATGCTCTATCTCGCGGAGCCGCCGCACGGTGTGAGCGGCGCCAGCGTGCGCGATCTGGCGGAACTGCAAGGCGTGCCGGCGGAGTTCGTGGCGAAGCTGTTCACGAAGCTGCACAAGGCGGGGCTCGTCACCGCGACCGAAGGCGCGCGCGGTGGTTTCTCGCTGGCGCGGCCATCGCGAGAGATCAGCGTACTGGATGTCGTGCATGCCATCGATGGCGACAAGCCGCTCTTCGAATGTCGCGAGATTCGCGCGCGTTGCGCGGTGTTTGGCGAAGAAGCGCCGCCGTGGTCGACGAGCGGCGTGTGCGCCGTTCACGCCGTCATGAAGAACGCGGAGAAGCGCATGCGCGAAGCGCTGGCCGCGGACAAGCTGTCCGATCTCGCAGGCCGGGTGAATGCGAAGGCGCCGCGCAATTTCGGGCCGCAGGTCGTCAAATGGCTGGGCGGAAAGAACGTGGGCAAACGCGCCGCGCGAGGCTAGTCTGCATGGTTGCCAATCAACGCACGATGGTCGGCTTTATGTTCGGCGTAAGCGATACGCCCACGACGTGCCCGTCGCGCACGCCGCATCGGCTGTCCACGCGCGTCCATTTCGTCTTGCCGCGCGCCTTGGCGAACGCGCGCATCACGATGACCTGATCGACTGGAATCGGATTGCCCACGCTAAACACGGGCGTTTCGCTGTCGATTCTGGCGGACAACACGCGGCGGTCGGGCACGATGAGCGCGTCGTACTTCGGCGCGTCCGCAACCCAGCGGTCGAAGGCCGCGACGCATTGCGCGACGCTCTCCGGCACATGCAGCCGCGACAGATACGAATAGTCTTCCGTCACGTTATCGGGCGCCTCTTGGGCCTGCGCGATCTGAAACATCGACGCGGACAAGAGCAATGCAAACAAGGCGGGAACGAAGGCAGTTTTCATGCGATGAGTCATGAGCGGCGAGAGCGAAGAGGCGGACAAAGACGAGCCTGCGCGACGAACGGCAATACGCTGGCGCGTGTCACGTGGGCTCGGGCGACATCGCCAACGTCGGCACGGATCGGGCGCGTCTTTTTGAGATTTCGCGAAGTATACCGTGTGATGTTTCGGCGCGTCGAGCGTGCGGCGCGTGCCGAAGGTGAATCGATGGCGTTTGGGCTGCGTTGTATGCTGCGCTTTCGAACTCACAACGAGGCGCGCGATGAAAACAGTGAGATGGTCGCAAGTGGACGGCACAGGACTGGAACATCTCGTACTGGACGATGAAGCGTCGCCGATCGTGATCGAGAGCGTGGTCGCTGGCGAAAGCGAGGCGGGCGCGTTCGGCCTCGTCTATCGCATAGAGTGCGATACGCGCTGGCAGGTCACGCGGCTTGCCGCGAAGCTCCCGGGCGGTGCGACGCTCGATCTGCATCGGTCAGATGGAGACGACGGAGACGAACACGCATGGACCAACGCCAACGGCTCCGCACGCGATGAACTCCGCGGTTGTATCGACGTCGACCTGAGCGCGACGCCTTTCACGAACACGCTGCCCATTCGCCGGTTGAAGCTGCAACGCGGTGAGCGGCGCGTGATTCGCGTCGCTTATGTGAACGTGCCGACGTTGACTGTCAGCGCGGTCGAGCAGGCTTATACGTGCCTGGAAGATGGGCGCCGCTATCGCTACGAAGGGCTCGATACGGGCTTTACGGCCGAGATCGATGTCGATGAGAACGGGCTCGTTACAGCGTATCCGGGGCTATTCAAACGTACTGCCTGAGCGCGCGTTTGTTCCCGAGCGGCGATAATGCCGCATCGATCGCACTTACCGGATGAACCCAAGATGACCGCCCATTCCAGCGCATCACCCCGCCTGACCAGCCTCTCGCACGGCGGCGGCTGCGGCTGCAAAATCGCGCCCGGCGTGCTCGCCGACCTGCTCAAGCGCAGCACGCCACTGCCCGCGTTCCCCAATCTCCTCGTCGGCAACGACACCGCCGACGATGCCGCCGTCTACAAGCTCAACGACGAACAGGCTATCGTTGCGACGACCGACTTCTTCATGCCGATCGTCGACGATCCGTTCGACTTCGGCCGCATCGCCGCGACCAATGCGCTCTCGGATGTCTACGCCATGGGCGGCAAGCCAATTCTTGCGCTCGCGCTCGTCGGCATGCCGATCAACGTGTTGCCGCATGACGTGATCGCGCAAGTCCTCAAGGGCGGCGAGTCGGTGTGCGCCGAGGCGGGCATTCCCGTCGCGGGCGGGCATTCAATCGATTCCGTCGAGCCTATCTACGGGCTCGCCGCGCTCGGTATCGTGCATCCGTCGCGCGTCAAGCGCAACGCGGCAGCGCGCGCGGGCGACGTGCTCGTGCTCGGCAAGCCGCTCGGCGTTGGCATTCTGTCGGCGGCATTGAAGAAAGATCAACTCGATGCCACGGGCTACGCCGCGATGATCGCCGCGACGACCAAGCTCAATCGCCCCGGCGCGGAACTCGCTCTGCTCGATGGCGTGCATGCACTTACCGACGTGACGGGCTTCGGCCTGCTCGGCCACGCGCTCGAACTCGCACGCGGCGCGCAACTTACCGCACGTATCGACTATGCAAGGCTGCCGTGGTTGCCACAGGTGCGCGAGTTCGTGCGCGCGGGCATTTACACCGGCGCGTCGGGACGCAACTGGAACGCGTATGGCGCCGATGTATCGCTTGCCGCATCCCTCGACGCGCCTCAGGACGAGGCTCGCAACTTGCTTACCGATCCGCAGACTTCGGGCGGCCTGCTCGTTTCGTGCGCGCCTGAAGCCGTGAACGACGTGCTCGCGATCTTCCGCGCGGATGGCTTCTCCGACGCCGCCGTGATCGGCGAGATGGTGGACGGCGCGGGCCGTATCGAAGTGGCCTGAGACGCATCCGCGTAACCCAGCTCTTAGCATCCACCGGGACATCACTCGCACATGAAGGAAGAATCTCCGAAAGCGATTCTCTATGCGCTCGCCGCCAACTTCGGCATCGCCGTATGCAAGTTCGGCGCGGCTGCTTTCACTGGCTCAGGCTCCATGTTCGCCGAAGCCATTCACTCCACGGCCGATTGCGGCAATCAGTTGCTGCTGCTCCTCGGGCTCAAGCGCGCGCAGGCGCCCGCCAACGCGCTGCATCCGCTCGGCTCGGGGCGCGAGATTTACTTCTATGCGCTGATCGTGGCGCTGTTGCTCTTCTTCGTCGGCGGCGCGTTTTCGGTGTACGAAGGCACGCATCGTCTGATGCATCATGAGCCGCTAACGAACCCGATCGTCGCGCTTGTCATTCTCGGCATCTCGGTCGTGCTCGAAGCGTTTTCACTGGCGGGCGCGGTGCGCGAGATTCGCAAGACGGCGGGCAACAAGACCATGTGGCGCTGGTTCCGCGAGACGCGCGAGTCGGAGTTGCTGGTTGTCGCAGGCGAGGATGTGGCCGCGCTCGCGGGTCTCGCCATCGCGTTCGCTGCCGTGCTCATGACGATGATCACCGGCAACCCCGCATGGGACGCGGCGGGCTCGGTCGGCGTGGGCGTGTTGCTGATGCTGATTGCGTTTCTCGTCGCGCGCGAAGTGAAGTCGATGATCGTCGGTGAATCGGCCAGTCCCGAAGTGCGCAAGGCCATCGACGCGCATTTGCGCGCGCGGCCCGAGATCACGCGCATCATCAGCTTGATCACGCTTCAGTGGGGCAAGGATGTCGTTGTCGCCGTGCAAGCCGAGATGATCGACTATGCCAGCGGCCGCGCGATGATCGATGCAATCAACATCGTCGAGGAAGATTTGCAGCAAGCCTTTCCGCAGGTGCGCTGGGTGTTCTTCGAACCGGACGTGCCGCGCGAAGCCAGCAAGCCCGCCGCCGCGGCTTGAAACATGTCGTCCGTCGTCCGGCTCACGGCAAGTGAGCCGGCGGTCGCGCGTTGTGCGGCCTCGGTGTGACAGGCGTGTCCGGAACTTGCGTATTGCCGCGCGCGGGCACTTGCGTCACGCCCATTTCCGGCAAGGACGATGCATCGTCCGGCAATTCCGCTGAAGCCGCCGACGCCGCTCGTCCACCCCGCATGAGCGGACTTTGCGCTGCAAACAGCAGGGCAGGCGCGGCAAGTGCTACCCAGAGCACGGTCAATTTCATTGCAGGACGCGTGAGCCAGTTGGAGCGACGGTCCGGATTATCGTTGCGACGTGCTTGCGGGAGCCTGTCTCCAGAATCATTGAGTCTCGCGTTCATTTCAATTCGCGTCGTTTCAATGTCTGCATATCAGCAGACTTCATTCCGGCCCCGCGTCGAGACCCGGCCATGCCGTTACTGCGTTGGACCGGGGCATCGCGTTAGGATAGGGCGTGCGCGTCGTCCGCATCGAGTCCCAGCAATTTCGTGATTTTCATTCGACCCATGCGCAAACTCATACTCTTAGTCTGTCTGCTCGCCTTCACGAGTCTCGGCTCGCTTCTTTCGGCGTCCGCCATTGCCGCCGGTTCGGCGCAAGGCGCGTCGCAACCCGCGGTCGCGCTCACGCCGCAACAGGCGCGCGATGCCCTCGCGGTGCTCAACGATCCACAACGCCGCGCACAGGTCGCCGATACGCTGCGCGCAGTGGCGGCGGCCGGCGCGCTTGCCGCACCGACGGCCGCGAGCGCCACGGCGGCGAGCGGCGCGGAAACGGCTGCGCCTGCCTCGGGCGCGTCGGGCGTGCTTGCGAAATCGCTGACGGCGAACGGGCTTGCCTCGCAGCTATCGCATCAGGCGGGCAACTGGGTCGTTCAGTTCGCAACCGAGATGCGGCATACGCTCGCCGAGTTGCTGAACATTCGTTCCGTGGTGCATTGGTGGAGCCAACGCATGGCGACGCCGGAATCGCGCGCGCAGTTCGGTCACGTGCTCTGGATCGTGCTCGTGTGTCTCGTGCCCGCGTTTTTGCTTGAAATCGTCGGCGGCCGTCTGCTGCGTAAATCGCGTGCGAAGATCGCCGCGCGCGGTGTCGCCGATGCCGAGGTCACCGATCCCGAACTCGTGCAGAACGAGCATGCGGCGGAACGCGCCGAGCACTTCGCCGAGCGCACCGGCGACGAAGCCGCGCAGCACGCAGCCGAGCGCAAGGTGGAAACGGCGCGCGGCCAGCGGCACGCGGCACGTCACTGGACCTTGTTGCAGCGTCTTCCCAATGCGCTTTTGTATCTGCTCTTCAAGTTCATTCCGCTTGGCGTGTTCATCGGCGTGGCGACGCTTCTGGTGTCCATCTTTATCGACGACAACTCGATCGAATCGCATGTCGCGAGCGAGTTTATCGATGCCTACCTCGTCTGCCGCATCATCATGCTCGTGAGCGGCTTTCTGCTGGCGCCGCATGCCACCGGCTTGCGGCTTTTGCAGATGCGCGATCAGTACGCGCTCTACACGTATCGCAAGCTACGCAGCATGGTGATCATCGCGGGTATCGGCATCGCGCTGGCCAACGGCGCGGAGCCGCTCGGACTGTCGGAAGCGGCGCGCATCGCCATTCTGAAGATCGTCACGCTCGACATCCATCTGATGCTCGCCTACACCATTTTCGACTGCCGCAAGCCCGTGGCGGAGCGTATCCGCGAACGCATGCGCAGTCATAAATCGACCGCGCTGTTCGGTGGCTGGATCGCCGATATCTGGGCCGCCGTCGCCATCTTCTTCGTGCTCGCGCTGTGGTTCGTCTGGGCGCTGGACGTGCAGAACGGCTATCGCACTCTGTTCCATCTCGGCGGCGTGTCCATTCTCGTGCTGGTCGGCGCGCGCGTCGCGGCAATCGTCGCGTTCGGTGCGCTCGGCCGCGTGTTCCACGAAAACGATGACGACGACTTCGCGGCGAAGTCCATCGCGCATCGTCATGCTTATCGCTATTACCCGCTCTTGCGCCGCGCCGTGCAGACGATCATCGCCGTGGTGACGGTCGTGGCGCTGCTCGAAGTGTGGGGCGTGCATATCGTGCAGTTCTTCACATCGGGCGGCATCGGCAACCGGCTGGCATCCGCGCTCGTGACCATCGCGGTCGCGGCGGTGTTCGCGGTCATCGTGTGGGAGACGGCCAACGTAATGGTCGAGCAGCGTCTCGATCAATGGAACGCAAGCGGCGACCGCGTGCGCGCCGCACGCCTGCGCACGCTTTTACCGATGATGCGCTCCGCGCTTTTCATCGTCATCGCCATGGTCGTCGTGCTGACCGGTCTCTCGGAAATCGGCGTCAACACCGCGCCGCTTCTGGCGAGCGCGAGCATTTTCGGCGTGGCACTCGGCTTCGGCTCGCAAAAGCTCGTGCAGGATTTCATTACCGGAATCTTCCTTTTGATGGAAAACGCCATGCAAGTGGGCGACTGGGTGACGGTCGCGGGCGTCTCGGGCACGGTCGAATATCTGTCGATTCGCACGGTGCGTTTGCGAGGCGGCGACGGCTCGCTGTTCACGGTGCCGTTCAGTTCGGTATCCACGGTCAACAATACGAATCGCGGCATTGGCAACGCGGCGGTGCGCGTGTCGGTCGCGCTCGGTCAGGACGTGGATCTGGCCATTTCGACGCTCAAGGAAATCGGCACCGCGCTACGTGAAGACGACGCCTTCAAGGACGGCATTCTCTCCGACTTCAGCTTCTGGGGCGTCGATGCCGTCGATGGTTCCACCGTCACGCTCGCCGGTCAGATTCAATGCCGCGACAGCACGCGCTGGCCGGTGCAACGCGAGTTCAACCGGCGCATTCTCAACGAGTTCACGGCGCGTGGGATCGAGATCGCCAATCCGCAGCGTAACTTCGTGATCGTCAACGGCACGCAGGACGCGGCGCACGATCCGGCGCATCCAGCCGACGTCGATGGTGACGCCCCCGCCGATCAGCGCGGCGAACCGTCGAAGGCGGCGCAGCATCCGACGGGCGAGGCGGCTGCCGGACAGGGCACGGCGTCCAGTGCGCCGCCGCCGCGGACATCGCAGGCTTGAGCGTTTTAAGGGTTGGCGCGGGGCTTGTTTTGTTATTGACGCTTCTATAATCGGTCGGGCCGGCCGCGCCCCTCAAAACGAATGGCAACAGGGCGCGGCTTTCTTCGAAGTTCGAACCTTATCGAGGAGCACGCCCCCCATGAACATTGCCGCCCGGTCACGTTCAAAATCCGCTTCACGCTTCCCCTCACGTTCTTCTTCACGCGCGTTAAGCAAGACTGTCCGCAAGGGCCTGTTTGCGTTAGGACTCGCAAGCCTCACGGCCGCAACGGGATGCGCCTTCGCCCAACAATCCGACGATCACGACAGCGATGACCGCTACGGCGGCGGTGGCGGCGGTGGCCGTCAGGTCAAGGTGATGATCGTCAGCATGTTCGGTCCGGAAGGCCAAGTGTGGCTCGACAAGCTCGGGCCATGGCAGGCCATCAAGGTGCCGGGACTCTCGCCGGACTATCCCGAAGTCCATTGCAACCGCGACGATGTCTGTGTGATGACAACCGGCATGGGACACACGAACGCGGCCGCATCGATGATGGCGCTCGCGTTCTCGGAGCGCTTCGATTTGCGCCGCACGTACTTTCTGGTCGCGGGCATTGCCGGGATCGATCCGGCGCGCGGCACGCTCGGTTCGACCGCGTGGGCGAAATATCTGGTCGATTTCGGCATCCAATGGGAGCTCGACGCGCGCGAGAAACCCGCCGACTGGCCGAGTGGTTTTCTCGGTATCAACACGAAGGGGCCCACCGAAAAGCCGCCGCTCGATTACCGCACCGAAGTGTTTGCCCTCAATGCATCGCTGACGGATGCCGCCTATGCCATCTCGCGCAACGTCACGCTCTCCGACAGCGACGACGCCAAGGTCGCGCGCGCCAAGTTCAACTACGCGCCGGCCAACCGTCCGCCGCACGTGATCCAGTGCGACACGCTCGCGGGCGATACCTGGTGGTCGGGTAAATACATCGGCGAAAGGGCACGCTACTGGACGCGTCTGCTGACCGATGGCAAAGGCATCTACTGCACGACGCAGCAGGAAGACAACGCGACATACGAGGCGCTCAAGCGCGCGGCCAGCATCAAGCGGGTCGATCTGTCACGCATTGCGGTTTTGCGCGCCGGTTCGGACTTCGACCGGCCGTACGAAGGACAAACCGCTTCCGACAACCTGTTGAACTATTCCGCGCAAGGCGGTTTCGTACCCGCAATTCAGAACTTGTATCTGACCGGTAACCCATTCGTGCAAGAAGTCGTTACACATTGGGGCGCTTGGCGTAAAGGCGTGCCGCAACACTAGTCGCGAGTGCTGCTCAAACGGCGTTGCAAACCTGTAACTGCATAAAAGTAAATATTGCCACTGATGCCGCGGATCGGTAAAAACCGGATTCGCGGCATTTTTACTGATCTTTACCGCTTTCTCATCGTCTCAAAAATACTCGTGACCAGTGTCAACCGAACCGCCGGAAGCCCCGTTCTTGCGGGCATCGGCGATTAATCCTACAAAAAATCAGCCGTCCGTATTAAGCGCTCAATCCAAAAGAATGACAAAAACGGCGCGGTCAATATTGCCGCTTTTTCAGGCGCGAAAAAGTTACCGATGCAAAGTGTTGTTTGCAACAAAATATTATTGAGATGCTCTTGCGTTCGCTTCAGAGTCTTCTTAGAATCCGTTTCACAGTGTCTGTTACAAGATGTAACGCACTGAAACAAAATCAGATGGACGTAGCCGGGCAGAGTTGAGTTCGGTGAGGCAAAAAAATATATCGGCACAAAGCCGGCGGGAAATCGGGGATTTACTGGAAGTTGCAACCATGAACGGTCGCGAAACGTTGGAATCGATCCGGGAAATCAACTTGTCGTACATCATGCTCGCGCAGCGTTTGTTGCGCGAGGACCGCGCCATCGGCATGTTCCGGCTCGGTCTTTCGGCGGAACTCGCCGATCTGTTGTCGGGCCTCACGCTCGCTCAGGTCGTCAAGCTCGCCCAGTCGGACAACCTGCTGTGCGCATTTCGCTTCAACGATCACTCGATGCTGTCGGCTTTGACGCAGCCCGCCAAGAACGCGGAAATTGCGCCGACGCACGCGGCAATCCTGCTGGCTGGCCAGCCGGCTGAACAGTTCGCTTAAGTAAAGACGGAGCGAGCCATGCTGAAGAAGAGCCTCACTGAAGATGCCCAGGAAGTGTTCCGCGCCATCGCGCTGATCGAGCTCGGTGCACGCATGCAAGTGCTCGAGAGCGAGCTGACGCTCTCGCGGGATCGCATGATTCGTTTGTATCGCGAAGTGAAGGGCGCGTCGCCACCCAAGGGCATGCTGCCGTTCTCGGCCGACTGGTATATGACGTGGCTCGCGAACATCCACGCATCGCTGTTCTACAACACCTACACGTTCCTCAAGAACGAGGCCGGCTGCTCGCATCTCGACGCGCTGACCAAGGGGTATCGCCTGTATCTCGAGCACTGCAACCATAGCGGCGCCGAAGCGGTACTCGATCTCACCCGGGCCTGGACCCTTGTGCGCTTCTTCGACGCGGGCATGCTGCAGATGACCAAATGCTGCCGCTGCACCGGGAAGTTCGTCGCACACAAGCATGATTTGCAGAATAACGTGGTGTGCGGGGCCTGCCAGCCGCCGTCACGCGCGGGGAAGACCAAGAAAGCGGCGGCCGCTAAACAGGCCATTCAAGAAGCCGCGCTGGAGGCTGTGTCTGTCAAGAACGAAGTGCCAGCCGAGCTTGAAGAACTGGTACTCGACAACGTAGCGGCTTTGCAGCCGCAACGGGCTGGCCTGGTCGCACAGGCCGCTTAGGCGGTAGCGGCGCTGAACTGATCCTCCGGGGGCCGTCCGGAAGGACGGTGGACAATCAGCATGCCGCTACCGCTTTTTACTTTTCTGGTTCTCGTAGCTCATTTTCATCTCAATGCCGGCGCGCTGACTCCATGGTCATCGCGCCGTTCGTTTTTTTAGCTCGCCATTAAAATACTTCGATTGCATGCCTTGCCGCATGCGCTTTTCGAAGGGACGGGCTTTGTCATCCGCACAACAGGGATTTTTGCTGACGCGCCACTGGCGCGATACGCCGGCCGGCACGGAGGTCGAGTTCTGGCTCGCCACCGATGACGGCCCACGCAAAATCCGAATCGGCGCGCAGACGCCTGTTGCATTCATCCGCGCCGAAGATCGAGCGAAAGCGGAGCCGCTCGTCGCGAGCGTGCGCAATGCCGAACTGCGCGACTTGCAGCTCAAGGACTTTCGCCAAAAACCGGTATTCGGGCTGTACTGCGCACAGTATCGGCAACTGCTGGCGCTCGAAAAAACCCTTAAAAACGCGGGCATCGTTGTCTACGAGGCGGATATTCGGCCACCCGAGCGCTATCTCATGGAGCGCTTCATCACCGCGCCCGTGACCTTCGAAGGCGAAGCGCGCGACGGTTACATCTTCAGCGAACTCAAGCCTGCAACTTCGTATCGGCCAAACCTCAAGCTGGTTTCGCTCGATATTGAAACGAGCGTTCGCGGCGAACTCTATTCGATCGCGCTCGAAGGCTGCGGCGAGCGACAGGTCTATATGCTCGGCCCGGCGAATGGCGCCGATGCATCCGTCGACTTCGACCTCGACTACTGCGCAAGCCGCGCCGACATGCTGTGCCGCTTCAACGAGTGGATGGAGCGGCACGATCCGGATGCGATCATCGGCTGGAACGTCGTGCAGTTCGATCTGCGTGTGCTGCAGAAACACGCGGACGATTACGGCGTGCCGTTACGTCTCGGCCGCGATGGCAGCACGGTGGAATGGCGCGAACACGGTATCAAGCGCAATCATTTCTTCGTTTCGATTGTGGGGCGGCTCGTGATCGACGGCATCGAGTCCTTGCGTTCGGCGACGTGGAATTTTCCGTCGTTCAGTCTCGAATATGTCGCGCAGTCGCTGCTCGGCGAAGGCAAGGCGATCGACACTCCCTATGCACGCATGGACGAAATCGAGCGGCGCTTTCAGGAAGACAAGCCGGCGCTCGCGCGTTACAACCTCGTCGATTGCGAACTCGTGACCAAGGTCTTCGACAAGACCGAACTGCTGCCGTTTCTGCTCGAACGCGCAACCGTTACGGGTTTGGCCGCGGATCGCAGTGGTGGATCGGTGGCGGCGTTCACGCATCTATACATGCCGCGCATGCATCGGCTGGGCTTTGTCGCACCCAATATCGGCGATGTCCCCGAGGAAGCGAGTCCCGGCGGATTCGTCATGGACTCGCGGCCCGGTCTTTACGATTCCGTTCTTGTGCTCGACTACAAGAGCCTGTATCCGTCGATCATCCGCACGTTTCTGATCGATCCGGTCGGGCTCGCGGAAGGCATGCACGAGACCGATGAAGCCGCTACCGTGCCCGGTTTTCGCGGTGCGCGTTTCGCGCGCGAGAAGCATTGTCTGCCCGCTATCGTCGAGCAAGTGTGGGAAGGTCGCGAGGCGGCGAAGCGTCAACGTAACAAGCCGCTTTCGCAAGCGCTGAAGATCATCATGAATTCGTTCTACGGCGTGCTGGGTTCGAGCGGTTGCCGCTTCTTCGATCCGCGCCTTGCGTCATCCATCACCATGCGCGGACACGAAATCATGCACCGTACACGCGAACTGATCGAAGCGCGCGGCTATGGCGTGATTTACGGCGACACCGATTCCACCTTCGTGTGGCTGCGCCGTGCACGCGACGAAGCAGATGCTGCGCGTATCGGCCGCGCGCTCGTCGAGCATGTCAACGAATACTGGCAAGGTCATTTGCGCGAGACCTTCGGACTCGAAAGCGCGCTGGAGCTTCAGTACGAAACGCATTACCGGCGCTTTTTGATGCCGACCATTCGCGGCGCGGAAGAAGGCAGCAAGAAGCGTTACGCTGGTCTCACGACGCGCGCGGACGGCAGCGAGGAGATCGTGTTCAAAGGTCTCGAAACGGTGCGCACGGACTGGACGCCGCTCGCGCAACGTTTCCAGCAAGAGCTTTACATGCGTATCTTCAAGGGCGAATCTTATGCGGACTATGTGCGCGATTACGTCGAACGCACGCGACGCGGCGAGCAGGACGAACTGCTCGTCTATCGCAAGCGCCTGCGCCGCAGCCTCGACGATTATCAGCGTAACGTTCCGCCGCATGTACGCGCCGCGCGCAGTGCCGACGAACACAACACGCGCCTCGGACGTCCGCTTCAATATCAGAACGGCGGCTGGATCAGCTATGTGATGACGCTCGCCGGTCCCGAGCCGGTGGAAGCGCGCCATGCGGCCATCGACTATGAACACTACGTGACGAAGCAGCTACAGCCGATTGCCGACGGCATCCTGCCCTTCTTGCGCGAAGACTTCGATACGCTGATGTCGGGGCAAGGCGCGCTGTTTTAGCCGGTTCATGCGGGCGCGTTCCTTGCTGCCGCATCTCCCCGAAGTCCGGCAAGAGAACGACGGACCGCGCCGCGTTTAACCGCGCTCAAGGCGCCTTCCTCCCTCAACTTCCGGGATGGTTGCATATGTCGACTGCATCAAGCGAAATCAGCCGCTCGCAATTGCGTAACCGCATTGCTGGCGATCTCTGGCAGGCAATCTGGAAATTTCGCGTACAGACGCTCGTCGCGGTGACGTTGATGATCGCGTCGCGCCTCGCTGTGGTGTCCGTGCCGCTGATGCTGAAGCACGTCATCGACGAGTTCAGCCGGCCCACGGCGAACCTCGTGTTTCCGGTGTTCGTGATCCTCACTTACGTGCTGATGCGTTATCTCGGCGACGTGCTGAACGAAGCACGCGACGTGGTGTTCAGCATCGTCACGCAACGCACGGTGGCGTCATTCACGGAGCGTACGTTCGCGCATCTGCATAACATGGGTGCGCGTTTTCATGCGCAACGCGAAACCGGTGGCGTGGTGCGCGACGTGCAGAAGGGCGCGGACGGTATCGGCTTTTTGCTGGGCGTGGCGATCTTCACCATCGTGCCGACACTGATCGAAATCGGCACCGTCGTAGCGATCATGGTAAGCCAGTATGCATCGACTTTTTTGCTGGCGATTGGCGTGACCTTCGTGTGCTATGCGGTCTATACGTTCATCTTCACGCGCTATCGCATGCGCTTTCAGCGCGCGGTCAATCGGCTCGAAGCAAAGTCCGACAGCCGTCTCGTCGATAGCCTGCTCAACTACGAAACGGTCAAGCTCTTCGCAAGCGAAGAGGTCGAACGCGGCCGGCTTTCGAGCGTGCTCGAACAATGGGTGCATGCACGCACCGCGAATCAACGCGCGTTGACCATTCTGCATGTCGGGCAAAGCACGATCATCGCGGTGGGCATTGCGGCGGTCATGCTGCTTGCCGCGCAACACGTGGTTTCGGGAACGATGAGCGTCGGCGATCTCGTGCTGGTGAACGCGTACATCGTGCAGGTGTGCTCGCCGCTGAACACGCTCGGTTTCGTGTTTCGCGAGACCAACGATGCAATCGTGAACGTCGAACGCATGTTCGAGATTCTGCTTGCGCGCGGACGGCGTGGCGAGGATATCGACGAACAGGACGCGAAACCGCTCGTGGTGAGCGCGGGCGAGATCGAGTTCCAGCACGTGGATTTCGGCTACGATCCGGCGCGGCAGATCCTGCGCGATATCGACTTTCGCGCGCACCCGGGCAAGAAACTCGCGGTGGTGGGCGGCAGCGGGTCGGGTAAGTCCACGTTGATGAAACTGCTCTTCAGGCTTTATCAACCGACGGCCGGTGTCATCACCATCGACGGACAGAATCTCGGCGAGATCACGCAGAAGAGTCTGCGTGAAGCCATTGGTATCGTGCCGCAGGATACGGTGCTTTTCAACGATACGATCGCCTACAACATCGCGTATGGCCGCCCTTCGGCGACGCGTGCCGATGTCGTGCGTGCGGCACGCGCGGCGCAACTCGACGGCTTCATCGAACGCTTGCCCGATCACTACGAGACGCGTGTCGGCGAACGCGGTGTACGGCTGTCGGGCGGCGAGCGGCAGCGTATTGCAATTGCGCGCGCCATCCTGAAGGACCCGCGCATCATCGTATTCGATGAAGCCACGTCCGCGCTCGATACCCGTTCGGAACGCGCGATTCAAAGCGAACTCGACCGGCTCGCGCAAGGGCGCACCTCGATTGTGATCGCGCATCGGCTCTCGACCGTGGTCAATGCAGACTGGATTCTCGTGATGGAGCACGGGCGCATCGTGGAGCAGGGGCAGCATGCTGAATTGATCGAACGCGCGGGCGTCTATGCACGCATGTGGTCGCTGCAATCGCAGCAAGGCGAACTCGCGCACGCGCAACGCAAGGTATCGTCGCAACCGGTGGGACTCGGCTCGTTGATCGCGGGCGTGGTGGATGGACTGCACGAAGAGATCGTCGAGCACGGCGTGCATCTCTTCACGGTGATGACAGAGCCGGATCTTCGCGTGACGGGCGATCCCGGCGTGCTGCAGTTCGTGATCGCCGATCTGTGCCGCACGGAAGTTCGCGCGGCAACGCGCGGCGCGCGTGTCGAACTGCGAGTGGAGCGCGAAGACAATCAGGTGCGCTTGTGCGTGCTCGGCCCGGGCAATAAGCCCGCGCCGCTGACCGAGGAACAGGCGGCGCGGCTCGAAGAGGCGCTTACCAGCACGGGCGGCAGTTTCACGGTGAATTACGTCGATGGCCATCTCGCGTATGTCGCCGTCATGCCGTTGCGGCCTGTCGTCGAGGCCGACGATGCATCGACATTGGCCGAGCCGAAAGCGACCGTTGCCGACGCGCTCAACGGCCTTTCGATCATGGTGCTCGACGATCAGGAAGATGCGCGCGAAGCGCTCGAAGCGGTTCTGGAAACGGCTGGTGCGCAGGTGCGGTTGGCCGCGTCGGGAACGGAAGCGCTCGACTGGCTTGAGGTGACGCCTGCCGAGGCGTGGCCGAATGCGTTTCTATGCGACATCGTGCTTGGCGAGGAAGACGGCTATCAAGTGCTGCGTCAAGTGCGCGAACTCGAAGCGTCGCGGCGGGTGTCGCTGGATCGGCGCATGCCGGCAATCGCATTGACGGGACATACGCAGACGGATGACCGCTTGCGCGCGCAGCTTGCGGGCTTCCAGTTGCACATGACGAAGCCCGTGCCTGCGGAAAAGCTTATTGAAGCGATTCTGCAAGTCGCCGCGCGGCTGGAGCGCGCGGGGCGTTGAGCGCGTTGGCGCGCGTCAGGCACGCTTCGATCGCGTCGTGAGCCCGAGCGCTCTGACATAGCTCGCAGTGCCTGGGCGATGAGACGCGATGCACGAGGTCGTCGGCCATGCTGGCCGCGCCGATCGGTTCATGGATCGTCGTCGTCCTTCAAGCTGGCCAGCGCTGCTCTTTCACGGGCGCGTGCGTCGTCGTGCCTCTTTATGTCACGCTGCAAGGCGGACATGGCGGAACGGACGTTCGCCTCGGCGCGCAGCAACAAGGCTTGCGCCTGCAACACCGACGCGTTCAGCGCCGCTGCCTGAAGCCGATGCGCGTGTAAAGCGCCTCGCCATGTCGCAGCACCGCCATGCTCGTGCGAGCACAAGGCGAGTAGGCGCGGCAGTTGTGCGGCATGGTTGCCCAGCAGTTCCGTGCGACGGGCTACTTCGTCTCGTGCCTCGCGTGCGGCCTGTCGCGCCTGCGCGAGCGTTGCCTCGCCGCGCCGCACCCGCAGCCCGCGTACGCGCGCAAGCACCGCCCAGCGACGCAGATCTCCGGCGCGGCCCGTCACGTGGATGTATCGGCGCCTTCGCCGAGCGCCTGCAATGCCGCGATTGTCTTATCGAAAGCGACGTGGCTGTCATGACGCTGCCGAAGGAAGGCCGTAATGGCCGGATGACGGTCGATGGCCCGGTCGCTCGCGGCATCGCTGCCGCGCCGGTATTCGCCTATCTGGAGCAGCAGCTCGACGTCCCGATACCGCGCGAGCCACTCACGCACGCGCTGGGCGCATGCGCGATGCGACTCCCCGGCGACCCGCGTCATGAGCCGGCTCTTGCTCTGCAAGATATCGATGGCGGGATAGTGTCCCGCGGCGCCTAAACGCGACGAGAGCTGGATATGACCGTCGAGCAGCGAGCGCGCTTCTTCCACGATGGGATCGGCGAGATCTTCGTCCTCGGCAAGCACGGTAAAAAACGCAGTGACGCTACCGCGACCGAGCAGGCCGCCCATTTCGACGATTCTCGGCAGTTCCGCGAACACGCGTGGCGGATAGCCCCGCCGCACGGGCGGTTCGCCCACGGCGAGGCCGACTTCGCGCAGGGCGCGCGCGTAGCGCGTCAGCGAGTCGAAGAGCAGCAGGACGTGGCGACCTTGAGAACGCAGCGCTGCCGCGATCTCGCAGGCGAGACGCGACGCGCGGATGCGTTCAGCCGCTGGACGATCCGATGTCGACGCGACGACGACAATCCGCTCGCGTTCATGCAGATGATCATGCACGAACTCATTGACCTCACGCCCACGCTCCCCGACGAGCGCGATCACGATGGCATCGGCTTGTGCGCCATTCGCGATCATGCCGAGCAGCGTGCTCTTTCCGCCGCCCGCGGTCGCGAAAATGCCGACACGCTGTCCAACCCCGCAGGTGAGCAATCCGTCTATCGCCCTGACACCGGTAACGAAGGGTTGCGCGATCAACGGGCGGTCGAGCGGATTGATCGCGGTCGTTGCGTCGAAGCGCGCGCTCGCATGGGCAAGCGGCGCGGGCGGACCGCCATCGAGTGGCTTGCCGAGGCCATCGAGAATGCGCCCTTGCAAGCGCGTTGCATCTAGCCGATTCCAGTTGAGCCCGCATCCCTCCACGCGCGTGATGTCGGAGAGCCCCGCGAGTCCGGATAGCGGCATGACGAGCGCGCCGTCCGGAGCAAAACCGACTACTTCGCCTGTTTGCTCCTCGAGTGTGTCGGGCCGCACGAGTCGCACACGTTCGCCGATTCGCAGCGACGCGCCGACCACGCGGACGATCACGCCACGCGCCTCCACCACGCGGCCGTGAAGCGTCGGTCCGGCCATCAAGCTGCCGACCGGCTTTGCGTCTTCATCAGTCGTCTTGCGCATTATGGCCTCGTGAAGGTAACCGAAGCGTTGATGCGGTAGACGTCGCGTGGAATCTCGTCTATGGCGAGCACATCCATGCGGATGCCGATCGCTCCCAGCACCTGCGATAAATGCGGCCGCAGAATCGCCGATGTGAGCAGCAGCCTCACGGGCGTGGCCGCACCGCTCAAAACGCGGCGCAACGTATCCAACTGCATGAAATCGAGCGGGCAATATGGCTCGCCGTCCGAGCCGTGGCGAATGCTGGCTTCGAGCTCGTTCTCCCACTCGGCTTCGAGCACGCCGCCGCGAATCTCCCAGGTATCGAGGTTCGCATGGGTACGCGCGATTTGATGGCCGAGTTCGATACGGCTTTCGCGCACCATGCGTTCGAGCGTTTGTTCGTTTGCGGACACGCGCAGAATGGCTTCGAGGATGCCACGCAGATTGCGGATCGACACGCGTTGCTGCAGCAACTGCCGCAGCACGGCCGCGAGCCGGGCTGTCGTGATCCGTTGTTCGATCTGCGCGACGAGTTCGCGAAATTCCGGGCTCAGACGATTGAGCAGAAAGCGCACCTCTTGCGTGCCGATCAGGCGCGGTGCGCACCGCTCGAATATCTCGATGAGATGTTGAGCAAGGACGTCGTCGGGCGTGGCGGTATTCAGAACGGAGGCATCGAGCGACGCGGCGGCGCCGGCCGCGATCCACACTGACTTCTCGAATCCCGGTCGATACCCCGACGGGCCTTCGGCCGGCACGTCCGCCGGGCGTCCGCTCGCCAGGACGTGCTGGGGCATGAGCGTGCCGCTAGCGAACGGTACATCGTCGACATCGATGATGTAGCGCTCGGCGGCGAGCCGCTCGTCGATCACGACGGCAAGGCCGGGAAAGGGCAGGCCGAAGCGCGTGTTCAGATGATGGCGCAGCGTGCCGAGCACGCGGTTGAACGCATCGCGCGGCACGGCTTTGAAGGCATCGTTGCCAAGTCGAAGGCGCAGCACGGTGCTCGTTCCAACCTCGGCCTCGTCGAGCAAATGAGGCATGTACCGGCTGCCGTCGCGCGCAAGCGCGGGCATGGGAGCGCGTGCCTCGTCGCGCGCCCGTTGCGCCGCGCGCATGAGCACGAAGCCAAGTCCTCCGAGCAGCGCGGCCAGCAGCGCAAACTGCGCATGCGGAAAGCCGGGAATGAGCGCCAGTGCCGCGCAGCACGCGCCCGCCATGACGAGTGCGTGAGGCCGAAGCGTCAACTGCTCGTAAAGGTCCGTGCCGAGATTGGTGGCGCCGCTCGCGGGCGATACTCTCGTGACGAGCAGGCCGGCCGCGATCGACACGACGAGCGATGGTATCTGCGAAACGAGGCCATCCCCGATAGTCAGGATCGTATAGACCTGCAAGGCGTCGCCGAACGGCATGCCGCGCTGCCCGATGCCAACCGCGAGCCCGCCCACGATATTCACGAGCGCGATCACGAAACTTGCAATGGTGTCGCCCTTGACGAACTTCATGGCGCCGTCGAGCGATCCGTAGAAATAGGTTTCGCGTTCGAGTCCGGCACGCAGCAGCGCTGCCTGCTCGGCGGTGATGAGCCCGCTTCGCGAATCGGCGTCGATACTCATCTGCCGTCCTGGAATGCCATCCAGCGTGAAGCGCGCCGCGACTTCCGCGATGCGGTCCGCACCCTTCGCGACCACGATGAACTGAATCGCACAGAGCACCAGGAAGACGACGATGCCGACTGCGACATTGCCGCCCGCGACCAGCTCGCCGAAGGCCTGGATGATGCGCCCGGCGTGCGCCTGGAGCAGGATCATCTTGGTGGATGCGATGGCCAGCGCGAGACGCAGCAGCGTGGTCATGAGCAGAAGCGCGGGAAAGCCCGGAAGATCCGCCGCGCGCGACACGTAGATCGTGGAGAACAGCATGACGAAACCCGCGCAAAAGCTCATGCCGATGAACAGATCGAGCAGGAACGGCGGGATGGGCAGAATCAGCAACGCCAGCACGCTGATGAAACCCGCGGCTGCGGCGATGTGTGCGTGGCGCGCGATCTGTCGGGGCAAGCTGGCGAAGAGGGGAACGGATGGGCGGTTCATGATTCCGGATTCGGGTTTAACGGTTCAGATCGCGATGAAGCGCGCGTCGCCGGCCTTTGACGTAGGGGTCGCCGTGTTCGTCGCGGTATTCGCGTTTGAGTTCTTCCTTGTCCATGCGCAAACGGCGCTTCCTCAGCACGTGCTGCATGACATAGTCGGCTACCGCGGGCGCGGCCTGCGAGAGCGCAACCAGCGCGAGCAGACGGGAATGGCTGAGAGACGCGAGCGCAAGCTGGGATAGCGGATCGAGCGAATACGCCGGCTCGATCTGCACGAGCCATTCTGCCGTCACACGCCAGGCCACGAAGATGAGCACGGCGAACTGGAACAGCATCAGTACGGTCTCGAACGCGACCTTCAGGCCGAACAGATTCTTCAGCCCTTCCACCGGGTTCAGACGCTTGAGATCGGGCGCGATCCGCCTGAACGACACGAGTCCACGCGTTTGAACGAGTTCAGGTATGACGTTGGCAAGCATGCCGGCACTGAGCATGATCAGCGCTCCCTTGCCCGGTTCGAGCAGCGCATTCAATACGGCCTTGAACTGCCACGCGAACGAACGGCTGGCGTCCAGTCCCGACACGGCGTCGATCATGTGGACGAAACCGGAGAACGTGTGTGGCGCTTCGAACGCCAGCAGCAGCCACCACAGCGCGGCGCTCATCGCGGTGCTCAAATGGGCGCTCTTCGCAATGTCGCCGTCGGTTCGGGCGCGCAGCAGCCGGCGAGGCGTGGGCTTTTCGGTTTTGTCGCTCATATCGACCGGTGCCTCCTATTCGAGATTCAGCGAGACGGCGAAGATGCGCGCGAGTCGATCGAGGATCGCTGGAACGCACGCCATCAGCGCGAAGGAGAGCACCATTGCCTTGAACGTACGCGCAGTGGAAAACGGATTGAGACGCTTTGCATGCCGCGACGCGAGTCCGAGCGAAACGTCGGTGAGCAGCATCAAGGCGAGTAACGGGGCCGAAAGCTGCAAGCCCTGCGCTAAAGACTGCGGCAAACGCGTTTCCGAGAACATGGAGAGGAGGCGCGCGAATCCACCGGGATACGGTCCGCCCGGTGGCCAGATCGACCACGCGTCGGCGAAGACTCCGCACAGTGCGACAAGACCGTGGCCCGTAAAGAGCGTGAACGCCGCGAATTGAGTAAAAAGCGTTTGAAACGCGGCGGATTCCTGCTGAAAGTTCGGGTCATAGACCGCGCCCACGCTATAGCCGCCTTGTTGATCGAGGATGGCGCCCGCCGTGGAGGCCGCATGAAAGACGACGCCGAAACCGAGTCCTAGCAAAAGACCGATGCCAGCTTCCATGACGCTTGCCGCAAGCGGTTCGTGCGGCAATCCCGCTTGCGCGGGCAGCACCGCGAAGATCAGCACGAGCGGAGCACGCAGTGTCACACCGAGCGCTCCGTCGTTACCAAACGGAATCAGGGCGAGCGCCACGGCTGGACGAATCATGCAGAAGGCGAAGCCGCTCAATTGATCGAGGATGTTCATGGTCAATGCGTGCGGCCCGAGGCGATCATCGTGAAGATATGGCTCAAAAGACGCGCGACTTCCCGGTTCGCCCACGGCGCCGTCACGATCAGCACGAGTCCGACGCACACGATCTTTGCACCGTACGGCAGACTCTGATCTTGGATCTGCGTGACCGATTGCAACAGACCGAGCAAAAGACCGACCGCGGTCGCGACGGCGAGCATTGGCAACGAAAGCCAGAACACGAGCAACAGCGCGTCGGTTGCGAGCGAGGTAAGGGAAGGAAGCGAATTCACTTGGCGTAACCGAGAATGAGTGCATGCATGAGTCTGGGAATGCCGGAGGCGGCCACCAGCACGAAGAGCTTGAGTGGAATGGAGACGGTGCTCGGCGAGAGCATCATCATGCCCATGGCGGTCAGCACGTTCGCGACCACCAGATCGATGACGAGAAAGGCGATATAGAGCAGGAAGCCCGCTTCGAAGCCGCTCGAAATCTCGCTGATCAGAAACGCCGGAACGAGCAGCGTGAAGTCGCTTTCTTGCGCGTCGCGAGCGGGATCGGTGCGCTTTGCCGCGTCGAGCAGGAACGCACGTTCTGCCGGGCGCGAGTGCGCCAGCATGAATTCCCCGAGCGGTCCACGAACGGCGTCGATCATCTGCGGGAGGGGCGGCAATTGCCTGCTTTCGACGCGCTCGTCGAGGGAGAGCGCGTCGCCGATAGCGTGCAGGGTAGGCGCCATCACGACCAGTGTTGCCGCGAGCGCGAGACCGGATATCGCCAGATTGCCGGGCGCTTGCTGCACTCCGAGCGCGGAGCGCAACAGCGTAAGGACGATGCTGAACTTCGTGAACGAGGTGCACATGATGACGACGAGCGGCGCCACGCTCAGTAGAAAGAAGACGCCGACGAGTTGCAGTTGCCCGGTTTGCGCTCCGATCATGACGCGACATCCGGATGCGCGGATTGCAGCACGCTCGTGATCCGCACGGCTAGCACATCGTCTATGTTCACCAGTTCTCCCTTGGCGAAGGGCAATCCCTGGCACAACAGCGTGACCGAGCGCTCGCGCACCGAAAGCTGCAGCGACACCAGCGAACCCTGTCGCAAGCGGCTGAGTTCGTATAAGGACAGGCGCATCGAGCCGATCACGGCGTCGAACGGAAAAGTGAGGGCTTCGACCGGAATGAATTCGCTGGTCAGTTCGGATGGCTGATTGTCTTCGTTGAGAATGGGGCGATCTAGCACGATCTGATCTCCAAGAGTTTTCAAGAGAATGCGCTGCGTGCCGTTGCGAAGGGGCAAGCGCAGGTATTGAACCGATTTGTCGAGCACCAGCGCATCACCGGCGCGAATGCGCCGCAAACGCAAGAGCGTGAGCGTTGGCCCGGCGACGCAGACCGGAATGCTGACGACGATCTGGCGCGCAAGCGCTCTCGAATTGCACTGCGGATCAGGCTGGCGCCGCAGCCAGCGATCCACCGCCTCGCAGTGAAATGACAGGCTCGCCGTGCGTCCGCTTTGGACGTGCGTAAGCGCGAGGCCATAGGCGCCCGGCGCGGGCGACGCGTCATAGGAAACGCCGGTTACATCGAGCGCGAAGCCGAATGCGCCTTCCAGCGCGCAAAGCCAGTCCTCGCACGCGTCGGCAATCAGCTTGTGTGCGAGCTTCCCGGTCTTTTCTAGACTCTGGCGCGAAAGTTCGGGGATGAGCGCCCGCGCATCCAGATCGAGTACCAGCGGCTGACCGCAGGCCATGCCGTGCAGCCGCAGCGGATAGTGCGCGCGACATGGCTCGAACGCGAGCGTGTAGCGCCGATGGCCTACGCTCACTGGCATGTCGGCGCCGAAATGCAAGGCAGCGATGTTCTGCCGCTCCGCCTGTTCACGTGTGAGCCGTTCGAGGCCGGCGAACGGATTCATATCGCGGCGCCCCCGCTCGTGGCATTGCACGCGATCCAGCCGGCCGGCGCGGCATCGCGGGAGAGGACGTCGAGCGTGTCGCGCAGTCCTTGCTCGATGACATCGAATTGCCTGAGAAGACGGTCGTCCAGGCGCGTGTATTCGTCGAGCACGGTGGCGATCGCATCGCGGATGCCGCGTTCGAGTGCGGCGAGCTGCTGCCGCAAGCTGCCATCGATTACGCCGATATCGGTTTCGACCACGCACGAACGCGGCGGCAGATCGGCGTCGCCAAGAACGGTGATGAGCGTCAGGCCCAGCTCGTCTTCCATCGCGCTGACTGCTTGCCTGGCTTCCTCGTAATCACATGCCGAGACGCGCACGGAGAGCGGCCGTTGCCCAGGCGCCGCTTGCAGACTGCGGCGAAGTTGATTCGGAAAGATCGCGCCGGCAGGCATGTCGCCGACGACGTCGCGTACGGCCTCGACGACGATCTTCACGAGGCGATCGTTCAAGCCACGAAGCGCAAAGGCGGCCGCGGCGGCCGGCATGGCGAGGTCATGCACCGCCGCTGCGCGGCCCGCGATGAAACCGCGTGCGAGCGCCTGCCGTCTGACACGCCGGGCGCGTTGCGCGAGGTCGGCTGCCTCTTGCCTCGCGCGTTGGGCATTCACGCGCTGCAGCGCGGGCAGGTCTTGCAGCAAGGCGAGATCGTTGGCGCAAATATAGCCGTCCGATTCGACCCGCCAGTCGGAAACTCGCCAGATCAGCATGGCCGCCTCTCTGTGTCGAGGAGTTGCAGTGCATCGCCGATCAATTCAAGCGCCGCTCGCGCTGACACGAAAGGCAGGCGCCATTGCGCCGCGGCCGTGGCGTACTCGCACGGTAGGCGCACTTTCATCCACAGCCGTTGTGCGTGGCCGCTCGTCGCCCGCAGTGCGAGCGCGATCCCGGCTATGCACAGGCTGCGCCGGTTGAAGAAGTCGACGGGGGAGTCGAGCCTCAGGTCGGGCTGCTCTCCGCGCCGATGGCACTGGAGCCGCGCGAGCGGCGGCAAGCCCACCGCGCCCGAGAACTGCGTGTGCGCGGCGGCGCTCACGAGAAGGCGCAGCGAGCGCGCGCACGCTAGCGCGGCGCACAGGCGCAAGAATCGTCCGCATGCCGGGCGCGCGAGCGGCGCGGCGAACCACGGCAATTGCTTGGCGCCGGCCTCGGCGAGCGTCGGAAAGCGCGCGAAAAGATGCAAGGCGGCTGCGGCGCGGGCGCGCTCGCTGCGTGCAGGCGTGGCTCGTCCGCACCAGCTGTGATGCGCCCAGCCTGCGACGTCGAGAATGGGTAGGGATTTCATGTGCGGTCTTCGCGAGAATGGGAGGAGTCGTTGGCGGCTGCGCCCGGCTTCGGCTTCGCCGGCACGGCCTGGCGGGTTCGCCGCCTGAAAAACGTCACACCGGGTATGCGTATCCGCGGCAATGCGCGAATGCCCGAATCCCACACCCAGACGGCCAGGATCAACAGCAGCGCCATGACGGTCAGAACGATGAGGACACGCTCGACCTTGCGCTGATCGGCAAGCGGTGGCGGACAGTGGCCCGTCTGCGCGCACAGATCGATTTGCGTGACGACCGGCATGACGGGAACGAGCGTCACGTAGACCTTGTCTTGCGTGAGCCCCTGCACCGCGCCGGCGACGAGCGCGCGGATTTTCTCGCGCATGGGCTCGAGATTCGCGTCGCTGCGATATCGCACCATGACAGACGCGCTCGGCAGCATCGGGGGGCCGAGTAGCGGATCTCGCTGCGGATCGACGATATGCACCCGCGCCACCAGCACGCCGTCGATCGTTTCGAGCGTGGCGGCCAATTCTTCGGTGAGACCATAGACGTAGCGCACGTGGTCTTCTTCGGGGCTCGAGATCAATCCCTGGCGGCTGAAGAGTTCACCTAGATTGGCATGACTGGCGTGGGGCAAGGCATACGCGCCGGTCAGCTCGGTCGCGGTGACGGCTTCGTCTTCATCGACGGATACGGTCCACGTCTTGTCGGCGTTGCGCTCCTTCGAGCTCTCGACACCGTGTTGACTGAGGACCGCGACGATGCGGTTGGCCTGATCCTCGTCCAGCCCCTCGTATAACGAGGTCTTGCATGCGCCGAGCAGGACGAGCGGCAGAAGAATGAGCGCGCGACGCATTACGTTCTCTGAGTGATGGATTGGATGGCGCTGCCTACGCTCTGGGCAAGATGCGACAGCGTAATCAGCGTGACCGAGTAATCGCTGACGGCGGCTTGCAGCGTGAGCATCTCGCCTGTCGTAAGCGGCCGTCGGCGGGTGGGATCGAGCAACGCGCCGAGGGGCGCGGCCGCTCCTTGCAAGGCGAACTGAGCTTGCTCGGCAAGGCGCGTGATCCCTTCGCCTCCCGTGCCGGCATCCAGTTGCGCCGGTGTGGCGGCGATCGCTGGCGGCGTCGCGTCGACCTGAAAAGATTGGATGGCAACTGCTTGCGAAAGCATCATCGTGAATATTCTTGGTTGGACAGTAAAATCCGGCGCGCGGGAGCCCCCGCATTGGAGGCCCCGCCGGTGTGTGCGTTGGCTTACTTCGTGTTCTGCGCGACGGATTTGTGTGTTTCCGCCAGGCTGCTCAAGATGGACGTCCCTTGTTGCAATGAAGACGTGTACTCGCCGACCTTTTTCTGCATGTCGAGCATGCTGGCGCTGCCCACGCCCCCGGCTCCGCCTTGCCCTCCTTGTCCGTTTTGGCCGCCTTGCGCGCTCTGCGCGCTAGCGTCTTGCTCCGATTGATTGATCGACTGGGCCTGCTGTTGCAGGTTTCGCTTGACGGCGTCCGCCACGCTTCCGAGCGACAGCGTGCCGTCGGGTGCGATCATGCTGCCGCCTTGGGCGCCGCCCATGCCATAACCGAACATGGCAGGGGTGTAACCGATATTTGCCGCTTGCATCGACATATTCTGCTTTCCTATATAAGTGATGGCGCGCTAAAAGGATCGTGCAGACTCCATGAACCTTCGTGCGGCGCGCCGACGCGCGAAGGGCAGCGCACCGGTAAGGGGCTGTCGGGTGCGGCTCCGGCGGCGTGAGCCGCTAGCAGGACTTGCCTAAACTCGTGCGTTGTGCAATCAGGACATAGATGCTTCCGTCATCGCGAATCACCGATGCGCCGCATGGGTCGATTCGCTCGATCCGTCCTATCGACAGATGCGCTCCCGCGAAATATCGGGCTCCTTGCTGGTCGGCGAGCCACGCGGCGTGCGGAGAATTCAGCAGATTCAATCCGAGCGCTTCAAGCGGAACACGCACGGGGCCGCTGTTGTTCTCGTGACCGTCGAAGCGCAACGCCTCTAATCCATCCACCTGTCCTTGCGCGAGCCGGTCGACCCGCGCGTAGTCCCATGACTCGGGTTGCAGATAGGCGTCCGCTGCGGGAAGTGTCGCGACGAACACGCCGGGCCGTTCGCCTGCACGCAAACGGACGCCGCGGTAGTACTTGTCGAGAAAATCGCTCAGTTGCTCCCGCATGCTGTCGATCACGGCGACGCGCACACGCACCGCGCCGCCGCGTGCGCGCGCGACGAGGGAAACGGCGCCAAGGTCGGCGGCGGTCTGTACGTAACCCTCGTAAACACGTGCGCCCGTTGTCTGATCCGCGCGCTGGCGAACGTTGCGAAAGGCGGGCTCGTCCAGAGGCGACGACCGTTTTTCTGAAGGTCTCGGAACAAGGGTATTCAGGCTGTACAGCAACGCGCATCCGAGCGGCACGACCGCTATCGCAAGCCATTGATAGCGAGGTATGCGCGCACACTTCCTTCGCAGCCACGTAAATGGCGCGTGAGCAAGGAGCCATGCAGATTCCGCGCTTTTCATGGCCTGCTCTGTCGGCGGGGCGCCGTTGCTGAACTGCAAGGCCGTCTCTCCCAGCCGGAATGTGGCACCGTGGCGCAACTGCGTTCGGGCGCCCACTTTGAGCGCTTTCCCGAATATCGCGATGTCGGCGTGAGCGGCACGCAGTTCGAGCCTGTTGCCGTGCAGTCGAACGCTCGCGTGATGTGGCGCGATGCCGGTATCCAAAAGGATCAGGTCGGCGTCGGCCGCGCTGCCGATTTGCAAGTCGCGGTCCGCCGTCAGGGCGATGCTCGCGCCCGCATGCAGCCCGGAGGCGACGAAGAGTCGTGCGTCGGTCATTGCTTGCTCCCTTGCGATGCATGCGCGGCATTGCGTGGAGCGGCAAGCTGACTGGCCGGCAGTGGTGGCAACGGAGGAAACGCCGCATCGGGCAAGGGCGGCCGCGGATAGTCCTTTCCGGTGATCGCCGAGAGAGCGGGCACATCGTCGACGGAGAGTTCGGCCGGCGCCGCGGCGTCCGCTTTCAGCCGCTTCAATCGCGGTGTGATGAGGACGAGCCGCTCGGTGCGATCGAAAGATGTCTGCTCATCGCCGAAAAGCGTCCCGATGATCGGAATGTCGCCCAGGATAGGGACTTTCGATCCGCTCGTTTGCGTATGCTCGTATTCGTAGCCGCCGATCAGCAGGCTCTCGCCATCGCCCACTATGGCCTGAGTGATGATCGAGTTACTGTTGACGCGCGGTATGCCGTCAACCGACGCGTCGCCGTCGAAGGAGCCATCCTCGATCTGCACGCTGAGAAGAATCCTGCTGTGCTCGCCGCCGCCTTGCTCGACAGTGGGCGTAACCTTGAGCGTGAGTCCCGTGTCGACATTGAATAGATTGGCATCCTGATTACCTGCCACGCGAACATAAATGGAATTGTGCGACGAAAGGACTGCCTCGGCGTTATTGAGCGTCAGCACGCGAGGACGAGACAGGATGCGCGCGCGACCGGTTTTCTCGAGCGCGTGGATCTGCTCGTAGAGGAAGTGCGCGGAATTGCCGATCAACGTCGTCAGCGTGAGTCCCGCATCCACGCCGAGGGCGACGGACGACGCTCCCGGCAGGGCAGGCGCTACGGAACCAAGCGTGTTTGACTGGCGGCTGGATGAAGCCCCAGCGCCCCAGCGGACGCCGAGTTCCCTGGCGGCATCGCTAGACACATCCATCACGAGAGCCGAGATTTCCACGAGATCCTGCGGCCGGTCGAGCATGGAGATGGCCTTCTCGTAGGCGGGCATCATCGCCGGTACGTCGTACACCACGACCGAGTTCGTGCGCGGGTCCGCGACGATGTTGCGCCTTGCCGGCGTCACGGCGGATTGGGGAAGTTCCGCCGGACTGTCATCCACCGAGGCATCTTGTGCGGTTTCCGTGAACCCGGGCACGCTCGGTAGAGGCGGAATCCCCTTGACCGTGCCGTGCAGGCTATCCGGGCGTCCGCGAGTGTTCGTCGCCGCCGGTCTCGCCACGCTCGTGTTTCCCATCAGCGTCCGGAGCAATGAAGCCACGCCCGCGATGGTCTGCTGACGATTCCCCGAGGTATAGGTGATGTCCTGTGCCTGGGTATAACGCAGCGGAAACACGCGTATCTGTGTCTGTTCGAGCGTCTGCTGCGGCGGCGGCAATTGCTCCTGGGCTTTGACGATCGCATTGGCCACGGCATCGACGTATCGGGACGGGCCGGTGACTTTCACGCTGTCGCCCGAGAAATGCAGGGGAAGATGCGGATCATCGAGATCGAGGTTGCGCAGCAGGGCGCTCACCGCGTCCCCCGACAGCGGCGCGAACCCGATCGTGCGGCTTTGCACGTCTTCGGTGGTAGTGATGTGGATCGTCTGGCCGTCGAAATACCAGACGAGCCCCCACGCTTCGACCAGCGTGCGAAACACCGAGGAAGGCGCTTGCTCGAACACGCCGTTCACGTTGCCGCGCACCGTGCGTGCAATCTCCAGACGCAGACCGCCCGCGCGCCCCACGTCGTTGAGCACATCCGCAAGCCTGGAATTGCGCGCGACGTAGCGCATCGGCGCGCCTTGCCATGCAGGCTGGGCCGCATTCGCGAGCGGGTTTTGCAACACAAGACATAAAAAAACGAGATGACGTGCGGCCTTGCCCGTCCGGTTGCCGCAAGTCATCGGCCGGTTTTGCGTCTTGCGCCAGTTCGTGGTCATTCAAAGTCCTATGCCGGAATATTAGGTTGCGTTATGACGAGACTTTAAATGCGCGACGAACGATTAAGGTCCTATAGATGTACTACATATTGGCTTCGGAAAAGAGGCAGTATTCCCATCGCAGGTGTGTGCTTTGCGTTTCTCAGGAAATTAAAAAGAGGTTGGGAATACATGAACTACGAAAAATATGAATATCGAGATAGAAGATCGAAGCCTTTGTTAAATGCCAAGTGCACATCATCTTGCAGCAGATCGTGGCATGTGCCCGGGTAAGCGCCGCCCATGGTTACAAACCGGTATTGCGATTTCAGTATGAAGCTTGTCACGCCGCGTCAGCGGTCTATTCGGATCAACGGTTTCGCGACCTGCATACGCCTTGAGGAGGTCTATTGGGCAATCATCGAACTGCTGGCGCGTCAGGAATGCGTGACGGTGGGAAGACTACTTTCGAGATGGGCGATGGAAATGGATCTCGGGTTCGACACGGTTAAGAATTTCACCGGCTATGTCCGAGTGGTTTGTGTTGTTCAACTCGTAAGGCAGGCAGGCACGCTTGATCCGGGAGTTAAGAAAGATCTGTCCAACGCTATTCAGGCAACGCTGTGTCCATGAATAAATCCGAGGCACATGGGAGGTGATATGTAATTCGAAGGAAACTCGATATCTAAATTGCATACCAAACGCGCGCTTTACGCGCAATTGGTTTTAACTCTATTTATGGGATTCGATGATGCTCGTGAACAATAATGGTTCTGCTTTGGCGATGACGCCAATTTTCGATGATGGAGTCGTCGCGGGCGCGGCGAATGACGCGGCTATTGGAGGCGCCGCGAATACCATCGACGCAGCGACTCCGCTAGGCGGAGGCTACGCTCTGATCCATATTCCGGATGGAGCGCAGGCGAACGATCTTGGTGCTCAAGGTATCGCGCCGTTCGGCATGGGTAACGCCGAGTCTGCAGCCGGGTCGTATCCGGACGCGGATAGCGGGCCTTCCGTCGTTGCCGATGCGGCCGACGCGGCCGCGCCATATTCCCCTTCGGCGGCCAACGGCACGATGCCTTTGGGACAGCAGGCAGACGGCGCAGACGCGGGCAGTGCGGCTGAGGCCGCTCAGGCGGCTCAGGCAGCGCAAGCGGCGGCGGCTCAGGCAACTCAGGCAGCCGAGGCGGTACAGGCAGCGCAGGCAAACTCCGCGGCTCAGGCAGCCCCGACAACCCAGGCCGCACCGACGACTCCGCAACCGGACACGCAAGGAGCACAAGCCGCGCTCGGTGGTTTGAGTTCGCTGCTCGGCGGCCTCGCGCAGCCATTGAGTAGCTTGCTTGGCGGCCTCATGAAGAACCTGGGCGCAGGCGGTGGTGCTGGTGCAGGCGGTGGCGCAGGCGGTGGTGCAGGTACAGGTGCAGGTACGGGCGGCGGTGGCGCAGGTGGCGGCGGCGCGACGCCTGCACTCGGTGGCAACACTCCATCCGCGCCTGCGCAGGCCGATAATGCATCCCTGGCAACGGCTGACACGGGTGGCGATGCCGCGGCTGGCGATGCGGCATCTGGCGACAGTTAAAGGTAAGGGCTGGTAACACTAATCGACGTAGGCGCACTGCATCGCGATGCAGTGCGCCTTAAGCACCACATTGCCACAGCCCTACCGTTGCGACTTTCGCCGACAGCTCGACTCGTACGCAAGGCTCCTGTTGTACGAAGATCGACGCGTTAATCGCATTTGCTTCATGCAAACGCGACCTTGATCTATTCGAGCGGCGCCAAACTCCATTTTGCCTCGATAGCCTATAGAGCTCAATCCTCTCACGGATAAATTCCGCCATCCTAACAATTAGAGCAAGAGACGCTTCGTGCTCGGCGCGTGTCCATCGCTTTCAATACCCAGTCATTTCCCACGGCGATGCCGGCGATTCATATTGGAGTCACCGTGCGCCAGCGCGGTCATGCCACGAATTCACCGCCGCGAAGTAGGGCACTGCAACGCGAGGCGGCATATCCTTGGTCAACGAAAAATGGAGGTCATCATGGATACGAACACACAACCCATCACCGGTAAGGAATCGCTTTGGGGCGACTATCAGCCTTCGCAGAGTCAGCTCAAGCTGGTCAACGCGAGTCCGACTTTCATCTCGGACATACATACAGCGAGTGATCGGATCGATAGCGGAGCCTATAAGCCCATTGCGATCAAAAGCGACTCAAGAGTGCAATTCGACCTGGTCGATAAGCGCGTCGTTCTCACGCCTGACTTTCTTAATTGGGAAGACACTGAGCAGATGGGAACCTTGTCTCACGAACTGGGCCATTTCCTCGACGATCCCGCCGAGAGGGCATTTGCGAAGGACTATGGAGTCAATCCGCGTGATCCGGACGCACACAATCAGGCGGCGACGCTCTTCATAAGAGCC